>NZ_JBOBDR010000003.1:0-385882 GCF_050586545.1 Pseudomonas sp. WC2 | reverse complement strand
CATATCACACACCACATGTCTCAGGATTGCCCCGGCACATTCGGCCAAAGATTCGACACCAGAAACAACCGCTCCGCCTCTTCCCATTCCCCCCGCGCATTTTCGGTCAGGCGCACCAGCAACTGCGCTGGCGCCAGCGGCTCCAGATCCTCCAGCCACATCCGCAAATGTTCAGTGGTCCACGTCTGATCCGCCGGATAATGCGCCGGTGCCAGCCAGGCATGGCGGGGCAGGGGCTGCCAGCGCCCGGCCGGGCGTTGCGCGACGAACGCCGCCCAGTCTTTCTGATGCAACCAACTGCCACGCAAATGTTGCGGGTGCGCACCGCTCGGCGATTCAGCCTGACCCGGCCACGGATAGAGCAGATAACCGCCCAGCCACAGCTGTGCACTGAACACCTCGATATCCAGCTTCGCCAGCACTTCACGGCTCTCCGGGCGCGCCGAAATCGGCAATTGATGTTGCGCCAGATGCGCCAGTTTGCGGTCCAGTCGATCATGGCAACCCGGCCCCAACCATTGCGCCGAGTCACGACCGTCACCCTCCTGCGGGCCGAGGTAAAGCTTGATCGCCAGTTCCAGGTGATGCACGCCATCGCGATCACGCAGCAGCATGTCCAGTTCGCCGAGGGTGTGGCCCTCGCGGCGAATCGGCAGGTTGGCCGCAATCAATTCGATGCCGGGCGCATGCTCCACGGCGAACTGCCACAGCCGCTCGTAATACAGGCCCAGGCGCCGCGTGCGCGCCTGCGACAACCAATGCAGCAAGCCATAACTGTCGCGGTCGAGCTCACGCAACCAGTGCTCGAGGCGTTCGGGGTCATGCACCCAGTCGCTGCCGGCCAACGGATGGCGTTGCGGCCATGGCGTGGTGGCGAGCATCGGCGGGGCGAGGATCACCCACGCCAGATCCCGCACCTCCGGGTGACGTAATTGGTGGGGCAACTGGAGCAAATCTGGAAATAGGATCATCTTGCGAGCATAGCCGTAAACACGAGCACACCCTTGAGGCTGAAAGGATTTTGTCTAACCGGCGCTTTCGCCCATAATCGTGGTTTTCGCGTTTTCGATTGTCCGCAGAGGTCCCATGGAGCAATTTCGTAATATCGGCATCATCGGTCGCCTGGGCAGTTCCCAGGTGCTGGATACCGTCCGCCGACTGAAACGGTTTCTGCTCGATCGTCACCTGCATGTGATCCTCGAAGACACCATCGCCGAAGTCCTGCCGGGCCACGGCTTGCAAACCTCGTCGCGCAAGATGCTCGGCGAAGTCTGCGACATGGTCATCGTCGTCGGCGGTGATGGCAGCCTGCTCGGCGCCGCCCGCGCGCTGGCCAAACACAATATTCCAGTGCTCGGCATCAACCGTGGCAGCCTCGGGTTTCTCACCGACATCCGCCCGGACGAGCTGGAAGTCGAAGTCGCCAAGGTGCTCGACGGCCACTATCTGGTGGAAAACCGCTTCCTGCTGCAAGCCGAAGTTCGCCGTCACGCCGAGGCCATCGGCCAGGGCGATGCGCTCAACGACGTGGTGCTGCACCCGGGCAAATCGACGCGGATGATCGAGTTCGAGCTGTACATCGACGGCCAGTTCGTCTGCAGCCAGAAGGCTGACGGCCTGATCGTCGCCACGCCGACCGGTTCCACCGCGTACGCGCTGTCTGCGGGCGGGCCGATCATGCATCCCAAGCTCGATGCCATTGTGATCGTGCCGATGTACCCCCATATGTTGTCAAGCCGGCCAATCGTGGTCGATGGCAACAGTGAGCTGAAAATCGTCGTGTCGAAAAACATGCAGATTTACCCGCAAGTCTCCTGCGACGGGCAGAACCACTTTACCTGCGCGCCGGGCGATACCATCACCGTCAGCAAAAAAGCGCAGAAGCTGCGCCTGATTCATCCGCTCGACCATAACTACTACGAAGTCTGCCGCACCAAGCTCGGCTGGGGCAGCAAGCTGGGCGGTGGAGGCGACTGATGCTCGATCCCGCGCGCAGTTATGACCTGATTGGTGACGTGCACGGATGCGCCCTGACCCTTGAACACTTGTTGGACCGCCTCGGTTATCACAAGCAGGGCGGGGTCTGGCGGCATCCATCGCGCATGGCCGTGTTCGTCGGCGACATCATCGACCGTGGCCCGCGCATTCGCGAGGCGTTGCACATCGTCCATGACATGGTCGAGGCCGGTCAGGCCCTGTGCATCATGGGCAACCACGAATTCAACGCGCTCGGCTGGAGCACCCCGGCGCCACCGGGCAGCGGCAAGCAGTTCGTCCGCGAACACACGCCGCGCCATGCGCGCCTGCTCCACGAAACCCTGACTCAATTTGAAGGCCATCCGGCTGACTGGCATGACTTCCAGCGCTGGTTCTACGAATTGCCGTTGTTTGTCGATGCCGGGCGTTTCCGTGTCGTCCACGCTTGCTGGGATGCCGGATTGATCGAACCGCTGCGCGCGCTGTTTCCCAATGGCTGCATCGACGAGCACTTCCTGCAAGCCTCGGCGGTGCCGGACAGTTTCGCCTGCACCGTGTTCGACCGTTTGCTGCGCGGCACCGACATGCGCCTGCCGGATGGTCTGACCATGACCAGCGGCGATGGTCTGGTGCGTTCGTTCTTCCGCACCAAGTTCTGGGAAGACGATCCGAAAACCTACGGCGATATCGTTTTCCAGCCTGATGCACTGCCAGATCCGGTGGCGCAGAAGCCGCTAACCTCCAGTGAAAAAAACAACTTGCTGCGCTACGGCGTCGACGAGCCGTTGTTGTTCGTCGGCCATTACTGGCGCAGCGGCAGACCGGCGCCGATCCGCCCGAATCTGGCGTGTCTGGATTACAGCGCGGTGCTGTACGGCAAACTCGTTGCTTATCGTCTGGATCAGGAAACACGTCTGGATCCCAATAAATTTGTCTGGGTCGATGTCGAGCGGCCGGAGGTGCTGCAATGAGTGCGGTAGCGGTATTGCGTCTGCCCTTGGCGGTGGATTTGAGCGGTTTCGTCAAGCTGCTGCAGCGCATGCAGGTTCCCCATCGGGTCAGCGAAGAGGCGGGCGAACAAGTGTTGTGGGCACCGTCTGAGATCAGTGAAGACGTGCGTTCGCTGTACGAGCGGTTCCCAGCCGGCGATCCCGATCAGCAACTGGATATCCCCGTCGCGCAGACCGCGAAGCGCCCGAGCTTCGCGGAACAATTGAAGTACGCCAAAGCCACCGGGTTTATTCTGCTGCTGTGCCTGATTGTCGGCGGCCTGACGTATCTGGGCGAAAACCTGCAAACCTTGCGCTGGCTGACCTTCCTCGATTTCCAGGTGGTCGGCGAGTACATCCATTTTGTGCCGTTGGCCGACAGCTTGGCGGCGGGGCAGTGGTGGCGGCTGGTCACGCCGATGCTGATCCACTTCGGCATCCTGCACCTGGCCATGAACGGCATGTGGTATTGGGAGCTGGGCCGGCGCATCGAGTCGCGTCAGGGCAGCATCAACCTGATCGGCCTGACGCTGTTGTTCAGCCTCGTTTCCAACTACGCACAATTTGCCTGGAGCGGCGCGACCCTGTTCGGCGGCTTGTCCGGCGTGCTCTACGGTTTGCTCGGGCACTGCTGGATCTTCCAGCTGCTGTCGCCGAACCCGGCTTATCGCCTGCCGCGCGGCGTGCTGGTGATGATGCTGGTGTGGTTGCTGGTGTGCATGTCCGGGCTGATCTCGATGATCGGCTTCGGCGAAATCGCCAATGCGGCGCACGTCGGCGGGTTACTCATCGGATGCTTCACCGGTTTGTTGGGCGGTTTGTATAACCGCCGTAAACTGGCCGCCTAAATTTTCAGCAGATAAAGAGCACGGAGACCCTGATGTCCTCTTTTAACGACATGATCAACAACATCACCCCGGACATCTACGAGAGCCTGAAACTGGCCGTGGAAATCGGCAAGTGGTCCGACGGTGGCAAGCTCACCGCTGAACAGCGCGAACTGTCGTTGCAGGCGATGATCGCCTGGGAAATCCAGAACCTGCCTGAAGACCAGCGCACCGGTTACATGGGCCCGCAGGAATGTGCATCGAAGTCGATCGAAGTGCCGAACATCCTGTTCAAGTCGGATGCCATCCATTGATCGAGATTGGCCGCGGTGCAATCAGTAAAATGTCGGCGCGCCTCGACGGGCCGAACGTGCAATACGCGTTTCGTCTGGATGACGTCGAGGTGCCGGTCAACCCATTGATCGGCACCACGGTGCGTCTGGAATACCTGGGGGCGATCCATTGCACCCATTGCGGGCGCAAGACCAAAACCAGTTTCAGTCAGGGTTATTGCTACCCGTGCATGACCAAACTGGCGCAGTGCGACCTGTGCATCATGAGCCCGGAACGCTGCCACTTTGATGCCGGCACCTGCCGCGATCCAGCGTGGGGCGAGCAGTTCTGCATGACCGACCACGTGGTTTACCTTTCCAACTCGTCGGGCATCAAGGTTGGCATCACTCGTGCTACCCAGTTGCCGACTCGCTGGATCGATCAGGGTGCCTGTCAGGCGTTGCCGATCATGCGCGTCTCGACACGGCAGCAATCGGGCTTCGTTGAAGATCTGTTCCGCAGCCAGGTGGCCGACAAAACCAACTGGCGTGCATTGCTCAAGGGCGATGCGGTGACGGTGGATCTGGCGCAGGTGCGTGACCAGTTGTTTGAAAGCTGTGCTGAGGGTCTGCAAGGTTTGCAAGAGCGATTCGGCCTACAAGCTATTCAGACGATTGCCGATGTCGAACCGCTCGAGATCCGCTATCCAGTCGAGCAATACCCGGCCAAAATCGTCAGCTTCAACCTGGACAAGAACCCGATTGCCGAAGGCACGCTGTTGGGGATCAAAGGCCAGTACCTGATCTTCGATACCGGCGTGATCAACATTCGCAAGTACACGGCTTATCAGCTCGCCGTGCATCAATAAGGACTTCAGCATGCGCACCGAACAACCGAAGATGATTTACCTGAAGGACTATCAGGCGCCCGAGTACCTGATCGACGAAACACACCTGACCTTCGAGTTGTTCGAGGACCACAGCCTGGTTCACGCGCAACTGGTGATGCGCCGCAACCCGGCCCGTGGCGCGGGCCTGCCGCCGCTGGTGCTCGATGGCCAGCAGCTGGAATTGCTTTCGGTGACCCTCGCGGATCAGCAGTTGGCTGACGCCGATTACCAGCTCACGGAAAACCACCTGACCCTGCAACCGACCAGCGAAACCTTCACGGTCGACACCAGCGTCAAGATCCACCCGGAAACCAACACCGCACTGGAAGGCCTGTACAAGTCCGGCACGATGTTCTGCACCCAGTGCGAGGCCGAAGGTTTCCGCAAGATCACCTATTACCTCGATCGCCCGGACGTGATGAGCAAGTTCACCACCACCGTGGTCGCCGAACAGCACAGCTATCCGGTGCTGCTCTCCAATGGCAACCCGATCGCCTCGGGCCCGGGCGAAGACGGCCGCCACTGGGCGACGTGGGAAGACCCGTTCATGAAACCGGCGTACCTGTTCGCGCTGGTGGCCGGTGACTTGTGGTGCGTCGAAGACAGCTTCACCACCATGACTGATCGCAACGTTGCATTGCGCATTTACGTCGAGCCGGAAAACATCGACAAGTGCCAGCACGCGATGAACAGCCTGAAGAAGTCGATGCGCTGGGACGAAGAGGTCTACGGTCGCGAGTACGATCTGGACATCTTCATGATCGTCGCGGTCAACGACTTCAACATGGGCGCGATGGAGAACAAAGGCCTCAACATCTTCAACTCCAGCGCCGTGCTCGCTCGCGCCGAAACTGCGACCGATGCTGCACACCAGCGCGTGGAAGCGATCGTCGCTCACGAATACTTCCACAACTGGTCGGGCAACCGCGTGACCTGCCGCGACTGGTTCCAGTTGTCGCTGAAGGAAGGCTTCACCGTGTTCCGCGACTCGGGCTTCTCTGCCGACATGAACTCGGCCACGGTCAAGCGCATTCAGGACGTGGCTTACCTGCGTACCCACCAGTTCGCCGAAGACGCCGGCCCGATGGCCCACGCCGTGCGCCCGGACAGCTTCATCGAGATCTCCAACTTCTACACCCTGACCGTTTACGAAAAGGGCTCGGAAGTGGTCGGCATGATCCACACCTTGCTCGGCACCGAAGGCTTCCGTAAGGGCAGCGATCTCTACTTCGAACGCCACGATGGTCAGGCAGTGACTTGCGATGACTTCATCAAGGCGATGGAAGATGCCAACGGCGTCGACCTGACCCAGTTCAAGCGCTGGTACAGCCAGGCGGGTACACCGCGTCTGGCGGTGAGCGAGTCGTACGACGCCGCGGCGAAAACCTACAGCCTGACCTTCCGCCAGAGCTGCCCGGAAACCCCGGACAAAGTTGAAAAACTGCCGTTCGTGATTCCGGTGGAACTCGGCCTGCTCGACAGCCAAGGCAACGAGATTGCCTTGCGTCTGGCTGGCGAAGCATCGGCGCAGGGCACCACCCGCGTGATTTCGGTGACCGAAGCTGAACAGACTTTCACCTTCGTCGACATCGCTGAACAGCCACTGCCATCGCTGCTACGCGGTTTCTCGGCGCCGGTAAAACTGAGCTTCCCGTACAACCGCGATCAGTTGATGTTCCTGATGCAGCACGACAGCGACGGTTTCAACCGCTGGGATGCCGGTCAGCAACTGTCGGTGCAGGTGCTGCAAGAGCTGATCGGCCAGCATCAGAAGGGCGAGAGCCTGAAGCTTGACCCGCGTCTGGTGTCGGCGCTGAAAACCGTGCTGTCCGATGAGTCGCTCGATCAGGCGATGGTCGCGGAGATGCTGTCGTTGCCGGGTGAGGCCTACCTGACTGAAATCAGCGAAGTGGCGGATGTCGAGGCGATTCACACCGCTCGCGAATTTGCCCGCAAGCAACTGGCGGACAGTTTGTTCGAAGCGCTGTGGCTGCGTTACCAGGCCAACCGTGATCTGTCGAAGCAAACGCCTTACGTCGCTGAAGCCGAGCACTTCGCCCGTCGCGCATTGCAGAACATCGCGCTGTCGTACCTGATGCTCAGCGGCAAAGCGGAAGTCCTCGCGGCGGCGCTGGAGCAGTTCGAAAACGCCGACAACATGACCGAGCGCCTGACCGCGCTGGCGGTGTTGGTCAACTCGCCGTTCGAAGAGCAGAAGGCGCTGGCGCTGGCCAGTTTCGCCGAGCACTTCAAGGACAATCCGCTGGTCATGGATCAGTGGTTCAGCGTGCAGGCCGGCAGCACCTTGCCGGGCGGTCTGGAGCGCGTGAAGGCATTGATGCAGCACCCGGCGTTCAACATCAAGAACCCGAACAAGGTGCGTGCATTGGTCGGCGCGTTTGCCGGGCAGAACCTGATCAACTTCCACGCCGCGGATGGCTCTGGCTATCGCTTCCTCGCGGATCTGGTGATCGAACTGAACGGCTTCAACCCGCAGATCGCTTCGCGCCAACTGGCGCCGCTGACTCGCTGGCGCAAATACGACAGCGCTCGTCAGGCGTTGATGAAGGCTGAGCTGGAGCGGATTCGGGCGTCGGGGCAGTTGTCGAGTGATGTGTACGAAGTCGTCAGCAAAAGCTTGGCGTAACGCATAACGAAATGTGGGAGCGAGCTTGCTCGCGAAAAGGGCGTGTCAGTGACGCAAATGTCATCTGATACACCGTATTCGCAAGCAAGCTCGCTCCCACAATGGTTTACGTTTAGTCAGTTATTTCAGGTCAAAACGATCCAGGTTGGTGACTTTCGTCCACGCTGCGACGAAGTCCTTAACAAACTGCTCCTTCGCATCCGCACTGGCATACACCTCGGCCAATGCGCGCAACTGCGCGTTGGAACCGAATACCAGATCCACGCGGGTCGCCGTCCATTTCACGCTGCCGCTTTTGCGGTCACGTCCCTCGAACTCATCCGCATCCCTCGAAGTCGGCTTCCACTCCACGCCCATGTCCAGCAGGTTGGTGAAGAAGTCGTTGGTCAGCGCTTCAGTCTGGCTGGTGAAAACACCATGACGGGTTTGCCCGACGTTGGTGTTCAACACCCGCAAGCCACCGAGCAACACAGTCATTTCCGGCGCAGTGAGGGTGAGCAGTTGCGCCTTGTCGATCAGCAGCGCTTCGGCGGAAACGGTGTACTTGGCCTTGCTGTAATTCCGGAAGCCATCGGCAATCGGTTCAAGAAACCCGAACGACTCAACGTCGGTTTGCTCTTGGCTCGCATCGGCACGTCCCGGCGTGAAGGGCACTGAAACCGAATGACCGGCGTTCTTCGCCGCTTGTTCGATACCGGCGTTACCGGCCAGCACGATCAGGTCGGCCAGCGAGACTTTCTTGCCAGCGGCACCGCTGTTGAACTCGTTCTGAATCCCTTCGAGTGCGCTCAGCACCTTGTCCAGCTGCTCAGGCTGGTTGGCCTGCCAGAATTTCTGCGGCGCCAGACGCAGACGTCCACCGTTGGCGCCGCCGCGTTTATCCGAACCCCGGAACGTGGAGATGGCCGCCCAAGCGGTCGAGACCAGTTGCGATACCGAAAGACCCGAGCCGAGGATTTTGCTTTTCAGGCCGGCGGCGTCGCTGTCGTCGATCAGCGGATGCGTGACATCAGGAATCGGGTCCTGCCATAGCAGTTCTTCGTTCGGCAGTTCCGGGCCGAGGTAGCGTGACAGCGGGCCCATGTCGCGGTGAATCAGCTTGTACCAAGCGCGGGCGAAGGCATCGGCCAGTTGATCCGGGTTGGCGAGGAAGCGCCGCGAAATCTGCTCGTAAGCAGGGTCGAAGCGCAGCGCCAGGTCAGACGTGAGCATGGTCGGCGAGAGTTTTTTATTCGGATCATGGGCGTGGGGAACGGTGCCGGCACCGCCGCCATTTTTCGGAATCCACTGATGCGCGCCGGCCGGGCTTTTGGTCAGTTCCCATTCGAAACCGAACAGGTTTTCCAGGTAGTTATTGCTCCAGCGTGTGGGCGTGGTGGTCCAGGTCACTTCCAGGCCGCTGGTGATGGTGTCGGCACCTTTGCCGGTGCCGAATGCGTTGCGCCAGCCGAGGCCCTGTTCTTCAAGGCCGGCGGCTTCCGGCTCAGGGCCGACGTTGTCGGCCGGGCCGGCGCCGTGGGTTTTACCGAAGGCGTGGCCGCCGGCAATCAGCGCCACGGTTTCCTCGTCGTTCATGGCCATGCGGCCAAAGGTTTCACGGATGTCGTGGGCGGAAGCGACCGGATCCGGATTACCTTCAGGGCCTTCCGGATTCACATAAATCAGGCCCATCTGCACGGCGGCCAGCGGGTTTTCCAGGTTGCGTTCGCCTTGGTCGGTGCGGCTTTCTTCTTTGCCGTGCAAATCCGGTTCGGCGACCAGTGTGCCGTCACCGGGCTCCTGCATGGGTGCCTTGTCTTTGCCATAGCGGCTGTCGCCGCCCAGCCATTCATGCTCCGAGCCCCAATACACGTCTTCGTCGGGTTCCCAGACATCCGGGCGACCGCCCGAGTAACCGAAAGTCTTGAAGCCCATGGATTCCAGCGCGACGTTGCCGGTGAGGACAATCAAGTCAGCCCAGGAAATGTTGCGGCC
The DNA here is from genome assembly GCF_050586545.1 of Pseudomonas sp. WC2. NCBI lineage: Bacteria > Pseudomonadati > Pseudomonadota > Gammaproteobacteria > Pseudomonadales > Pseudomonadaceae > Pseudomonas > Pseudomonas sp. WC2. Next base: position 376,306 of record NZ_JBOBDR010000003.1, on the reverse strand, counting down.
ATATTTCTGTTTGATCGGCCACAGCAGACGCCGGGCCTTGTCGAGGCTGACGTTGTCTGGCCAGCTATTGAGTGGGGCAAAGCGTTGCTGGCCAGAGCCCGCGCCACCGCGGCCATCGGCGGTGCGATAGGTGCCAGCGCTGTGCCAGGCCATGCGTACGAAGAGCGGACCGTAGTGCCCGAAGTCGGCCGGCCACCAATCCTGGGAGTCGGTCATCAGCGCGGTGAGGTCTTGTTTCAGCGCCTGGAAATCCAGGCTCTTGAAGGCTTTGGCGTAGTCGAAATCCTTGCCCAGCGGGTCGGACTTGGGCGAATGCTGGCTAAGGATTTTCAGATTGAGTTGATCCGGCCACCAGTCACGGTTCGTCGTACCACCACCGGCAGCGTGGTTGAACGGGCATTTCGATTCGTTTGCCATGTTCGGGTCCTTATCAGGTCTTCTACGGCCGGCTCGTGCCGACTTCGGACTAGTAAGGCTAGACCCGACTTGGCAAGTCAGCTAATAGCCCGACTATTGGACGTTGATAGGGAAAGTCTCTCAGGTGCTATGAACGGAGGTGGTTCGGATCTGCTTTTTTATTCCGAAAGGTTCTAATTAACCTGTCACAAATGACAGTTGTGGGCAGGTTGTTTAATACGTCTACTTTCATACGTCGCGGAAACTCTCGAAGTCCGCTGGATAAATGCCAAGGAATTGATTATGACCACGCAGGAAAAAAAGCCAGGGGTTGGTGAATTCACCGCAGAGGTCGACGGTGTGCCATTTCTCAAGACAAACGTAGTTGTGCTTCATTTTGCGAACGAGGATTACTTTATTCTGGGGTATGAAGGGGATATGAATAAGGTGGTTTTTTCCGTTCCCACCGCACTGCCGGGTGAGGGGCCGCATAAGGTGGAACATTACCACGATGGGCTGCAATGGGATGTCACGATCAACGAACGCAAATCTCTGGTGGGATCAGGCTCAACAACAGTGACCTTCGATAAAAATCGAGACAGTATCGAAGGAACTATTGATTTCACGTTGGAGGATAAAAGGAAAGTGACCGGGAAATTCAATATTACCAACAAGTGGTGAGTCCATTGTGGGGGCGCCCATTTGCGCCCCGTTTAACGTCACTTACTTCAACTCGATTGCGCCGTATCATCCTCCGGCACTTCGTCAATGATGTCTTCCTGCCCCGGCAATTGCGTGATCACGCTGAAATCGGTCACTTCGACTGAGCCTTGCCCATATCCCAATAGATGAAAAGAGAAGGCTTTGCGCGGCTGCGGGTTGTCGAAACTGAAATCCATTTCCAGCGGTTGGTCGGCCGTGGCGACCATTTCTGCCGGCAGCCCCAGCTGCACGTCCTGCTCGAACTCTTTGGCCTTGAGCTGAATGTACGCCGCTTGCTGCGGGTCGATCGAGCGCACGGTCAAGCGTACGCGGGTGTGCGAGCCCTTGGGCATTTCCAGGTATTGCGCGCCGATCAGGTTGTCGGCCCAGTCATCCTTGATCTGCGCTTGCAGCGGGATGACGTTGGTGCTGCCGAACTGGTAGCGATGATTGAGCGGTGTGCGCAGCAGCGACAGGTCCAGCGCGTTGGCGCGCGCGGCAATCTGCCGGGCCGGGTGACCGCTGTAGTTGCCTTTGTAGGTGGCGCTTTCGGCGATGAAACCGGCGCTTTCGTAGTAGCGGCAGCGGCGCGGCATGTCGCACTCGGAGAAGATCCCCTGACCGTTGTGGTAGCGCAGTTTGCCGTTGGTGAACGACATGATTTCGCGACCGGAATCGTAATCACGGAACAGCGAGCGACCGCTCAACGCTGAAGGCACTGGCAGATCGAAGTAGTCGAGAATTGAGGTGCTCAGATCGACGTGGCCATAAACCCCTTTGTTAAGCCGTGGCAGTTGCTCGTGCTCCGGCGCCAGGGTCAGGTTGAAGCCCCACGAAGAGGCCAGACGCACGCCGTCGATGCCGTGGGATTCGTCCGAGGTGATCACCACCAGCGTGTCTTTCAGCACACCTTGGCGTTCGAGACCGCTGAGGAACTGGTTCAGCGCATCATCGAGATAGCCGACGGCGGCCTGTTTAGGCGTTTCGTAGCGCTCCAGATACTCCTCCGGGGCGGAGTAGGGCTGGTGGGTGCCGACGGTCAGCAACGTCAGCATCCACGGCTTTTTCTGCTTTTTCAGTTGGCCGACGTAATCCAGCGCGCCTTCGAAGAACGCCTTGTCATCCTTGCCCCACGGGAATTCGAGGTAGTTGGTATTGGTGAACCATTCCAGGCCATGGGTCGCATCGAAACCGATGTGCGGCATGATTTTGTCTTTGGCCATGAAGCGCAGCCCGGCGCCTTGCAGGTAATGGGTGCTAAAGCCGTGCGCACGCAGTTGCGCTGGCAGACAGGCCTGATTGCGCTCGTGCAGGGTGAGCATTTCCACGCCCTTGGGCGTGCCGTTGTTGAGTTTGTCGTAATCGCCACACAGCATCGCGTACAGGCCGCGAATGGTCTGGTGGGTGTGCAAGACGTAATCCGGCGTGTTCATCCCGCGCTCGGCCCAGCGGCTGAGATTGGGCATCAGGTCTTCCTGATAGTGACTGCCGATGGCCTCGCGGTTGGCGCGAATGTAAGCGCCGGGAATGCCTTCCAGCGCGATGATCAGTACGTTGCGCGCCTGACCGGGCGCGGTCAGCAATGGCTGGCCGTTGAGATCGACATCGGTGAGCCCGGCCATGGCGGGGGCGGCTTCTTCAACATCGCCGTCGAGCCATTCTTCGGCCTGAATCTGCAGGTCGGCGACCTGTGAGGCGAGCAATTGGTGCGGCAGGTTGTATTGGCGCCACGGGTCGTCTTCGTTGGGCCATTGGTTTTGCACACCCCAATGTGCCGCGAACAGCACCAGTGGAACGCTCCACAACGCGCGGGGCAGGGCGGGGCGGGAAACACCGCGTGCGGTGAACCGGGTCAGCAGCCAGAATGCCAACGCCAGTAACAGACTGATGCCGACGGCGGGATGGGCCAGCCCGCCACCGGTGGAGTTTTCCACGAATTGCGGGTCGATCAGGTAATGAATGTCGCCAGGCGTCGGCAATCGGCCAACGGCACTGACCAACTCGGCTGTCGCCACCGCCAGCAGTCCCCAGAACAGCAACACCGGCAAGGCGAGCCACCACGCCCGACGATGCAATAACACCACCAGCAGGCTGCCGATGGCGAAGTCCGACAGGTAACCCACTGGCGTCGACCAGCCCAATGCCGCGCGCAGGCCTGCCGGCACGATCAATACCAATACAATCAGAGAGAAGAGGCGGGCATTGGGCTGCCGCAACCGGTGAAAAAGAGCACTCACAAAAAAAGACCTTCCAGTCATCAAAACGTCAAAAAAGTGTGGGCGATGATACCAAGGGTGGGCGGTCTGATCGCCCTTTTAAACGCTGGGGCGGTCCGCTGTCCGGGTCGCTGATGACGATGAGGATCGTCTGCAGCCCGGACGGGCTCTCAGGTTGCACGGCAATCGGCCGCATTGGCGTAATGGGATTTATTGTTTCAGGCTGTTTAAGCAGTCGAGACCGAAGAAGATCCCGCGTGAAAACGGGCCGACGTTTTGTGCCGGGCAAACGTCCTCGTGCTATCGATATGCGATAAAGGTATTTAATTTCTGTTTTTTATAGCGATAAAGTCAGGCCTTTCAGCACACCACTTCCTGCTGCGAGGTTGTCATGGCCACACCGTTCAAACGTTCCGCGCTGACTCTGTTGGCCGCTTCCCTAGCAGCGAGTGCGCTGTTCAGCACTGGCGCCCAGGCCGAAGGCAAGATCAGCATCGCCCAGCAATTCGGCATCGGTTATCTGATTCTCGATGTCGTGCGCGATCAGCAGCTCATCGAGAAGCACGGTAAAGAGCAGGGCCTCGACATCAAGGTCGACTGGAACAGCATTTCCGGCGCCACGGCGATGAACGAAGCGCTGCTGACCGGTTCACTGGACGTGGTTTCCGCTGGCGTGCCGCCGATGCTCACCGTGTGGGATCGCACCAAAGGCAAGCAGAACGTCAAAGCCATCGCTGCGCTGGGCTCGATGCCCAACTACCTGCTGACCAATAACCCGAACATCAAGACGCTCAAGGACTTCAGCGACAAGGATCGTATCGCCGTGCCAGCGGCAGGCGTGGGCTTCCAGTCGCGCACTTTGCAGATCGAAACCGCCAAGGAATTCGGTGACGACCAGTTCAAGAAATTCGACAACATCTCCGTCAGCCTGCCGCACCCCGACGCCACAGCGGCATTGATTGCCGGCGGCTCGGAAATCAACTCGCACTTCTCCAGCCCGCCGTTCCAATACCAGGCCCTGCAAAACCCCAACGTGCACAAAGTGTTGAGCTCCTACGACATCCTCGGCGGCCAAGCGACGTTCAACGTGCTCTACACCACGGAAAAATTCCACGACGAAAACCCGAAAACCTACAAGGCGTTCTACGACGCATTGGCTGAAGCCGAGAAAATCATCAAGGCCGACAAACCCGCCGCAGCCCAGGCCTACATCCGCGTAGAGCAATCGAAGTTGCCGTTGGCGCTGGTCGAGCAAATCGTCAAAGACCCGGAAATCGATTTCACCGTGGTGCCGCAACGCACGTTCATCTACGCCGAGAAACTGCAGGAACTCGGCGTGCTGAAGAACAAGGCGGGGAGCTGGAAGGATTACTTCTTTGAAGAGGCGCATGGTGGCGCGGGTAGCTGACTGGGCGATTAACAATGAGGGGGCGGAGCGTTCTGGACAGGGAGATGGCCACTTAGTAGCATTCGCGGCCTATGGATTTCTATCCCGAACGTCGGCCGACGCACCAAGGACCCCTCAATGCACAAGTTCACCCATGGCGATGTAACCGTTGATTTCACCGTGTTGAGCGGTGAAGTGGTGGGCAGCGAGAAAATGAGCGAAACCCGCATCACCTCCACCGGTGGTAACGGTCAATTCGACAGTAACGGTCAGCCCATCGCGGTGCACATCAACTCGGTGATGGTGATCAACCATGAGTTCTGGATCAGAACGGCGGATGGCATCGAGCACGATGTAAGTTTCCGTGGGCTCGATATTCCTTTGCGCAGCGGCCAGCACATTTCGCTGATCAGCGCAGTGAGCAACGATGGCGAGAAGTTGCTGCACACTCATCTGCAAAACCATTCCTCGACCAAGACCTACTTGATTCGCGACGCCAAAGCGCTGAACACCGATCTGGGCCTGTCACCGTTTCGCTGGAAGCCCTTGCTGATTGCCTTCGCCATGTGGGTCGGCATCGGTTTGCTCGCCGGTGTGTTGGGCTTTCTGGTGGGCACGGGTTATTACATCTATGAGTGCGTCAAAGGCTCCAAGCGCAAGAAGCTGTTGATTGCCGAACTGGAAGCCTTTATGGCCCGTTTGAACCAGCAGGTCGAAAGCCAATACCACGCAGGGCGCTCCGGCCAGGTGCAAATGCCTGAGCAAGCCGCTGAGCAACCTCAGGCCCAAGCTGTCGCCGAACCTGCGGGCATGACCAGCAGCAGCGTGCGTAAAGCGCTGTCGCGTAACGGTTGAGTTGTTTGGGTTGTCTTCACGCACAAAAAAAGGGGCGGTCCGATCATCGATCAGGCCGCCCCTTTTTATTGCCGCTCAGTCAGATCAATGCATCTTGCTGTGATCGTGACCTTCCATGTTGGTCAGCGCGCGAACCGGCGCTTTGACTTCGATGGTTTCTTTCTCACCCTTGGCGTTCTCGACGGTCAGGGTCAGCGGCACGCTTTCGCCTTCTTTCAACTGAGCGCTCAGGCCCATCAGCATCACGTGGTAGCCATTCGGATCAAGCTTGACGGCTTTGCCGGCCGGCAGTTCGACGAACTTCACCGGGCCCATGCTCATGACGTCGTTCTTCATGGTCATTTCGTGGATCTGCACGTCTTTGGCCACAGGCGTGGCAACGCTGAGCAGCTTGCTGTCGCTGTCGGCGGTGACGGTCATGAACGCGCCGCTGGCGGTTTGGGTCGGCACGGTGGCACGGACCCAGGCGTCGTCGATTTTGGTCTGTGCCGAGGCCTGGAACGCCAGGCCCATCAGCGACAGGGTCAGTGCGGCACGTTTGATGTGGTTCAGAACAGGGTGCATCAGCAAACCTCCATAACAGTAAGCAAGTCTTCCGTGCATTCTTCTGCCGAAAGCGAGGTGGACAGGCCCATGCGCAAGCCGCCACGGGAATCGTAGACGTAGCTGGTCGACGTGTGCGAGATGGTATAGGTGTCGCCCGCCGGGACTTTCTCGTAGAACACGTCGAATTCCTTGGCGGTGGCCTTGGTTTCCTCAACGGTGCCGTACAGCGCGACGAAACTCGGGTCGAAGGCCTTCATGTAGGCGTCGAGGATTTCCGGCGTGTCGCGTTCGGGGTCGAGGGTGATGAAGATCACCTGCAGACGATCGCCGTCCTTGCCCATCAGTTTCTTGATTTTCGCCGCGCGGGCGAGGGTGGTCGGGCAGACTGCCGGGCACTGGGTGAAGCCGAAGAAGATCATCGGCATCATGCCGCGAAAGCTCGACAGCGACATGGTTTCGCCGTCGGTGTTCTTCAGCTTGAAGGTGCGTCCGAGGATCTTGTCACTCAGATCCTTGCCGTACTTGTACGACAGTTGGCCGCGGGTGTCGCAGCCGGCGAGCAGGCCGAGCCCGAGTACGCCCATTCCCGCAAGCACCTTGCGGCGAGTCAACAAAGCCGTCATCTAATACCGCCTTTTGCAGCCCGTCAGTCGGCAGGACTGGCGGGGGGTTAGCCGTAAAAGCGGCGCATGATACCAAACTGAGACCAGACGACGGCTGCGGATCGCCGTGCGGCGCAGGATAGGGCGACAAAAGGTGTAAGAAAAAGTGACGACTGCTCACTGCATCTGCGCTGCATCGGGCCTCGGTCACGAATTCCAGCGCAGCCGCGCCGTGATGAACAGCTACTCGGCGTTGACGGCTCAGCAAAAACAAGCCGACGCGAGGCAATCTGAAGCCTGCCCTGACAAGCGGGCTTCAGCTTTTTGCAGTACCGAGGACATCGCTCAATGGTCGTCGATGGCCAGCAGACCACTGACCCGTGAAACCAGTGTGTCGACGGCGAACGGTTTGGTCAGCACCTGCATGCCCGGGCCGAGTTGGCCGTTGCCGATCACCGAGTTTTCCGCATACCCGGTGATGAACAAGGTCTTGAGTTTCGGCCTTATTTGCCGGCCTGCATCGGCCATCTGCCGGCCGTTCATGCCGCCCGGCAAGCCGACATCGGTGATGAGCAAGTCGATGTGTTCAGTGGAGCGCAGGGTTTCCAGGCCCTCGACGCTGTCGCCCGCTTCCAGCAGGTGATAACCGAGGTCGCTCAGGACATCCTTGAGCAACATGCGCACGGTGGGTTCGTCGTCGACAATCAGGATGGTCTCACCCGCTTTTACCTGCGCAGAGGTGGTGCTTTGCGCATCATCGTGAGGGTTGATTGCATCGCCGCAGTATCGTGGCAGGTAAATCAACATCGTCGTGCCCTGACCCACGCTCGATTGCACCCGCACCTGACCACCGGATTGCTTGGTGAAACCGTAAATCATCGAAAGCCCCAGCCCGGTGCCTTGGCCCAGGGGCTTGGTGGTGAAAAACGGGTCAAAGGCTTTGGCGATCACCTCAGCACTCATGCCGGTGCCGGTGTCGCTGACCGACAGGCACAGGTATTGCCCTTCGGGCATGTCCAGCGCCCGCGCCGCTTCAGCATCCATGGCGCGGTTGGCGGTTTCGACGGTGATGCTGCCGCCATCGGGCATCGCATCGCGGGCGTTGATGCACAGGTTGAGCAGGGCGTTTTCCAGTTGACTGGCGTCGACCAAGGCCGGCCAGAGATCAGCGGCGGTGACCGTCTTCAGGCGAATGCTCGGGCCAACCGTGCGCTGGATCAGCTCGCTCATGCCGGCGATCAGCGCATTGATTGCGGTCGGTCGCGGATCGAGGGTCTGGCGTCGAGAGAAAGCCAGCAAGCGATGGGTCAGGGCGGTCGCGCGTTTAGCGGCGTCCTGGGCGATCAGCATGTATTTGTCGATGTCGTTCACACGACCTTGGGCGATGCGTTTTTCCATCAGCTCAAGCGATGCGCAAATGCCCGCCAGCAGGTTGTTGAAGTCGTGCGCCAGACCGCCAGTGAGTTGCCCGACCGCTTCCATTTTCTGCGATTGGCGCAGCTTTTCTTCGGCCTGCATCAGGTCTGCGGTGCGCGCTGAAACCCGCTGTTCCAGTGTGTCGTTGAGCGCTTTCAGGGCGGCGGTGACGCGGTCGCGTTCGGCTTCGACATTGCGCCGGTCTTCGACGTCGATAAGCACGCCGGGAAAGCGCAGCGGCGTGCCGTCTTCGGCGCATTCGACGCGACCGTTCGCCTCAATCCAGGTGTAATGACCATCGGCACCGCAGACCCGGTACTGGTGAGAGTAGGGACCGCCGCGGGCGATGACTTCATTGATCGCCGCCGTGAGTCCATCGCGGTCATCGGGATGCACGGTCCTCACCACTTGCTCCAGACTCAGACCGTCGCGGCCCAGCGCTGGATCAAGGTTGAACACCCGGGCAAAGCCTTCATCGACGCTGAAACGATCGCTGGGCAAATGCCAGTGCCAGGTGCCGATAATGGCGCCGGCGGAGAGGGCGAGTTGCACCCGTTCGACGTTTTCCCGAGCGACTGCTTCGCTGATGCGCAAGCGCTCCTGCGCGGCGCGGCGCTCGGTCACGTCGCTGAAGAAAATCGCGATCTGCCGTTCGGCCGGGTCGCCGACACGCACGGCGCGCACGTCGAACCAGCGTTCGAAGGTATTGGCGTAGTTCTCGAAGTTCGCCGGCTCGCCGGTCTTGGCGACGTGGCCGTAAGTCTCGAACCAGAAGCTTTCCAGGTTGGGCGCAAACTCCGTCACCCACTTGCCGCGCAGGTTGACCCCGGCCTGACGTTCGAACGCCGGGTTGGCCTCGACAAAGCGATAATCGATCGGGCGGTCGTCGGCGTCGAATTTGACTTGGACGATGGCGAACGCGGCTTCGATGGTTTCCAGAATGGTGCTGAAACGCTCCTCGCTGCGGCGCAGTGCGGATTCGGCGCTGCGCGAGCGCGTCAGGTCGAGCATCGCCCCGATCATGCGTTCGGCCTGGCCGTCGGCGTTGCGAATCAGATGGCCGCGATCCAGCACTTCGGCGTAGGAACCGTCCTCACAGCGGAAGCGATACTCAGCGCTCCAGAGGGTGCCCGCGCCATCAATTGCCGCGCGAATCGAGGCCTCGACCCGCGCACGATCCTGCGGGTGGATCTGCGCAAACCGCCAGTCACAAGTGGGTGCGATGGCCGCCAACGCATAGCCATACGCTTCCTGCAGTGCGTCGCTCCAGAGGATCTTGTCTGTCGTCAGATCCCAGTCCCAGACGGCATCGCTGGTCGCCTTGACGGCCAGGCGCAGGCGCGTGACCTCGGACTCAAGCTCCTCGCGAGTAAGCTGTTTCAGGATGTCCACCCTTCATGCGTTGTGTTTGTTTGCCTTGCGCGCAATCAGCGAACTGCCGTGAGCTTTCACAAGTTTTGTCAGGCATTGACCCGAGGCGTCTGGTTTAAGTTGCACGGGGGCCACGGCTCAAGCGCTTTCATAACGATTCGCCGCGATCCAGTCGGTCCAGCAGGCTCTGCCCGCGTTGCCAGAGTGCCTCCTGCTTTTCTGGCGACATGCGATCGAGGTTTTTGTAGATCATGCCCATGCGTTGATTGCCGCGCAGCAGGTCGCCGTGGCGCATCAGAAAATGCCAGTACAACGCATTGAACGGGCAGGCGTTGTCAGCCGTGGTTTCGCGCACGGAGTAAGCACAGTCGCGGCAGTAGTCGGACATCCGATTGATGTACTGGCCGCTGGCGCAATAAGGCTTGGAACCGAGGTAACCGCCATCGGCGTGCATGACCATGCCGAGGGTGTTGGGCAGCTCGACCCAATCGAACGCGTCCATGTAAATGGCCAGATACCATTCACAGATCTCGCTGGGCGCGATGCCGGCGAGCAGGGCGAAATTGCCGGTCACCATCAGGCGCTGAATGTGATGGGCGTAGGCGTGTTTGAGGCTTTGGCCGATGGCTTGGCGCATGCAGTTCATCTGCGTGGCGCCGGTCCAGTAAAACTCGGGCAGAAGCCGCGTGTTGCCGAAAGCGTTGCCTTCGGCGTACTCAGGCATGGCCAGCCAATAAACGCCACGGACGTATTCACGCCAGCCGATCAGTTGACGGATAAAGCCTTCGGCAGCATTGAGGGGAATGCTGCCTGCCCAATAGGCCGACTCGACATCGCTGCACAACTGCCGCAAATCCAGCAGGCCAATATTGAGCGCGGCGCTGATGCGCGCATGGAACAGAAACGGTTCGTCACTGGCCATGGCATCCTGATAATCGCCGAACCCGGCCAGGCCATAGTCGAGAAAGTACGCCCACAACGCTTGGGCGTCGGCGTGGGTCACCGGGTAGTTGAATGTATCGAGACTGCCGTAGTGATTGGCGAAGCGTTCCTTGACCAGTGCGAGCACGTCGTGGGTGATTGCATCGTTGGCAAACCCCACCGGGTAGGGCGCCTTGACGGTTTTGGGCAAGCTTTTGCGATTGTCTTCGTCGAAGTTCCACGCGCCGCCGACCGGGGTGCCGTCACCGTTGAGCAACAGACCGCTTTTGCGGCGCATCTCGCGATAGAAGAACTCCATGCGCAGCTGTTTTTTGCCAGCAGCCCAGGCGCGGAATTCGTCGCGACTGCAGAGGAAACGGTTGTCGGCATGCCAGTGAATCGGCAAGCCACAGTCCTTGAGCGACTGCTCCAGACGCCAGTCGCCGCATTCGGTCAGGTGCAATTCGCTCGCCTGCAGGTGCGCCTGCCAGCGGCGTAACTCGCCGGGCACCGAGCCGCTGTTCTGCGGGTCGTCGAGGGTCACGTAATGCACACGCTGGCCTTGGTTCTCCAGCGCCTGCGCGAAGTGACGCATGGCGCTGAAGATCAGCGCGATTTTTTGCGGATGATGGGCGACATGGCTGGCTTCCTCCATGACCTCGACCATCAGCACGCTGTCGCGTTCGCGATCCAGACCGGCCAACGAGGCCAGATCAAAAGACAACTGGTCACCGAGGACCAGGCACAGCCGATGGATTTTGTTCATGGGCACGGATTCAGCGTAATGAGCGGCAGCAGGGCGCCGAGCGGACGTTTAGACGTTAAGTCCGGATAGTTGTACAGATTGTAGTTGGTGTATAGGTTTTTGTGCGTGAGATCGATATAAAAGCACAGCCAGCGCGCCTGAGGTTCCAGGTGCGCTGGCTGTTTTAGAAGAGATGTTTAACGTTTAACCGGGATAAACCGGGTAATCCACATAGCCCTCGGCATTGCCGCCGTACACGGTGGCCGGGTTCAGTGCATTTAGCGGCCAGTCATTGGCAATGCGTGCCGGCAGATCGGGGTTGGCCATGAACGGGCGACCGAAAGCGACCAGGTCCGCCAGCCCCGACTCAAGCAGTTGCGCACCGGATTCCGCGGTGTAACGCCCGGCATAAATGATCGCGCCGCTGAAGGTGTCGCGCACTGCCTGACGAAACGTTTGCGGCATCGCCGGCGCGTTGTCCCAATCGGCTTCGGCGATGGACAGATAAGCGATGCCGACGTCCTGCAGCACTTTGATCGCTTCGATGTAGGTGGTATGCGGATCTTCCTCGACCATGCCCAGATAAGTCCGCGCTTCATCGGTGGTGGTGAACAGCGGAGCGAAACGCACGCCGACTTTTTCCTTGCCGATGCACTCAGCCACGCCAGCGACCACTTCTTTCAAAAAGCGCAGACGGTTTTGCAGCGAACCACCGTATTGATCGGTGCGCAAATTGCTGTGGGCAGAGATGAACTGGTTGACCAGATAGCCGTTGGCACAATGCAATTCGATGCCGTCGAAGCCGGCGTCCATCGCGTTGCGTGCCGCCTGGATGTACAGCTGAACCAGCTTCTGAACTTCATCGGTGCTCAGTGCACGAGGGGCCGACGGCGGGACCAGTTCACCGGCGCCGGGCGCGGTTTCGATGAACACGCTGACACGGTCAGTGGCCACGGCGGAGGCGGACACGGGAGCGGCGCCACCCGGCTGCAACGCGGTGTGGGAGACGCGGCCCACGTGCCAGAGCTGAGCGAAAATCACACCGTCGACGGCATGGACAGCCTCGGTGACTTTGCGCCATCCGGCGATTTGCTCCGGCGTATGAATGCCCGGCGTCCACGCGTAACCCTGGCCACGAGGCTCGATCTGCGTGCCTTCGGTGACCAGCAAACCGGCGCCGGCGCGCTGTTGGTAATACTCGGCCATCAACTCGTTGGCGATGTTGCCCGGTTGAGTGCTGCGCTGGCGCGTAAGGGGCGGCAGGACAATGCGGTTTTTCAGGGTGTGGTTGCCCAAAGTGGCGGGTGTGAAAAAAGGGCTGTGGGTCATGGGTTACCTTGTCTGTGGTTTATTAGACCAGTCGACTATTTATTGAGCGAAAAAATAACGCCGAGCAATACGCGCCCGGCGTTCAGAGGGTTGTGCGAGGGTTTCAGCCGAGCATTTCCAGCAGCTTTTTGGCGACAGCCGCGGAGCTGGCAGGATTCTGGCCAGTGACCAATTGCCCGTCAGCAACCACATGAACCTGCCAGTCAGCGACTTTCGAGTAATGGCCGCCGAGACGCTGGAACTCGTCCTCGATCAGGAACGGCACCACATCGGTCAGGCCGACGGCAGCTTCTTCGGCGTTGGTGAAACCGGTCACCTGACGATGCTGCACCAGTGGGTTGCCGTCGGCTTTAAGAGCGTGACGCAACACACCCGGTGCATGGCAGACAAAACCGTGTGGCTTGTTGGCGCGGTCAAAGGCTTCGATCAAGGCGATCGATTGCTTGTCTTCGGCCAGATCCCACAGCGGACCGTGGCCACCTGGGTAAAACACGGCATCGAAGCCATCAGCGCTAACGTCGGCCAGGCGACCGGTGTTGGCCAGTGCCTGTTGCGCGGCCGGATCCTTGCGGAAGCGATCGGTCTCGGCAGTCTGGGCATCGGGCTCATCGCTTTTCGGGTCCAGCGGCGGTTGGCCACCGGCCGGAGAGACCAGGGTCACATCGGCGCCGGCGTCCTTGAAGGCGTAGTAGGGCGCGGCGAACTCTTCCAGCCAGAAGCCGGTTTTCTTGCCGGTGTCGCCGAGTTGATCGTGGGAAGTCAGAACCATCAAGATTTTCATAGAGCACCTTGTTTGGAGCGGGTGTCTTCGAAGGAGCGAAGGATTCGCACATCGGCCACACCGGTCAGAATACGTTTGTCGGGGCGCAGCATAGATTCCAATTAGACCAGTCGTCTAGTAATTTTTTATCCTGGGGTTTTTCATCGACAGGTGTGGCAAACTTCCGTTCCTCGAAATATACGACTGGTCTATTGCCTGGTAATGTGCGCCCCATGAAACCGACCTACGACGACACCCGCCAACATTTGCTCGACACCGGCCACCGGATGATGGCCGAGAAAGGCTTCACCAGCGTCGGCCTCAACGAAATCCTGCAAACCGCCGGCGTGCCCAAAGGCTCGTTCTATCACTACTTCAAATCCAAAGAGCTGTACGGCCAGGCCTTGCTCGCGGATTACTTCGTTAGCTACCTCGCCGACATGGAGCGGCGCCTGACGCTGCCGGGGTTGAGCGCCTACGAGCGGCTGATGGATTACTGGCAGGGCTGGCAGAACCGCTGCACCCTCGAAGGGCATGGCGATGAGTGTCTGGTGGTCAAGCTCAGCGCTGAAGTGGCCGACCTGTCGGAGTCGATGCGCCTGACGTTGCGCGATGGCGCCGAGCAAGTGGTGGCGCGCATTACCCTGTGCATCGAGCAAGGCCAGGCCGAAAACAACCTGCCTCAAGGCGACGCCCGGCATCTGGCGGAAACCCTGTATCAGCTGTGGCTGGGCGCGAGTTTGCTGAACAAGCTGCAGCGCACCGGGCAGTCGCTTGAGACTTCGATGGCGATGACGAAGCAGCTTTTAGGCGTTTGAGCTGATCCCTCGGGTATTCCCTACAACCGCGCATCATTGTCCTGTCTGAGTGGACGGTGAAACACATTCCAGCCGATTTATCCCTTTTCGATGCGTCAGTAATCTGTGTCCAACTTGAACGCAACAACACACTCCAACATCGAAAAGGGACGCAGACCATGACCACTCCAACTTACAACCGCTTGAACAAAGACGACGCCATCGTGCTGCTGGTCGATCACCAGACCGGTTTGATTTCGCTGGTGCAGGACTTCTCGCCAAACGAGTTCAAGAACAACGTGCTGGCCTTGGCTGATCTGGCCAAGTTCTTCAACTTGCCGACCATCCTCACCACCAGTTTCGAGCAAGGCCCGAACGGTCCGCTGGTGCCGGAGCTGAAAGAGATGTTCCCGGACGCGCCGTACATTGCTCGCCCAGGTCAGATCAACGCTTGGGATAACGAAGATTTCGTCAAAGCGATCAAAGCCACCGGCCGCAAGCAGATCATCATTGCCGGTGTGGTCACGGATGTGTGCGTAGCGTTCCCGACCTTGTCGGCGCTGGCGGAAGGGTTTGAGGTGTTTGTGGTGACCGATGCATCCGGCACCTTCAACACCACTGTGCAACAAGCCGCGTGGAGCCGCATGACCCAGGCTGGCGCACAGCTGATGAACTGGTTCTCGGTGGCGTGTGAGTTGCACCGCGACTGGCGCAACGACATTGAAGGCTTGGGCAATCTGCTGTCGCAGCGTATCCCGAACTACCGCAATCTGATGAACAGCTACTCGGCGCTGACGGCTCAGCAAAAGTAAGCCGACGCGATGCAAACGAAAAAGCCTGCCCTGAAAAGCAGGCTTTTCGTTTTTCCGCGATTGCTGTTTAGCCTGCCAGCGTCGCGTTATCGATCACGAAGCGATATTTCACATCGCCCTTGAGCATACGTTCGTAGGCGTCGTTGATCTGATCGGCGCGGATCAATTCGATGTCGGAAACGATGCCGTGCTTGGCACAGAAATCGAGCATTTCCTGAGTCTCGGGAATGCCGCCGATCATCGAGCCGGCAATCGTGCGGCGCTTCATGATCAGGTTGAACACGTTCGGCGATGGGTGCGAAGTGGCTGGCGCGCCGACCAGGGTCAAGGCGCCGTCGCGTTTGAGCAGCACGAGAAAAGCGTCGAGGTCGTGTGGCGCAGCGACAGTGTTGAGGATCAAGTCGAATGTCTTGGCGTGCGCGGCCATTTCTTCGGCATTGCGCGACACCACAACTTCGTCGGCGCCCAGTGCTTTAGCCGCTTCGCGCTTGGATTCTGAAGTGGTGAAGGCCACCACATGCGCACCCATGGCGTGGGCCAGTTTGATGCCCATGTGACCGAGGCCACCGATGCCGACTACGCCGACTTTTTTGCCCGGGCCTGCATTCCAGTGACGCAGTGGCGAGTAGGTGGTGATGCCCGCACACAACAGCGGCGCAACGGCGGCCAGTTGCGCTTCGGGATGACCGATACGCAGCACGTAGCGCTCGTGCACGACAATGTTTTGTGAATAGCCGCCCAGCGTCCAGCCCGGCGCGTCCGGGGTCGGAAAGTTGTAGGTGCCGATCATGCCGTCGCAGTAGTTTTCCAGACCCGATTCGCAGTCGTCGCAGTGTTTGCAGCTGTCGACGATGCAACCGACGCCGACCAGATCACCGACTTTGTAATCGGCGACATGGGCGCCGACGGCCGAGACGCGACCGACGATTTCGTGGCCCGGTACGCAGGGGAATTGGGTGCCGGCCCATTCGGCGCGCACCTGATGCAGATCCGAATGGCAGATGCCGCAGAAGGCGATATCGATCTGCACATCGTGGGCGGCCGGGGCGCGGCGGGTGATCTGCATCGGCTCAAGCGGTTTGTCGCCAGCGTGGGCACCGTAGGCTTGTACAAGCATGGGAACATCCTCAATCGGTTGGTCGTGTTGCCATTCTTGCTGTTCTGCCCGCCAGCGAAATAGTGCATTCCTGTGCAATCCTTGCCTGATCCTGTGAGCGGTTGTGACGTTGCGTTGACAGACGCCCGCGGTGTTTGCCGTTAATCTGCCGACTCGCTGACTAAAACAAGATAAAAACGGAGTCATTGATGCAACCGATTCGTCTCGGTCTGGTGGGCTACGGCAAGATTGCCCAGGATCAACATGTGCCGGCGATCAACGCCAATCCGGCGTTTACGCTGGTGTCTGTCGCCACCCAGGGCAAGCCTTGCCCGGGTGTAGAAAACTTTCAGTCGTTGGGCGAGTTGCTGGAGAACGGCCCGCCGGTTGACGCGATTGCCTTCTGCACGCCGCCACAAGGCCGCTTCGCCTTGGTGCAACAAGCGCTGGCGGCGGGCAAACATGTGTTGGTGGAAAAGCCGCCGTGCGCGACCCTGGGGGAAGCGCTGGCGCTGGTGGATCAAGCGGCGGAGCAGGGCGTCAGCGCCTTGTTCGCCTGGCATTCGCGCTACGCGCCGGGCATCGCGGCCGCCCGCGACTGGCTGGCCACGCGGACACTGCAGAGCGTGCAGATCGACTGGAAAGAAGACGTGCGCAAGTGGCACCCGGGGCAAGCGTGGATCTGGCAACCCGGCGGCCTCGGCGTTTTCGATCCGGGCATCAATGCCTTGTCGATCGTCACCCATTTGCTGGCGCTGCCGCTTTTCGTCGAATCGGCGGAATTGCGCGTGCCGAGCAACTGCCAGTCGCCGATTGCTGCCTCGATCAAAATGTCTGACCCACGCCTTATCGACGTGCGTGCCGAATTCGATTTCGACCATGGCCACGACGAACTCTGGAGTATCCAGATTCGCTGCGCCGAAGGCACGTTGCGCCTGGACAACGGTGGCGCGCTGTTGAGCATCGACGGGGTGCGCCAGACCGTTGCCGAGGAGGGCGAGTACGCGGCGGTGTACCGGCATTTCCAGCAGTTGATTGGCGAGAAGACCAGCGACGTCGATGTGCAACCGTTGCGTTTGGTCGCGGACAGTTTTTTTGTCGGCAGCCGAGTCTCGGTTGAGGCGTTTTACGATTAGAGGGTGTTCGGCTGTCCCGGCCCAGTGATTTGGGTCGCCCAGCGAAAGCCTGCCCTTAACGGCAGGCTTTTTCGTTTGTACACCGTTCGTCCAGTGCCCGGCACTTGCGCTGCGCGGTCGTCTCTCACGTTTAGGCACGGATTTCCCGTGTACCCGTACGGAGCAGCAAGCATGGACATCGATGAAAATGCACCGGGCAACCGCTCACAGCAAGACGTTACCCGCACCACCGACAATGAGACGGGGCATGATCCGAAACGGGATGCCCCCGAGGCTCCATTGCCTGCCGACGATGAGTCGCCGGTCGATGAAGACATGACGGATGTAGAGGCCAACAACTCGGTGTCGAGCGAGCATCCTGAGTCGCAATGACTGGACTGAACAAGTGTGAGGGGCAAGCCATGACCACGTCATTCAAGGTCGGCGACGCGGTTCACTGGAACAGCGAGGCCGGCGAGATTCGCGGCAAGGTTGTCAAAGTGCATACCCGGGATGTCGAGTTCATGGGCCGCCATCGGCCGGCTTCCAAGGATGATCCGCAGTACGAAGTCAAAAGTGACAAGACCGGGCATCTGGCGATGCACCACGGCGCCGCGCTTCATCGCGCAAAATGACCGATCTAATGCGACGAAACGAACTCGGATGGCTTGGCTGGCGCCGGTAAAGCATACGTCGCCTTCATCCATTCAATTTCCGCCTGCGGCGTCCGGCCAAAAAAGCGTTTGAACTCGCGACTGAATTGCGAGGCACTTTCATAGCCGACGTCGAACGCCGCCGCCGAGGCGCTTATGGCTTGGCGCAGCATCAGCAGGCGCGCTTGATGCAAACGGGTCGACTTCAAATATTGCATCGGCGAAGTGTCGGTCACGCTGCGAAAATGCAGGTGAAAACTCGGCACGCTCATGCTCGCTTCGTGGGCGAGTTGTTCGACGTCGAGGCGCTGCTGATAGCAGCTGTGAATCTTGCGGATCGCCCGGCTCACCTTGCCGAAATGCCCCTGACGATGCAGCGCGGCGCGCATTGATCCGCCTTGCTCGCCGGTGAGAATGCGGTAATAAATCTCGCGCACCAGCGCCGGCCCGAGGATCTGCGCCTCACCGGCCACGCTCATCGCCTCAAGAAAACGCAAGGTCGTGGCGCGCAGCGAATCGTCCATCGGCGAGGCGTACATGCCTTTGGGCTCGGCGTCGCTGGGGCCATGCACCTCATCGACTTGCAGCATCAACTCGCTGGCCAACTGGAAATCCAGGTGCATGTAAATCGCGAGCATCGGCTCGGCAGCCGTGGCGTCCGTTTCCATGGTGAACGGAATCGGCACCGACACGACAAGATAATGCTGGGCGTCGTAGACGTAAGTGTCTTCACCCAGATAACCGCGCTTGCGACCCTGGCAGAGGATGACGATGCCGGGGTCGTAGAGCACCGGGGTGCGGGTCAGCGGTCGATTCGAACGCAGGAAACGCACATCATCGAGCGCGCTGAGGTTGTAGCCCTCGACCGGGGCGAGGGTTTCCATCAAGTGCACCATGCGCGCGGTGCTGGCATCGGCCTGCGTCATTGCTTCCTCTCTCAGTGATCGGTGGAGCGGCTCAGCGCTTGCCATTGATCAATCTCGTCGAGCGCCTGTTGCAGTCGGTCACGCACCAGCGCCAACGCATCGCTGCCGAGCAGCAGATGGGCGGGCGGCGCGGGGCTGGCGATAATCTGCAGCATCGCTCGCGCAGCCTTTTGCGGGTCGCCGAGCTGCTTGCCGCTTTTCGCTTCCCGGGCTTGGCGGATCGGGTCAAAACTGGCGTCGTAATCGGCAATGCTGCGCGCAGTGCGTTGCATCGAACGCCCGGCCCAGTCGGTGCGAAACGAGCCGGGCGCCACCGCCGTGACGAAGATATTGAAGGGCCTCAGCTCTTTGCTCAGGGTATCTGAGATCCCTTCAAGCGCAAATTTGCTGCCGCAGTAATAGGCGATGCCGGGCATCGTGATGGTGCCGCCCATGGATGTGATGTTGAGAATGTGGCCGGCGCGACGCTGGCGGAAGTAGGGCAGGAAGGCCTTGGTCACGGCGACCGCGCCGAACACATTGACGTCGAACTGACGGCGCATGTCCTCCAGCGGCGATTCTTCGAAAATGCCTTCGTGACCGTAACCGGCGTTGTTGACCAGCACATCGACCGGGCCGTGCGTCGCTTCCACTTGGGCGACGACGCTGTCGATGCGCTGGACGTCGGTGACATCGAGCATGACTGCGTAGGCGTTATCGGGGGAAAGTGACTGAACGCTTCGCAAATCGGCTTCGTTGCGCACGGTGCCGATGACGCGGTGCCCGGTAGCAAGCGCTTCTTTGGCCAGAGCATGGCCAAAGCCGCTGCTCGCGCCGGTGATGAACAGGGTTTTGCTGCGACTCATGACAATCTCCCAAGCTCAGGTGTGGAGCCATGGTAGCGATCTGCATACGGCGCACCTATGCCGGTTCGTCTTCGAGCCTTGCCTATTCCTATCAGGCGCTGTGGCGTTCTCGCGTGGCCCACCAACACAACAGCGAGCCTACGGTCACCAACACCGCCCCTTGCCAGAACTGTAGGTTCAGCGCCGCGCCCAGCCACACCGCGGCAAATGCCGAGGACAACACCGGAGCCGAATACGAGGCGGTGGCAAGCAGGGTGAGGTTGCCGCGCAGAATGCCGATGTTCCACAGCGCGTAACCACCGGCCATGGCGGTACTTGCGGCAATCAATTCCAGGCTGTTGCGCAGGTTGAAAGCAGGCAGAACTTCGTTGCTCAACGCGTATTTGCCCCATAGCACAAGCGCAGTCAGAGCGAAAAACAACACCACCAGATTTTGTCCGCCCGCATAGCGTCGAGTGATGTTGCAGTACAACGCAAACGTGATTGCGCAGGCCAACGCCAGGCTGTAGCTCAATGGATTGGATTGAACGTTGGCCACAATCGAATCAACGGAAAGGCCATTGCCACTGACCACCCAGACAATCCCGAACAATGCCAGCGCGGTCCCCGGCACAATCATCCAGCGCGCCTTTTGCCCGTTCATGACAATTGCCAACAGCACGGTCAGGCAGGGCCACAGGTAATTGACCACGCCCAACTCGATCGCCTGATGGCGGTTACTGGCAAAACCCAGCGCGAGAGACAGGCACACTTCATAGGCAACAAACAGCGCGCTGCCCCAGATCAGATAACGCCACGAGGTCGCGCGCAGTCGCGGTCGGCCGAGCAGGGCCACGAGCATCACGGCACCGAGAGAATAGATCAGCGCCGAACCACCCAGAGGGCCGAACATCTCGCTGACGCTGCGGATCAGGGCAGCGGCGGTGCTCCACAACAGGATCGCCAACAAGCCACAGGCTGTGGCGCCTCGCTCACTTCTGACTGACATCAACGTTCTCTATCGCGACGGTTTGTTCACTGCGCTGGCTGATCAGGCAGCGCCACACTTTCAGCTCAAACCGTGTCGTTGTTTCCAGTCTCCCGGATAAACCACGTAGCCAAACAATGCATGGCCGCCGTAAACGAGCTCGGTGCCTTCGGGAATCCACAGCATCTGTCCGGGTTCGACCCGATGATGCTCGCCGTTGGCCTTAAGCTCGAAGCAGCCTTCGATGACAAAGATGACTTCGTCATAGAGCAAAGTCCAGCTGACCTCGGCGCCTTCCCAGCGAGCGAAGCCGACGCCGAGATTCGGCGAGACTTCGTTGCTCAGCGCGCGAGCAACCATCGCGCCGCCGGGCGGGCCGCCGCGATGAACGAAGTCGAGGTCGCGATGGTCGATCCGCCGCACTGGGCCTTTTCCAGAGGCGCTGCTCACAGTTCGCTCCGGCTGTTCCACGCGGCCAGGCGGATGCGAGTGCGGACGCCCATCCCGAGTAACGGCTCGGGCGGATTGCGCGACGGCATGCCGGTGACATTGCGAATATCGCTCAGCGATTGCGAGTCGGCGCCGACGGCCAGATCTGCCAGCAGCGTCCCCGACACCGTGCCCCACGCAGCACCGACACCGTTGTCGCAAGCGGTCGCGTAGACACCGTCTTCCAGCTCACCGAAGAAGTTGGTGAAGTTGCGCGAGATCGCGTAGACGCCACCCCAGGTGTGGGTGAATTCAACGTTGGCCAGTTGCGGATAGCGCGACACCAGCGCCTTGCGATGCCCGGCGCGGATCTCTTGGCGAGTGCTGTCACTGACGCTTTTGCCGTAGCGCGGCACATGCTTGTAGGTGTTGCGGATCATCAAACGGCGATCCTGGGTCATGCGCACCGTGGTGCCAGCATGGTCGGCCGGCGTCAGGCCCCAGTCTGCCTGGATGCCGATGGCGTCCATTTCGGCCTGCGTCAGCGGGCGGGTCCAACTGGCAAACGTCATCACCGGCAACAGACGGCTGCGCAGATAGCCGAATTCCTGGGTGAAAATGCTCGTCCCCAACAACAGGCGCGGCGTGCGGATTTGCCCTTCGCGACCTTGCAACAGCCATTGGCCTTGAGCGTCACGTTGCAAACCCTGAATCGGCGATTCTTCGAGCAACTCGACGTTGCCCGGCAACGAATCAGCCAAACCGCGCACCAACGCCGCCGGTTGCATCAGATAGCTGCCCGGCGTGTACACCGCACGGCTGTAATGGCGAGTGCCGAGAACGTTGGCCAGTTCATGACCCTCGACACTGCGAAACGGCTCGCCGAGTTCGCGCATCAAGTGTTCGAAATGCTCGAGATACGCCAGGCCGCGCGCACCGACTGCACCCTGGTATTTACCGGCGTGGGACCATTGGCAGTTGATCCGGTGTTCCCCGATCAAGCGCTGCAACTGGGCGATGGCGGAACGGTTGAGGCCGAGCAGGCGCTGCTTGTGCGCGGGATCGGGATGTTCCAAGGCCATTTTGTGCGGCAAGTCGATGACGAAACCCGAGTTGCGTCCCGACGCGCCATAACCGACACGCTGAGCATCGACCAGCACAATGCGCGCATCGGGCTGGTGTTCGGCGAGTTGGCGGGCGGCGGCCAGTCCGGCGAAACCGGCGCCGATCACGGCGTAGTCGACCTGTTGCCGACCCGTCAACCGGCGTGGCGCGGCGGGCGCGGGCAGGGCGGCGTACCAGCCGCAGTCCTGGTCATCGTGTGGCAGGTGAATAGCGCGGTTGTTCATATTGTTGTTCTCAGGCCACGTTGGATTGAGCGAGTTGGCAGTTCTGCAGCCAAACGCTGCGTTGTTGCTGTGCCTGCCGACCGAGCAGGGCAAAGGCGCGCAGGGCACCGGCGTCGTCGTGAAACGCCGCGCTCATGCCGTCGGCAGTCGGTTCGATGCGCCATTCGCCTGTGCAATCGAACGGCACCGGCAGCAGGCACAACGGCGCCGCCGGGGTTTTCACCGTCACCGGCATCAGCGGATAACGCACGGCGGTCGGTTGGCCCAACAGGGTGCGGGCCAAGGCCTCGATGCCCTGATTGATCGGCGCCAGATACGGCAGCAGTTGCCCGTTTATCTCGATGCAGTCACCCAAGGCATAAATTCCCGGTGCGGACGTCTGCAGATAGTCGTCGACCTTGATCCCGCGTCCGCACTCCACGCCGCTGGCCATAGCCAGATCATGGTTGGGGCGCAGGCCGACTGCCGACAACACCAGATCAGCCTGATGCTTTTCACCGTTGGCCAGGCTTAGGTTGAAGCCATCTTTACGGCGATCGATGCGCTGCAAAGTGGTTGCCAAACTCCATTGCACGCCCAGATCGGTCAGGGCCTTTTGCAGATGCTCACCGGCCGCTTGCGGCAACAGGCGCTCCATCGGCCACGTGCCCAGGCCGATGACATGTACCTCGTAGCCACTGCTGGCCAGGTCGTTGGCAAACTCGCAGCCGATCAGTCCATCACCGAGAATAGCGATGCGCCGCACGCCTTCGAGTTGCGTACGGAAGGCCTGGTAATCGGCGAGGTTGTTGACGCTGACCATGGCCTGCGCATCGCCCTCGACCGGGATGCGAATTGGCGCCGCACCGCTGGCCAGCACCAATTGGCCGTAACTCATCTCGCCGAGATTGGTGTGCAGGCGTCGTGACTGCACGTCAATGCGCTCGACATGGCAGTGCGGGTAAATGCGAATGCCCAAGCGCTGCTCGATGGCCAACGGACTCTCACTGGCCAGGGCTGCCGCACTGCGCCCTTGAGCCAGAGCAATCGAGAGACCCGGTTTCGAGTACACATGCCCGCACTCACGGGTCAGCACGCGAATGTCAATGTTCGGATCCTGCTTGCGCAGCGCAGCTGCCAAACCATAACCGGCATGACCGCTGCCGATGATCACCACAGGGCCGGCAATAGCGGCCAAGGGTTTTGGTGCGACGGCGGGCGCGATCACCGGTTTGACGCCGACGGCGACGACCGGAGCCGGGCCTTCACTGATCTCGATCATCTCGAAATCACTTTTACCGACCTTGCACTCCGGGCACAGCCAGTCTTCGGGCACATCTTCCCACCGGGTACCGGCGAGGATGCCGTCCTCGGGCCAGCCGAGGGCTTCGTCGTAGATCAACCCGCAGATAATGCACAGCCACTTTTTCATGGTTCAGTCCTCACTCGCCCTGGATACGCACGGCCAGATTCTTGGTGCGCACATAGCTGTAGAGCGCTTCCTGACCTTTTTCGCGACCGTAGCCGGACAGGCCGACGCCACCGAATGGCGTCTCGATGCCGCCGGCATACCACTCGTTGATGAACACTTGCCCGGCGCGCAAACGTCGCGCGCAGCGCAGGGCACGGTTCAGATCCTGGGTGAAGACACCAGCCACCAGACCGAAATCCGTGCCGTTGGCCAAGGCAATCGCTTGTTCTTCGCTGTCGAACGGCATGATCGCCAGCACCGGGCCGAACACTTCGCTGCTGGCAATTTCCATGTCCGGGGTGACGTCGCAGAACACCGTCGGCTGCATGTAGTTGCCGTGGGTGCCGCTGACGGCTTCGCCACCGGCGACCACCCGCGCACCTTGCGCTTGCGCCCGTTGGCACATGGCTTCGATCCCGCGCAACTGGCCGGCGGAAATCACCGGGGTCAACTCGGCGTTTTCGACGCCCGGGCCAACCCGCAGATTGCGCGCCATGTCGGCGACTTGCTCGACCACTTCGGCGTAAATCGAGCGCTCCACCAGCAGTCGCGACATTGCCGAGCAAACTTGCCCGGCATTAAAGAAAATCCCACTGCGCACGCTGCTCAGCAGTTGCTCGCGATCAACATCGGAGAATGCCAGTGCGGCAGATTTGCCGCCCAGTTCCATCACACTCGGCACGGCGTTTTCAGCGGCGGCACGGAGGATGCTTTGCCCGGTCGGGACCGAGCCGGTGAAGACAATCTGGTCGACCTGCTTGTGTCCGGCCAGATAAGCCCCGACCTCGCGGCCTCGGCCACAGATCAGGTTGACCGCACCTTGTGGCAGACCGGCGCGCTCGATGGCTTGCATCAACACGCACAGACCCAGCGGCGAAAGCTCAGGCGATTTCACCACCACTGCATTGCCCGCCGCGAGGGCCGGTGCCAGTGAGCGCGCACAGATCGACACGGGGAAATTCCACGGCACGATCTGCAGGGAAACGCCCATCGGTTCGTACACGGTGAAATCCATGTAGCCGTGGCCCAGCGGCACGGAGATGCCTTCGATCTTGTCGGCCATCCCGGCGTAATACTCGAAGTACCGCGCCGCTTCGGTGAACTCGTCGCGAGCGTCGTTCAGGGGCTTGCCGTTTTCGGCGCAGAGAATCTGCGCGCCTTCATCGGCCACCAGACGAATCTGCCGGGCGATTTCCAGCAGCCAAGTGACGCGCTGCGCCGGCCGCACACGCGTCAGTTCGCCGCTGTCGGCGCAACGCCGGGCGGCTTGCAGCGCGCGCTCGGCATCAGCGACGCTGGCCTGGGCCATGGTTGCCACCGGCTGATTGTCCGCCGGGTTGAGAATGGTCAGTTGCTGATCGCTGTCGAGCCACTGTCCGTCGATGTAGTTGAGCCAATGTGTGGTGGTCATGGTGGTTCTCCGGCTCAGGCTGGTTTGACGGTGTCGAGCAACGAACGCGCGGCCCACTTGTGGAAGTAGTGAGTCGGCAGGTCCATTTCCGGCGAGAACGCGCCGCCGTTATAGCCCGGTGAGCTGCGACCTTTCTGCATGCCTTCAACCGAAGCGATGTCCTCGGCAAACACCACGCGCCAGGATTCCATCACCGCGTTGCGCGCGGCTTCGTAATGCGGGTCGAGCGCTTCGTCACCGACATAGAACAGGCGCAGGTGCTCGACGGTTTTGCCGGGGGCGATTGGCTCCAGCATCATCGCGAAGGCGTGGTCGGCCTGGATGCCCAGCAGCACGTTAGGGAAGAACGCCACGTATTCGGCGTTGCGCAGTCGGTCGGTCGGCCACGACGGGAACATCGGCAAATGCGTGCCGGCGACGTCCGAGAGGTTGTAGGCGTAGCTGCCCTGACCGGCGAACTGGTCGAAGAGAATGTTGTAGTGATCTTCCAGGCGCGAGTAGGTATTCAGGCTCGGGTGCACCCACGGCAGGTGATAGGCCTCGCAATAGTTCTCGACCGCGAGTTTCCAGTTGCAATTGACTTCGATCGCCATCGCACCGCTGTGGGCTTCGCGACGCATCAGACTCATGCCGTCGTCGCCGAGGAATTGCTTCCAGCGTTCAGTCAACGGGGCGAGGGCGTCTTCCAGTGGCGGGGCATCGCCGGACAGGTTGATGAAGACCATGTCCATCCAGATCGCACTGCGCAATGCTTTCAGACCGTGCTTTTCACAGGCGAAACGTTCGTCCTTGTGCTGGTTGATCCCGCCCACATGCGGCGTGCCGCGCAGGGCACCGTTCAGGTCATAAGTCCAGGAATGGTAAGGGCAGCGGATCATGCCTTGAATGGTCCCGGCCTCCTGCACCAGTTTCACGCCACGGTGGCTGCAGACGTTGTGGAACACCTGCACCTGGCCTTCGCGGTTGCGCATCATCAGCAGCGGCAGACCCATGAAATCGACTGGTTTGACGTAGGCATTGGTCGGCAGGTCAGAGGCAAAACCGATGCACGCCCAGTTCTTGCCCAGTACCTGATCACGGTCCATTTCGAAGTAGCGTTGTTCGGTATAGAAGTCGTTGGTCAGGCCGTGGGCGTGCTCGATAGGGGCGAGGACGTTTTCCAGGCTGTGGACGGGAATGAGGTTGGCGATGCCCATTATTGTTTTCTCCAGATCGCACGGTAGGTCGGCCTTTTCGGCCTGTTGTCTGGAGTGATTCTTCAGGGCGTGGCGGGTGGCGAACAAACCATTTTTCAACGCCGATTGATGAGAAAAAGTCATTTATGACGAGGTGAAAATTCTCGCGGATATTCATGCTGAAATCTCATTAATTCATGAGATTAAATGGTTTGTTGAGCGCTCAAGGCTCGCTCATTGTTGGCCGCGCAATGAGTGACAGACATTGCCTACAAAAAATCCCGTAAAGCGCTGTACTACAAAAACAAGGGAGACAGCTGATGCGTGCCACCAGTGGCCTTTTCAAAGGGCTCAATCCAACCGTGACTGTCGTGTCGGTCGCCATGGTCATTGCCTTCGTTCTGCTCTGCGCGTTGAAAGGCGATCAGGCAACCGTCGTGTTCAAGACCGCTTCCGATGCCATCCTCCACAACTTCAAATGGTTCTATCTCGCCTTGGTCAGCGGCCTGCTCGGCGTACTGCTGATGATTGCGTGCAGCCGATACGGCGCACTCAAACTGGGTCGAGAGCATGACGTTCCGGAGTTCAGTTTCAGCGCATGGATTGCGATGTTGTTCAGTGCCGGCATGGGCATTGGCTTGATCTTCTGGTCGGTCGCAGAACCGGTTCTGCACTACGCCAATAATCCCTTCGCACCCGGCCTGAGCGACGAAGCCGCCACCGTCGCGATGCGCCTGACCCTGTTCCACTGGGGTCTGCACCCGTGGGCGATCTTCACCATGATCGGTGTCAGCCTGGCGTATTTCGCCTACTGCAAAGGCTTGCCGCTGGCGCTGCGTTCGATTCTTTATCCGCTGATTGGCAAACGTATCTACGGGCCGATCGGCCATGTGGTGGACATCCTCGGCGTGGCGATCACCGCGTTCGGTGTGTCGCAGTCGCTGGGTCTTGGCGTGGTGCAGATCAACACCGGGTTGCATCAGGTGTTTCAGTTGCCGGTGAGTATCGGTTTTCAGCTGTCGATCATCGCCTTCGTCAGCTTGATTGCGGCGGTGTCGCTGGTAGCCGGATTGTCCAAGGGCATGAAGCGCCTGTCGACGCTGAACATGTGGATGTCGTTCGCCTTGATGCTGGTGGTGCTGTGGCTCGGTCCGACCCGTTACATCCTCAACTTTTTCTTCGAAGCTACGGGCGATTACGTTCAGCACATCGTCGGCCTGAGTTTCTGGACGGACACCCAGGCCGACAGTGGCTGGCAGAACAACTGGACCGCGTTCTACTGGCCATGGTGGATGACTTGGGGGCCGTTCGTGGGCTTGTTCATCGCGCGAATTTCCAAGGGCCGGACGATTCGCGAACTGATCCTCGGCGCGCTGGTGGTGCCGACGCTGGTGACCATTCTATGGATGTCGGTGTTCGGTGGCTCGGCCCTGAATGATGAGCAACAGGCCCGCCACGCCCATACACAATTGCCGGTGGCCGAGCAGGTTGAAGCAACGCCGTTTACTGGTGGCCCGGTGTTGCAGGCAACCCAGAAAGAAACCACCGCCGCGATGTTCACATTGCTGGAACGTCTCGACGGCCCGGTCACTGGCGGCATTCTTTGCGTGATCGTCTGCCTGCTGTTGGCGGTGCATTTCGTTACCGCCGCCGATGCCGGGACGCAAGTGCTGTGCATGCTCAACTCGGTGGGCAGCATCAATCCGCCGAACTGGATCCGCGTGCTGTGGTGCGTGCT
Organism: Pseudomonas sp. WC2; assembly: GCF_050586545.1. Lineage (NCBI taxonomy): Bacteria > Pseudomonadati > Pseudomonadota > Gammaproteobacteria > Pseudomonadales > Pseudomonadaceae > Pseudomonas > Pseudomonas sp. WC2. Next base: position 348,297 of record NZ_JBOBDR010000003.1, on the reverse strand, counting down.
GGAAGGGGCGATTGCTGGGGGATTGTTGTTGGCTGGTGGCCTGGTGGCGATTCAGATGGCAAGCATCATCATCGGTTTGCCCATTGCAGTGTTTCTGTTGGTCACTGGCTACAGCCTGCTGCGCAGCTTGCGCGCCGACACCATGAGTTCTGCGGAAGGATTGATGGTGATGCGTGCGACGGCCAATGAGCCGGTGGCGGCAGACAACAACGGTGCATTCGCGGCGGTGATGCCATCCCGAGAATTGGCATAAATCACCTTGCAGCGAACCCTTGAAAAAACCGGCGAATCATTCGCCGGTTTTTTTCAGCCGTTGATCGTTTCTGCGATGTGTTGCATCAACCATTGGCGGAAGCGGTTGACGCTTTGGCGATTGGCCGCGCGCCCGATGGGCTCCAACAAGCAGAATTGCGCCTCGGTGCGCAAATAAATATCCACGGGTTTGACCAGATTGCCGGCCTGCAAGTGATCGCCCATCAGGTTCGACCACGCCAGCGCGATCCCTTGGCCGGCCAGTGCCGATTGGATCAGCATCGAATAACTGTTGATGTTGATCCGCCGGCGCGGCTCCGGCACCGGGTAGCCCAGATGATTGAACCAATCCTTCCAGCCGATCCAGTCACTCTGCGGGTCTTCCAGCCATAACCAAGTGCATTCGCCGAGGTGCTGCGGGTCGGTGATTTGCGGGTGTTGCGCCAGATACGCCGGGCTGCACACCGGGAAAATCTCCTCGCTGAACAGCGGCGTCACCTGCATGTTCTTCGGTGGCTTGCTGCAGTAGTACAGCGCCAGATCACAATCCAGTCGTGAGAAGTCACTGATCTGATCCGTGGCAATAATGCGCAGGTCGATCTCTTCATGCTGCCGTTGAAACGCTGAAACCAGCGGCAGCAACCATAGCGATGCCATCGCCGTACTCGTCACCACGGTGACCTGCTGCGCGCCGCGCCAATGCCGCACGCCGGCGGTGGCATGGGCGATCTGTTGCAGATTTTCGCGGACGGTTTCGCAGTAACTCTTGCCGGTGACGGTCAGGTTGATTTCGCGGGTGGTGCGGGCGAACAAAGGCGTGCCCAGATAGTCTTCAAGCACACGGATCTGGCGGCTGATGGCGCCTTGGGTAACGTTGAGTTCACGAGCGGCCAGGGTAAAGCTCAAATGCCGAGCGGCGGCCTCGAATGCCACCAGGCTGTTGAGCGGTGGCAGGGGTTGCAGTTTCATCGGGCGATCACTTTCTTATAGGTTTTGTGCAGCGTGCGCCGATTGTGCAGAAGGCGTTCAAGGGCCGCCAGTTTTTTGTGACCGGGCAGTACCGGGTACGACAGATGGCTTATGCCAGCATTTCAGTGATCCACTGCGCCTCTCGATGAACGTCCGCGATTTTGTCTGCTGGCAACGCCTGCTGCGCGCGGGCGAGGTGGCTGAGGGTCTTCTGCTTGTGGTGAAGTTTGTGCTGCCATTTGATCAGGAATGCCGGGCTGCGCGTCTGCATCTGCAAGGGCCCAAAGTACAGTTCCTTGTCGGTGTAGCTGACCGCTTCGGCGCGTTCGGCGACGATGATTTCGTAGTCGAAGCGGCTTTCGCGCAGCACTTCCTCGCTGAGGATGCGGTAGCCGTTTTCCATCAACCACAGGCGCAACGGTTGCTCGCCGCCGTTGGGTTGCAGGATCAGACGCTCGTCACCGCTCAGGTGCGTTTTGCCGCTTTCGAGGATGTCGCGGATGGTTTCGCCGCCCATACCGCAGATGCTGATCGCGGTGATCCGGTCTTCGGCTTTGATCGCTGCCAGACCATTGGCCTGGCGCACGGTAATCTGCGCCTCCAGGTTGTTTTCGCGCACGGTGCGCTGCGCCGCACGAAACGGCGTCAACGCCACCTCGCCAGCCACCGCCGCGACAATCGCACCACGCCGCAGCAACGCCACCGGCAGATAACCGTGATCGGAACCAATATCGGCCAGCCGCGCGCCGGCCGGCACGTGCGCGGCCACACGTTCAAGGCGCATGGATAAAGTGTTTTCGTTCAACGACAACCCCTGATGTGCCTGATGCGTGCGGCATCGTGGGCGGGAAAAGGGGTGCGACTTTGTCGGGGTATGTCTGGCCTGTCAAATTCAGTCGACGAAATTGAATAATCAATTGGCAACGCTGAGCACTGAATGGATACAGGCGCTTGTTTCAGGTCGCGACGCCGAGGAGTTATCTTGTAATAGAAACCTGAACATCGAACTTCACATCCCTTCGTGACTAGTCAACAATGCGCGCTCTGTTCCGGGGTAGTTCAGCGGTGGAACGCTCGGCTCTGGACCGAGTGGGCGCTGGTTCGAATCCAGCCCCCGGACCCATTTTTACATTGCAGAGTCACAGGGAAGTATGTCCAGGCACGACAGTGAATTCGACGAGCGCGATGGAGTGAGTGCCGGTTATGCGGTGTTCCAGCTCTCGCGGGCGTTGACCGCTTCGCGGAACGATGCTGGTCAGCAGGCAAGAATTCGTATCGAACGCTGGCAACGGGTTATCGAACATCTGCGGCAGGGCAGCGCACTGTACGGTTCACGCGCGCCATTCGCCGATTTGCCGACGTGGGTCACGCTGGAAGTGGTGACAGGTGGATTTGCCACTGGGCGACTGCTGGCTGGTGGTGCTTTGACTGCCTACGAACGCCAGTTAGCCGCGTCGATTCCTGGCATTCGTGCCGGTCATGAACGGCTCGATCTGAATGCCTGGCATCTTTCAGATGCAGGAGTCGCAGCGCTGCAAGAGCGTTTGGCAAAAGGCGACTATCAAATCGATGTTCCGGAGGAGGCCGCACTGCTGACAGTGTCATGGCTTCTGCGGCATCAGCGTGATGACGAAGCGCGAACGCTGATCGAACAGATCGCACCTTTCTTCGAAAGCCTGCGTTTCTTCCCGTCTGCCGTTGACGAGCCACTGATTTCGACCGCTGAGGTGCATGTTTTTGATACCGCCAGTGTCAGGCAGCGGCTGACAGGGCGATTGGCTCAACCGCGTCTCGCTATTCAAAAACATGTTGTTGAAAACCGGCTACCTCTCTACGACGCGGCGGTCTCGCTGTTTATTTTGACGTATCAGGACGGCTGGCCTTGCAGACACTATCCTGACGGTTGGTTTGAGCGCGCAACCTTGCTCGGCAAGCAGATCGCTGAAACCTGTGGTGCTGAATTCAATAGTCAAAAACCCTTCAAGAACCGGGCAGCAGAACTGTTTGCTTTACTCGCTCAGAGTTCCCGTGATCAAACATCATTGACGGGCCGAGACGTCGGTCGCATCCGGCGAATTGTCGATGACTTTGTCGCCAAACATGGCCATCCCGAATCCTGCGCGCTCTCGATTAAACGAGAAGAGCAGCGAAATCACGTGGCTGCCCCCGGACATCATCTGATCGCCCATGCTGTAGCGCAGCGTCTGGAAAATTATCCGGGTGCGGACGGCGTCGCTGACTTTTCTCCGCTGCTGAAACCCATCACCGATGAGGAGGCCAAGTGTTACGCGCTGACCGTCGGGACGATTATTCCGCCTGCTATTCGCCGGCGCCTGGAGCGTTGCCGCAAGGGCACAATCGCCGAGCTGATTGGCCATGGCTTGATCTCCTCCGGCGATACTGTGGCGCGAGTTCTGCCTGCGATGACGGCTGAAATCTGTAGCGCCGGATATCGAGACGAGATGCTTCAGACACTGGGAGGTGCTACGTACCGTGCCTTCCGCCGTCGCCGGTCATCGTTGCTAGTCAATCTGCAAAGTCAGGTGAAAATTGCAGAGCTGCCTTGGGTAATGGCTTTAGAAAGTGAGCGTGAGACGAACGTCAACTCCATTACCGGCGCCAGACAAGCTCTGGTTGAAGCCTCCGCATTAACTCTCTCTGCGTTTCCGCAGGCGATTCTTCCTAACAAGTTACTGCAGGAATTTGTTTCTCTGGCTCAAACTGCTGAGTTGGACCTTCCCTTCGTCGAGGAAGTGGCTGCTGACATTTTCATGGGGACTTTCTCCAACAAATTTTCGAGAGCGGCCAGACAATCGGCCAAGCTGATCGCCGGAACGCTTTACGCCCGCTATTACGACATTGATACGGATGGACTGGCGTGCCTTCCCGATCACCACCGATCGCGGCGTAGGAAAAACAACTCTGACGCATTGGCGACGCTGTGCGCACAGCGAGCAAATGCCGCCCTAGGCACGTGGCAGCCAGCAGTCAACGGTACGATACTTGAACAGCAACAGATCCTGACAACACAAAACCTTGCGGTCTTGTTTGGCGAACTCGAGCTCAAAATACTGCTGCAACACCGTTTAAGTGCATTGGCGCTGTCGTGCTTTGAATGGATCTGCAAGCGCCACCAAACGCACTTATCCCTCTACCATGCTCGTCTGCTGATGTTGAAAAACACGGCGTATGCCTGGCGTCAGATGATTTTTTATCTGTCGATGCTGGATCGAGAGCTTTTGCATTCGGCTCTAGAAAGTCTTGAGGCGCATTTTGCGACGCAATCCAGTGAGTTCCGGGAAAGATTTCTGCCCGCCATGGTCGGGTTGCGTGTTGCCGCTGCAGGACATCGGCTGACGTTGAGTTGCCAAAAAGATGAGGGTGCAAAGGTTTTTTTGGGTTGGACCACTGAGCGACATTGGCTAATGCCCTCGTAACGCCTTTGTCTCCAGACCACAGGGAATCTCCCCGTGCATAAAAGCCTGCTCTCGAAAGCAGACTTTTGGACCAAGCTTCCGTTTCAAAAACGATTCAGCCTGTACGGTTCGCTGACTGGCAGGCTGCAGGCCTTTTGTACCACCGTGGCCAAAGCCATCCGCACAATCATCTCCGCCGTCACCGCCGCCTGCGTCAACCCCAGATGCTGATGCCCGAACGCAAGCAACACCTTGCCATCACACACCTGATCAATCACCGGCAACGAATCCGGCAGTGACGGACGAAAGCCCATCCACGGTGTCGCCGCTTCAGCATTCAGGTCTTTGCGAAACAACCCCTGACTCAACCGATGAAGCTGCCACGCACGCTCCATGCTTGGTGGCTTTTCCAGCCCCGCGAACTCGACCGTGCCGGCCAGGCGCAGGCCTTCGGTCATCGGCGTCATGATGAACTTGCGCTCCAGCGAGGTGACGGGGAAGGGCAGGCGCTCGTGTTCTTGCGGCAGCATCAGGTGGTAACCGCGCTCGGTGTCCAGCGGGACTTTTTTGCCGGTGAGTGCAGTGGTGAGTTTTGCCGAGTGGGCACCGCAGGCAATCAGCACGCGGCTTGCACTGATGTCGCCATTGCCGGTGATCAGCGAAACGCCGTGCTCCTGCACATAACCCCCTTGCACCTGTTGTTGCACGAAACTCACGCCACTGACTTGCGCCGCTTCGACCAGTTCGCAGACCACGCGATACGGATCGAGGAAATGCCCGGTGCGCGGGAAGAACAGGCCGCCCTGAATCTGTTCGCTGAGTTGTGGCGCGGTGTCGCGGATGGCGCTGGCTTGCCAGAAATCAACCGCCACTTGCTGCTGAGCCATACGGGCTTGCAGGGTTTCGATGGCTTGGCGGGATTCAGGTTTTTCGAACACCAGCAACGAGCCGTCGACCTTGAGCAGTTCAGGGCGCTGGATATCGCTGAGCAACCGCTGCCAGGCGTCGAGACTGCTTTCGTTGAGCGCACGCAATCCAGCCACGGTTTTCTGAAACGGCTCGGCGCGCAGGTTCAGCAACAACCGTGTAAACCACGGCAGAGCGCGGGGCAGGTATTTCCAATCGAGGCGCAGCGGGCCCATCGGGTCCATCAGCATCACCGGCAAGCGCTTGAGAATGGACGCGTCGGCAATCGGAAAGACCTGTTCGGTCGCCAGATGCCCGGCGTTGCCAAACGAGGCACCGTGGCCGGGTGGCTGCTGATCGATCACCACCACGCGCAAACCTTGGCGCGCGAGACGCAACGCGCAGGCGACGCCGATGATCCCGGCGCCGACCACTGCGATGTCGTACGAGAGGTTATTCGCCATGGTTCGAGGCTTCCCTTTGCCCGTCGAGCAAACGCCGCAAGTGCAGCGGATTGGCGTGTTTCAGTGCGCTCGGCAACAGGCTGTCGGGGAAATCCTGATAGCAGACCGGGCGCAGGAATCGCAGGATGGCGGCAGTGCCAACCGATGTCGTGCGGGCGTCGGAGGTGGCCGGGAAAGGCCCGCCATGCACCATGGCATCGCAGACTTCGACGCCTGTTGGCCAGCCGTTTACCAGCAGGCGACCGGCCTTGCGTTCCAGTGTCGGCAGCAAGGCGCGCGCCAATTCAAGATCAGCCTCGTCGAGGTGCAGAGTCGCGGTCAGTTGGCCTTCCAGATGCTCGGTGACCTGACGGATTTCATCTTCACTGCCGCATTGCACGATCAATGACGCCGCGCCGAACGCTTCGGCTTGCAGGGTGTGATCGGCGAGGAAATGCGCCGCTTCGGTGACGAACACATGGGCCTGACCCTGATTCATACCCGTACCGATTTGCCCGGCCGCAGCGATACGCGCGTTCGCGTTTTCGGCCAATGCATTCACGGCCGATTCGTAAGCCTTGAAGATTCCCGGGGTCAGCATCGTTTGCGCCGCACGCACCTCGACGAGTCTGGTGGTCGCATCAATAAACGCATCGAGAGCCGGCCCTTTGAGTGCGATCACCAGCCCCGGATTGGTACAAAACTGTCCGGCGCCCAGGGTCAGCGAACCGACAAACCCTTCAGCCAATGCCTGCGCACGGTTGTGCAACGCTGCCGGAAACAGCAGCACTGGATTGATCGAACTCATTTCCGCATACACCGGAATCGGCTCGGGCCGCGCCTGCGCCGCATGAATCAACGCCGGTCCACCGCTGCGCGAGCCGGTGAAACCGACGGCTTTGATGCGCGGATCGCTGACCAGCGCGATGCCGACCTCGCGCCCGGAACCGTACAACAAGGAAAACACGCCCTCTGGCAAACCGCAGGTTTTCACCGCCCGAGCCACCGCGCGGCCAACCAGTTCGCTGGTGCCGGGATGTGCGCTGTGCGCCTTGACCACCACCGGGCAACCAGCGGCCAGTGCCGAAGCGGTATCACCGCCCGCCACTGAAAATGCCAGGGGGAAATTGCTCGCGCCAAACACCGCCACCGGCCCCAGCGCGATCTGGCGCTGACGCAAGTCCGAACGCGGCATCGGCTGGCGTTGCGGCTGCGCGCTATCGACGCGCACATCCAGCCATTCACCGGCGCGCACCGTGCGCGCGAACATTTTTAATTGCTGGCACGTGCGCCCGCGCTCACCCATTAAACGCGGGTGGGGCAGGCCGGTTTCGGCGTGTGCGCGGTTGATCAGATCATCGCCAAGGGCTTCGATTTCCACGGCGATGCTTTCCAGAAATTCGGCGCGGGCATCCAGCGTGGTTTCGCGGTAAGCGTCCAGCGCCGCCCAAGCCAACGCGCAAGCCTGATCGACATGCTCGGCCGATCCACCGGCGTACGGCGGTTCCAGCGCTTGATCCGTGGCCGGGTCGATCCCGCGAATGGCTTCGCGGCTGCCCGCAACCGAGTGCTGCCCGATCAGCATATGGCCCGTCAGAGTCATGGTGTCTTCCTGATAAAAAAGGGAGGGCTGCCGCGAAACGCAACGTTTCGCGGCAGGAGAGAGCGGCTGTCAGGCGAAGTTCTGTTGCGCCGACCAGTTCTCGTACCAGTGACGGAACAGCGCGTACTGCTTCTCGGCATAACGCCGTTGCGAGTCGCTCAATACATCGGTTTCGTTGAAGTGCAGGGTGTATTCCTTGTCGCCGTTGAGCACCATCAGATGCTTGTAATACAGCACCAGATCGCAACCCTCATCGAACGACGACAGCACAGCCAGCGCCGACTCCAGTTCCCGCGCCTGCTGTCGGGCCTTCGCATCACCTTGGGCCGCCTTCTTGCTCAGCGCCACCAGTTGCAGCACCTCGCGGGGCAGGGCGTTGCCGATGCCGGTGATCGCGCCGGTGGCGTTGCAGTTGACGAAGCCGTGCACCACTTGCGTGTCGACGCCGACCATCAGGGTCACGTCATCGTCTTTGGAGGTGATGTTTTCGGCGGCGTAACGCAGGTCGGCACCGCCGCCGAATTCCTTGAAGCCGATCAGGTTCGGGTGTTCGCGGCGCAGTTCGAAGAACAAGTCAGCGCGGGTGGCAAAACCGTAATAAGGGCTGTTGTAAATCACCGCCGGCAAGTTCGGCGCCGCTTTTAGAATTGCCGCGAAGTGGGCCTTTTGCGCGGCGGGCGAAGCACCACGGGACAGCACGCGTGGAATCACCATCAGACCTTGCGCGCCGACTTTCGCTGCGTGCGCCGCGTGGGCAACCGCTTCACGGGAGTTCACCGCGCCGGTACCGACAATCGTTGGAATACCTGCCGCCACCAGACGCGCCACGCCTTCCTGACGCTCAGCCTCGGTCAGCAGCGGCCAGTCGCCCATCGAGCCGCAATACACCACGGCGCTCATGCCGATATCGATCAGCTCGCGCCCTTTGGCCACCAGTGCGTCGAAGTCCGGCTTGCGCTGGGCGGTGCATGGGGTCATCAGGGCCGGCATGCAACCGGTGAAGATGTTGTCGCTCATTGTTTTAACTCCTTGGCACATCATTCAAATTGAGGTGAAGAATCAGCGTGGGCGCTCAGATGCCCCACGCAAACGGGTCTGCTTCGTCGATCAGCAAGGTGCTGTCGGCGGTCATGTAGGCGCGGCCAGTGATGAACGGGCGAATGCGTTCGCCCTCCCATTCGAAGCGACCCTCGAACTGACTGCCGGTGATGCTCGCCTGCACCCAGATAGCGCCGGGCTGCAGCTTGTCGTCGGCGGCGAGGCAGGCGAGTTTGGCGCTGGTGCCGGTGCCGCACGGGGAGCGGTCGTAGGCTTTGCCGGGGCACATGACGAAGTTGCGGCTGTCGGCGCTGGCGTCATCGGCGAACAGTTCGATGTGGTCGATTACTGCGCCGTCTTCGCCGTAGATGCCTTGGTCTTCGAGGGCTTTGAGCATCGCCCAGGTGTAGGCGGTGAGGTGTTCTACGTTGTCCATCGTCAGCGTCTGGCCGTGCTCGGACACCAGGAAAAACCAGTTGCCGCCGTAGGCGATGTCACCGAAGACGCGGCCGAATCCCGGCACGTCCACGGGCACTTGTTTGCGATGACGGTAAGCGGGGACGTTGCCCAGCGTGACGGAGCCATCGTCATGCAGCGTGGCGCTGACCGGGCCGACTGGAGTGTCGATCTTGTGCACGCCCGGTTGGATTTTCCCCAGGTATTGCAGCGAGTTGATCAGACCGATGGTGCCGTGGCCGCACATGCCGAGGTAGCCGGCGTTGTTGAAGAAAATCACCCCGCACGTGGCGTCCTGTGAGACCGGCGCGCAATACAACGCGCCGACCAGCACATCGTTACCGCGCGGTTCGAGCAAGCAGGCGCGGCGCCAGTCATCATGTTGATTGCGCAGGGCATCGCGCTTTTCCACCATGCTGTGGCCGGGCAGATCCGGGAAACCGCTCATCACCAGACGCGTGGGTTCACCGCCGGTGTGGGAATCAATGACGTGTACTCGTTTCATGAACAACTCCCGTTGGGTGATTCAGTAAGCGCCGGCAGGGCGCGCGGACGCGGTCGAGACAGGTGCGGCGACTTCGCTTTCTTCGTCGTCTTCTTCAAGGCGCAGCAGGTGCGCGGGCACACCGGTCGCGGCGCCCCAGTAATAAATGCCAGTGGCACAAGCCGCGACGACGATAGTGTCAAAGGGGTGAGTGAGGATGCCGAGGCCGCCGAAGGTGCCGAGTTTCGACAGGACGATGGTCACCGCGTAGAAGGCGATCAGCCACGCCGACGAGCGCACCTGGCTGGCCAGATTGAGGTGGGCGGTTGGCACAAAACGGCCGCACAGCAGATACACAACGAACATCAGAATTTGCAGGCCAAGCAGCCAGGACACGGTGTTCCAGCCTGACCAGTAGACGATCAACGCAGCAATGATGAACGACACCGGCCCAAGCACGCCCATGCACTTGACCCGAAACGGGCGCGGCATGTCCGGCGCGTTGCGACGCAGCGCTGCGACGGAAACGGGGGCCACGGCGTAGCTCAACACCAATGCAGCGGAGACCACGTTGATCAGCGCTTCCCACGACGGGAACGGCAGGGTCCAGAACACCGAGAGGGCGAAGGTCAGCCACAGCGCCGGACGCGGAATGCCGGACTTTTCATCGATGTGGGTGAACACCTTGAAGAAGGTGCCGGTCTGCGCCCAGCCGTAAATCACCCGCGGAGTGGCGTTCATGTAGATGTTGCCGCAGCCGCTCGGCGAGATCACCGCGTCGGCGACCACCAGATACGCCAGCCAGCCCACACCCAGTGCCAACGCGATGTCGCGATACGGCAGAGCGAATTCCTTGCTGATCCCGGCCCAGCCGTTGGCGAGCATTTCCGTCGGGATGCTGCCGAGAAAGGCGATTTGCAGCAGCACATAAATCAGTGTCGACAGCAGCACCGAGAGGATCAGGGCGATGGGAATGGTGCGCTGCGGGTTCTTCACTTCACTGGCCACCGAGATGATCGGGGTCAGCCCCAGATAAGCGAAAATCACGCCACCCGCCGACACTGCCATTTCGATACCGGACAAGCCGAACGGCGCGAAACCTTGCACTTGAAAATTAGCCGGTTTGAAAAAGGTGAACAGCACCCCGATCACCAGCAGCGGCACGATGAACTTGAACACGCTGACCAGATTGTTGGCCTTAGCGAAGGTCTTCACGCTGCGGTAGTTGAGCAGGAAAAACACGCACAGCAGCGCGAACTGCACCATCCAGCCGAGGATCGTCGGATCGCCACTGCCAGCCTTGGTCAGGCCGGGAAACCACGCCGCCGCGTATTGACGCGAGGCAACCACTTCAATCGCGACCAGACTGGAAAACGCGATCAGGGTGATGAAGCCCATCAAATAACCGAGCAGCGGCCCGTGGGAGTAAACCGGATAACGCACCACACCGCCGGCACGCGGTAACGCCGCGCCCAGTTCGCAGTAAACGATGCCCAGCAACAGCACGGCAAAACCGCCCAGCAGCCAGGAGAAAATCCCCGCCGGCCCGGCAATCGCGGACACATGACTGGCCGCGAACAGCCAGCCGGAGCCGAAAATCGCGCCGAGTCCGATAAATGTGAGGTCGATCAGTGAAAGCTGTTTTTTGAACTTGCCTTGGCCTGACATGGCATCGCCTTCTTGTGAGTTATTGGATAGGCAGTTGTGTCACTGGGACGGCCAGACTTTGAACTCATCGAGGGCATGGCGATTGATGTTTTGCGCTGGGTTGGATGACGAAATCAGCACAATCGGGTTGATCGGACGCGGTCCTCGACATGACTTCATTGATCCTGCAATCTGCACGCAAACGCCGCAGGGCGGGCTTTTGGCCAATCCACGTTACGAGGGGGTTGTTTGATGCAGCAGGCGTTTTCGATCTTGGCCCAAGGCGTTGACGGCCATCGCCCGCAGACCCTTGAGGAGCTGTTGGCCGGCGCGGCACTGCTGTTGCCGATGCTCGACGTGATCCCCAACGCGGCGATTTTCATCAAGGATGTGCAGGCGCGTTACGTCCTCGCCAACCGCACGCTGGTGCAACGCTGTGGCTTGAAGGATTTGCGTCCGTTGCTCGGCAAAACCAGTGCGCAGGTGTTCCCGGCGCAACTGGGGCCGGGTTATACCGAGCAGGATCGCAAGGTGCTGGAAGAGGGGTTTGTGCTGGAGGATCAGCTGGAGCTGCATTTGTACGGCAGCCGCGAACCGGGCTGGTGCCTGACCCATAAGCATCCGCTGTACAACCGCGACGGACATATCATTGGTTTGGCCGGCATCTCCGTCGATCTGCAATCAGCCAGCGAAACCCATCCGGCGTTCGAACGGCTGGCCGCCGTCGATGAGCATATTCGGGCGAATTTCAATCGCCGGGTGACCCTCGGCGAGCTGACGCGAATTGCCGGAATTTCCGTCGCGCAACTGGAGCGCTACTGCAAGCGCGTGTTCCATCTGACGCCACGGCAAATGATCCAGAAAGTGCGCCTCGAACACGCGCATCGGTTACTGCATTCGGACCTGCCGATCACCGAGGTCGCGCTGCAATGCGGTTACACCGATCACAGCGCCTTCACCCGCCAGTTCAAGGCCTCGACCGGCTTCACTCCACGCCAATATCGCCAAGCGACCGGGCATTAGACCAATACCGTCAACCACGCCGACACCAGCAGCAAAAAGGCCAGCACCGCATTCATGCGCTTGAATGCCTGCGCTGAGCCGATCAATCGCCTGCTGCCCACGCCCAGCAGCGCCCACAACGTCATGCATGGCAACGACACCAGCAAAAACGCCAGCGACAGCACCATCAGTCGCAACGTCTTGTCGCCACCACCGAGAAACACGCTGACCACCGCCATGGCCATCATCCATACCTTGGGGTTGACCAGTTGCAGCATCGCCGCGCCGAACACGCTCAAGCCTTGTTCTTGCGGCTCGGCCGGGTCGAGTGATGGCGGCGCGCTGCGAAAGATCTGCCAGGCCAGCCAGCTCAGCCAGAGCACACCGGCCCAGGCCATGGCTTGCTGCACACGGGGAAAGCGCAGCAGTGTTTCGCCAGCGCCGAGGCCCACTACCAATACAATCAACGCCGCCGCTGCGCAGGCGCCAAAAATGATCGGCAATGTGGCGAGCAAGCCTTGGCGAGAGCTATGGCTGAGTACCAGGATATTGGTCGGCCCCGGGGTGATCGAAGCAACGAATGCAAACAGCAGGAAGGGCAGTAATGACGCCATGGTTCGGATTCCCTGAAAGTGAAAACAGGGGGCCATGATTACCCGTCGAGGTGCGTCAGTCTGGAAGGTTTGAGCAGCGCTTGCGGTAGTCGGCGGGGGTGAGTTGGTAGGCGCGGCGAAACCAGCGGCCCAAGTGGCTTTGATCGGCAAAACCCAGCACGCTGGCGACTTGCGCCGGCGTTTCACCGCGCGCCAGCAACTGCCGTGCTTTGGCCAGGCGTAATTGAATCAGGTAAGCATGGGGCGCCAGACCGAAGGCGGTCTTGAAGGCGCGGCTCAGACGAAAGCGATCGACCCCGCAGACACGCGCGAGGTCATCGAGACCGATATCTTCATAGGTATGCGCGTGCAGATAATCCCGCGCCATCTGCGCCACCAATGGCAGGCGCGGATCGAAGGCCTGACGCTTGCGCCACGCGAGGTGGCCAGTGAGCGAACCCAGCAGGCCGTCGATGGCGGTCTGGCGGACGATGCGCAGATCACCGTCATGCAGTGCGTGAAAGGCCTGAGTGATTGCGGTGGCCAGACGCGGATCCTGGCTGAGTGTGTCGGCAAAACCGGGCTGGCTGTCGGCCGGCGCGTCTTCGAACAGCGCGTGCATTTCACGCTCCAGCCAATGCGGATCGAGGTACAGCATCGAATAGGTGAAACCGTCCTCGGTCGGCGCATGCCCATCGTGGATTTCCCCCGGCTCCAACAAGATCACCTGACCCGGCGTGCTGCGATGACGCACACGGCGGCAATTGAACTGCTGCACCCCTTGCTCGGTGACGCCGACGAGAAAGCTGTCATGCCAGTGCGGGTCGTAGGCATGGCCTTCAAAGTGAGCACGAATCGATTCAATCCCGGTGTCGACATCCTGGGACAAATCGATCCAGTTGCGTTTATCCACGGAAGGCTCCAGGGCTCGTCTTTGAAAAATGCGGCCTCATAAAATAACGCGCAATGCGCAGTGACGTTTAGAAGATTTGTGCAGAAGGCTGAGTGCAAACCGCTAGAATCAATAGCACACGACCCTCCTGCGACAGGTGCCTCTGCAATGATCAACCGACGCTCGCTATGGGTTCTGCCTGCACTGATCGCCCTAAGCCTGACGCTGATCGCAGGCTGCTCAAGCCGCAAACACTATCCACCCTCGGGCGTTGGCGACAGCTGTTATGCCAAGGCCTTGCCGACGGTAGGTGAGGGAGGCTTGGCGTGGGGTTCGAGTCTGAACATGGCGCGGCAAAAATCGATGAACAACTGCATTCGTTATGCCGGGCGCTCGGGAGGCACGCCGAACACCTGTCAGGTGGTATTGGCGAAGTGTAAATAGCGTTGCGTTGGCTGGGGCGCGGAGCTTGTTTGCGCATGAAGTGCTGAATTGCAGACGAAAAAAAACCGCCTTTGCGGGGCGGTTCTTTTTGTAAACCTCGGTTTGCGGTCGAGGTTTGCTGCTTCACTAGCCGAACTGACGTGGGGGAATGGTAAGAGTCTACGCTTCACCTTGCAACGTTAATCTGTGCGCGGAATCGGTTTTTTTATAGTTGTTTATTTGGTTAAACAGGCAGAAATAACGAAGGCTGTAGGTCATTTCCACCGACCGCTGTAGGCATCATCTCAATCTACCTATTATTGACTGCATCAATAACGACCATTAACCCAATGAAGTTCTCATATCAAACCGGCGGCGTAAGATCGGCTCCATTCCCAACACATGCAATCGGAGCACATCACCATGAAACGCCAAGTCCTTCTCGGTATCGCTTTCTCGATCTTCGCACTGAATGCTTTTGCTGCCACTGAAACCGATCCGTTGTTCAGCGATGCCGTCGCCGCTACCGAAACCGATCCATTGTTCAGCGATGCCGTCGCCGCTACCGAAACAGATCCATTGTTCAGTGACGCCGTCGCCGCGACTGAAACCGACCCACTGTTCAGCGACGCCGTTGCTGCTGACGGTTCCGATCATCTGCAGGGCAATCGAGTCGCCGAAGGTGGCGCGGATCGTCTGCTCGAGCGCCGTGCCGTCTGAATGCCACAACTGACCGCAATCCTCAACGAAAAGCCTGGCTTCAACCGCCGGGCTTTTTTACGCCTAAGGTAATGCGAAAAAGATATTGGATTGGTGTTTTTAAGATCGTTTAGTTTTGTCTCAACCACGAATCAAAACGCATCAAACCGATAGACCCCGATTGCCATGACGGCACACGCTGAATCGATCACAGGTTCTTCAGGTTTGATTCACACGGGAGTGAATCATGCCGCATGCCCTCGACATCACCACATTACCGACCCTCGACCTGTCTCTGTTCGAAGGCACGGCGCAGCAGCGCTATGGGTTTCTTGAAGATCTGCGCCACGCCGCCCGCGATGTCGGGTTCTTCTATTTAACCGGGCATGGCATCGACAGCCGCTTGCTCGAGCAAGTACAAGATCACGCCCGTCAGTTTTTCGCTTTGCCTGACGCCGAAAAAGCCGCCGTCGGCATGATCAATTCGCCGCACTTTCGCGGCTACAACCGTGCAGCGTCGGAAATCACCCGAGGTCAACCCGACTGGCGCGAACAGTTCGATCTGGGCGCCGAGCGCGAGGCTTTGCCGATAGAAGCGGACAGCCCGTTCTGGGCACGGCTGCAAGGTCCCAACCAATGGCCGACGGCATTGCCCGAACTCAAACCGTTGCTACTCGAATGGCAGCAGGCGATGACACGCATGTCCCTGCGTTTGCTGCGTGCCTTCGCCCAGGCCCTGTCGCTGCGGGCCGATGCGTTCGATCAACTCTATGGCGACAAACCCAATGAGCACATCAAACTCATGCGCTATCCCGGGCAATCGCCCGAGGCGAGCAAGCAAGGTGTTGGCGCGCACAAGGATTCCGGGTTCCTGAGCTTCTTGCTGCAAGACCAGCAAGCCGGCCTGCAAGTCGAAATCGAAGAGGGCCGCTGGATAGATGCGCTGCCACGCGAGAACACCCTGGTGGTGAACATCGGCGAGCTGCTTGAACTGGCCAGCAACGGATATTTGCGCGCCACGGTGCACCGGGTTGTCTCGCCGCCGCAGGGCAGTGAGCGCCTGTCGATTGCGTTCTTCCTCGGCGCGCAACTTGACGCCACGGTGCCGCTGTATCCGTTGCCTACTGCGCTGTTGCGCGAGGCGCGGGGGCCGGCGAGTGATCCGCTCAATCCACTGTTTCGCGATGTCGGCTGGAACTACCTCAAAGGTCGTCTGCGCTCACATCCCGATGTCGCGCAGCGCTTCTATGCCGACGCGCTGTTGCCGCCGGCACCCGTGCGTAAAACTGCCTGATTCATCCCCCGCTCAAGGACTATCGATATGTTGAAAAAAGCAGGCTTGACCCTGGCCGTCCTCGGCGCGCTGGTGAGTTCGTGGGGTGTTCAGGCGCTGGAACCGTTGCGCGTTGCTGCCGATCCGGTGCCCCACGCGCAGATCCTTGCGTACATCCAGAAAATCGATCCGCAACTCAACCTCAAAGTCATCGAAATCCCCAACGGCGTGAATTCCAACGAGCTGTTGGTGCACGGCGATGTCGACGCCAATTACTTTCAGCATCTGCCGTACCTGAAGTCTCAGGAGCAGGCGCTCGGCGAGAAGTTGGCGGTTGCCGCCACGGTGCATATCGAACCGTTGGGCATTTACTCGCACCGTCACAAAAGCTTCACCGCCGTCCCGGAAAAAGGCATCGTCGCCGTGCCCAACAACGTCACCAACTTGAGCCGCGCGCTGTACCTGTTGCAGGACAACGGTCTGATCAAACTCAAACCCGGCTTCAACGATCCCGCCACCGACCAGGCAACACCCAAGGACATCGCCGAAAACCCGAAACAGCTGAAGATCCTCGAAATCGAATCACCGCAGATCCCGCGCTCGCTCGACGATGTCGATCTGGCAGTGATCAACGGCAACTATGCGCTCGACGCCGGGCTGGTGCCGGCCAAGGATGCGTTGGGGCTGGAGAAGGCTGAGCACAATCCCTACGCGAACATTCTGGTGACCACACCGAAGCTTGCGAACGACCCGCGCATTGCGCAACTGGCCAAGGACCTGACCTCGCCCCAGGTGGCCAAGTACATCACCGACAACTTCGCCGGCTCTGTGATTCCGGTGGTGGGCGGCAAGCCATGATCGCCGTCGAGCAGTTGAGCAAGACCTATGCGGCAGCCACGCAACCGGCGCTGGATCAGGTATCGCTGAGCATTCCCGACGGCGCGGTGTACGGGATTCTCGGGCGCAGCGGGGCGGGCAAGTCGACGCTGTTGCGTTGTCTCAACCTGCTCGAACGCCCGGACAGCGGGCGCATTCTGTTGGATGGCGTTGACCTGACGACGTTGTCCGCCAGCGACCTGCGCCAGCAACGCCAGCGCATCGGCATGATCTTCCAGGGCTTCAACCTGCTGCATTCGCGCAACGTCTTCGACAACATCGCAGTCCCGCTGGAGATCGCCAATGTCGGCAAACCGTGGCGCCATGTGCGGGTTCGCGAGCTGCTGGAACTGGTCGGCTTGAGTGACAAGGCGCAGGCCTTTCCTTCGCAATTGTCTGGCGGGCAAAAACAGCGTGTGGGGATTGCCCGAGCGCTGGCGGCGGAGCCGGCGTATCTGCTGTCGGACGAAGCGACCAGCGCCCTTGACCCGGAAACCACCGCGTCGATTCTCGAACTGCTCAGCGACATCAATCGGCAACTGGGCCTGACCATTGTGCTGATCACCCATGAACTGGACGTGGTCAAGTCAATCTGCGATCACGCGGCGTTCATGGCTGACGGTCGCTTGGTGGAGGCCGGGCCGGTGCCACGCTTGATGGCCGACCCACAATCGAATCTCGGCAGCCTGTTGCGCCCAACGTGCGGGTTGCCACTGGGCCATGCGGCCCCCGGCCTGAGCTTCCTCAAGCAATACGGCGTACGGGCAGCGCAGTCATGAACCGCTCAATCGATTGGCATGAAATCCTCCAATTGGTGCTCAACGCCACCGGGGAAACCGTGTACATGGTGCTGCTCGCCGGGTTGTTCACGTTGCTGATCGGTTTGCCACTGGGCGTGTTGCTGTTCATCAGCCGCCGCACCGGGCTCTATCCGCTGCCACGTCTGAATACGGCGTTGAGTGCCTTGGTCAATCTCGGTCGCTCGCTGCCGTTCGTGGTGATGCTGATTGCCCTGATTCCGCTGACCCGCCTAGTGGTCGGCACGACATTAGGCAGCACCGCCGCTGTGGTGCCGATCACTATCGGCGCGTTTCCGTTCTTCGCGCGCATCGTCGAAAACGCACTGGATGAAGTCGACAAGGGGCGCATTGAAGCGATCCTCGCCATGGGCGGTGACATCGGTCATGTGATCTTCAAAGTGTTGTTGCCCGAAGCGTTGCCAGCGTTGCTCGCCGGGATCACGTTGACGCTGGTGATGTTGATCGGTTTTTCCTCGATGGCTGGGGTGATTGGCGGCGGTGGACTCGGTGATCTGGCCATCCGTTACGGCTATCAGCGTTTCAATAATGAAGTGATGGTCGTCACCGTGGTGGTGTTGGTCATCCTCGTTCAGGGCGTGCAAAGCCTGGGCGATCGACTGGTACGTTCGCTGGCTCATCGCCGCTAAGGAATTTTATGAGTGCGCCTGTCGCCGTGGCTCGCGAGCCACTGATTCGTGTGCGTGAGCTGAGCAAGTCGTTTGCTTCGAACCGTGCGCTGGATCGCGTCAGTCTGGAGATTTATCCCGCCGAAGTGGTGGCTTTGCTCGGCGCCAATGGCGCGGGCAAGTCGACGTTGGTGAAGATTCTGGCCGGTAGCCAGAGCGCCGATGCCGGCGAGATCAGCGTCGATGGTCAACCGCTTCATTTCAACTCACCGTTATCCGCGCGCCGGGTCGGGATTGTTGCGGTGCATCAGCAGATCAACGAGGGCATTGCGCCGGGTTTGAGTGTGGCCGAGAACCTGCTGCTCGATGAGTTGTGCAAGCCTGACGCAGACTTCTGGCTCAATCGAAAACGCCTGCTGGCGCGTGCTGCGAACATTGCTGCCGGGCTCGGCCTGACGTTGCCGCTGGAGCAGCCAATCGAACATCTTGGCCAAGCCGAACGCCAATTGGTGGTGCTGGCCCGAGCGTTTGCCTTGCAGCCCCGCTTGCTGATTCTCGATGAACCGACGGCGGCGTTATCCGATGCCGAAGCGCAGCGCCTGTTTGCTTTGATCGACACTTTGCGCAGCCGTGGGGTGGCGATTGTCTACATCTCCCATCGACTGTCCGACCTGCAACGCGTGGCCGACCGCGCCATCGTGCTGCGGGATGGACGGATCGCGGGTGACTTCACCTCGCAACAATTGCCCGAAGCGGTCACCGCCATGCTCGGCCAGGCGCTCGCCGAGCATGCGTATGCCCCGCGAGCGTCCGGGCGCGCAGTGTTGCAGCTCGACGCGATGAAGATCCTGCCGCGCTCGAAGGCCTTCGATCTGACCCTGCATGAAAACGAAGTGGTGGTGCTCACCGGCCTACTGGGCGCGGGTAAAAGCGAGATCGCCGAAGTGCTGTTCGGCCTGCGCCAAGCGACGTCGGGCAGCGTTCGGCTGGACGGCGTCGAAGGGGTTGCGCGCTCGCCGCGGGAGGCGATTCAACTCGGTATTTTTTTCGCTGCTGAAGACCGCGCCAGTCAATCGCTGGTGCCGGATTTCTCCCTGCGTCGCACGCTGACCTTGCCGTTTCTCGAACGCTTTACCCGTGGCGGATTCATCCGTAATCGCGCCGAAGCGGCAGCGGTCGAGGCGCAGGTCGCAGCGCTCGGCATCAAGACCACCGGCATCGATGTGCCCATGACCGCGCTGTCCGGCGGCAATCAGCAAAAAGTCGTCCTCGGCCGCTGGCTGCTGGGGGAGGGGCGGGTGTTGATTCTCGACGAACCGTTCCAGGGTGTCGACGTGCGTGCCCGCCGTGAGATTGGCCAACTGCTGCGCGACAGCGCCCACGGCCGCGCGACGTTGGTGATTTGCGCCGATGTCGATGAAGCCCTGGAAATTGCCGATCGCATCCTGCTGGTGCGTGATCACACCTTAGTTGCCGAGTACCCGCGCGCCGATCTGAACCGCGCCGATCTGGTCGCCGCACTGGCCGGTATCGAGGTCGGCGAACATCCCCTTCAAGCCACGCCAAGGAGCAGAGCGAGTGCCTGATTCAAGTTCACTGTTATCGACTAACACGGCACCCGCCGAACGCCTGCTGCAAGCGTTGATCCGCTATGGCCTGCTGTGGCTGCTGGCATTGATCGTGGTGTTTTTCAGCGTTGCCGAACCGGCGTTTCTGCGGGTTGGCAATCTGTTCAGCATTCTGCAATCGGTGTCGATCGTCGCGCTGTTGGCATTGGGCGTGACCCTGACCATGGCGGTCGGCGGCCTCGATCTGTCGATTGGCGCAGTCGCAGCCATGAGCCTGATGATCGCCAGTTACGTGATGGTCGTGCTCGGCTGGGGCGCCGTGCCTGCGGTGTTGATCAGCCTGGCCGGCGGTGCGTTGGTCGGTCTGCTCAACGGTTGGCTGATCGTCAAATTGCGGGTGCCGGACATTCTCGCGACGCTCGGCAGCATGTTTCTGGTGATCGGTGTGCAGCTGATTCCCACCGGCGGCCGCTCGATTGCAGTCGGCATGACCTTGCCCAGCGGTGAAGAAACCGAAGGCACATTCAGCGCCGCGTTTCTCGCGTTGGGGCGCGGGCGCTTGTGGGACGTGGTGCCGATTCCGGTATTGATCACTGCCGTCGTCGCGCTGGCGGTGTGGCTGTTTCTCGAGCGCACGCGCATCGGCCGTTTGTTCTACGCCATCGGCGGCAACGAGCAGGCAGCGCGACTGGCCGGTGCGCCGGTGCACCGCTTCAAGTTGCTCGCTTATGTGCTCTCGGCGGTGCTGGCGTCGCTGGGCGGTTTATTGCTTGCGGCGCGGCTGGGCCGTGGCGACGTCAGTTCCGGTAACGGCTTGGTGCTGGACGCACTGGGGGCGGCGCTGATCGGTTTTGCCGTGCTCGGCGCGAAGAAGCCCAATGCCTTTGGCACGTTGATCGGCGCGCTGTTGGTGGCATCGCTGCTTAACGGCCTGACCATGCTTAACGCGCCGTATTACGCGCAGGATTTCGTCAAGGGACTGGTGCTGGTGCTGGCCCTGATGTTCACCTTCGGCCTCGCGCATCGGGCGCGCTGAGCCGCATTTATTCAAGGAAGTGGTATGCACGGTTCAATCAAACAGTTCGCCCGCCAGTGCGTCGCGGCTGCAGTGTTGTCGACGTTGGCGCTGGGCGCGCAAGCCAAGGCCTTGCCCGGTGCGCCGGCGCCGTTCGACAAAGGTCAGGTGCAGATCGCGCTGGTGGGTTACCTGTTCTCCGGGGATTTTCCCGAGGCGTATTTGCGCGGCGTCGAGCAACAGACGCAAGCGCTGGGTGCCAACCTGCGGGTGTTCGATGCACGCCAGCAAGCGGCGAGTCAGGGCGAGATGATCGATCAGGCGATTGACCTGGGCGTTGACGGCATCATCGTTCAGCTCGGCCTCGCCGAAACCCTTAAAGCGCCGATTGACCGGGCCATCGCCAAAGGCATCAAAGTCGTTGCATTCGACGTCGATCTGAACACGCCGCAAGTGACCCAGGTCGAGCAGGATCACCACGCCCTGGCACGTCTGGCCCTGGATCAAGCGGTGAAGGACAACGGCACGCGCTTCGATGCCGGTTATGTGTACATCAGCGGTTTCACCCCGATGGAGCGCCGCGACGAAATCTGGAGCCAAGTGAAAAAGGCCAATCCGGGGATCGTCGAGAAGGCCCGCTTCGGCACGCTGAATCCGCCGATTGCCAACTCGGTAGCCGATCAGGCGAGTGCGGTGCTGCGGGCGAATCCGGGGATCAGCGTGATCTTTGCGCCGTTCGATGAATTCGCCAAAGGCGCGAAAATCGCCGTGGACGAGGCGGGGCTGGCGAGCAAAGTGAAGATCTACAGCGCCGACATTTCCACCGCCGATATCCAGATCATGAAAGAACCGGACAGCGCCTGGGCCGCGACGGCGGCGGTCAACCCGCAAGTGGCCGGAGCGATCAGCGTGCGCAGTCTGGCGATGTTGATTGCCGGGGAAAATCCGGGGCATCAGGTGCTGGTGCCGCCGACCTTGATCACCCGTCAGCAGTTGCTCGACCTGGACGTGAAAAACGTCCGCGACCTCGCGCAAAAACTCCCGGCGTTTGGTGATACCGCGAATGTCGCGCGGGCGCCGTGGATTCCGGTGGCTAACTGAAAATCTCTGGCTGACTGACCTATTGCCATCGCTAGCAGGACAGTTAATGGTTGTGTCGGCTGACACACCGCTATCACTGCGGGAGACAAGGAGTACACATGAATAACAAGGCTGCGCGTTTGCGCAAAAGCCGTTCGCCAAGCGCGGATCCGCAGTTCGGCACACGACTGCCGCCAGGCCAGGTGCTCACCGAGCGTTTTCCGATTCTCCACGAAGGCGAGGTACCGCAATACGCCCTCGCGGATTGGTCGCTACGGCTATTCGGCACACGCCAACAGCCGCTCGAATTGCGCTACGCCGATCTGCAAGCCCTGCCGCAACGTCAATTGCAATGCGACATCCATTGCGTCACGCGCTGGTCGAAGTTCGATACCCATTGGAGCGGTGTACATCTGCGGGATCTGTTGCAGGCTTTCGAGATCCAGCCGACCTCATCCTTCGTCATGGCCCACGCCGACCACGATTACCAGACCAACCTGCGGCTCGAAGACTTGCTGCACCCCGACAGCCTGTTGGCCACCCATTACGACGGCCAGCCCTTGACCGCGCAACACGGCTGGCCACTGCGGTTGGTGGTGGCTGGCCGGTATTTCTGGAAGAGCGCGAAGTGGTTGCGGGGTCTGGAATTTGTCGATGAGGAGAAACCAGGATTTTGGGAACAGAACGGCTTTCATCTGCACGCTGATCCGTTTACGGAACAGCGCTTCAGTGGGGATGCACTGGATATTGCTGAGGATGCGTGGAAGGAAAAAGCGTTCGACTGAGCCTCTTCGAATCCATCGCTACGCGCGCAACCGCATTGACTTTGCAATGCGATCAACCTGTGGGAGCGAGCCCGCTCGCGAAGGCCTCGGGTCAGTTACATAATTTGTGACTGTTAAAACGCTTTCGCGAGCAGGCTCGCTCCCACAGGGATATTCGTTTGCGTCTGAATTAGTTGTTCGTTAGTTGGATAAACTGTTCGCCCAGCAACACTTCTGTTGAACTAAGCACACACCATTAACGCGATATAACCTAAGCGTTATTGGTTCTTTGTCGAACGGCGCCGGCTCGTCTAGCATCAGGCTTCAGGGGGGAATTTATTACGCTGGGGATCTTGCGCTTTACCGATATTCTTCACTCAAACTGCCTTTCAAAATCAAAACTACAGCAGACATTGCCGTGCACTGATTGTCGAACTTTTATGTGTCGGCAACGGGCCGGTATTAACTGCGATTCCAGGAGCTGTTACATGCACTACCGTTCCCGTTCATTACTGGCCGCTGCTGTTGTAACAGCCATTTGGCAACTTCCCGCCAAGGCTGAAGAAACTTCTGCGAGCGTAGAAGACGAATCACGCCTCGGCACGGTGTTGGTCACCGGCACCCGCGGCACTTCGCGCACGGTGCTCGACTCACCGGTGCCAGTCGATGTACTCACCGCCGAAGACCTGAAAACCGCCGGCGCCGCTGACGGCGAATTGGGCGCGGCGTTGCAGACGTTGTTGCCGTCCTTCAGCCTGCCGCGCCAATCCAATTCCGGTGGCGCTGACCATGTGCGCGCCGCGCAACTGCGGGGCATGAGTCCAGATCAGGTGCTGGTGCTGGTCAACGGCAAGCGCCGCCACACCTCGGCGGTGGTCAATGATTCGTCGAAAATCGGTCGCGGTACAGCGCCGGTGGATTTCAACTCGATCCCCATCAGTGCGATCAAACGCATCGAAGTGCTGCGCGACGGCGCAGGCGCGCAGTACGGTTCCGACGCGATTGCCGGGGTGATCAACATCATCCTCGACGACGCTCCCGAGGGCGGCGAAGTGTCGACCAGTTATGGCGCCTATCACACCCATCAGGATGCGATCGGCAAGACCACCACCGACGGCCAGAACAGCGTGACTACCGCGAAGATCGGCACACGTCTTGGCGAGGAGGGCGGTTTCATTCGTGGCGGCACCGAATACAAGGATCGCAACCCGACCAACCGCGCCGGTTTCGATGGCTTCGACGACACCCCCAACCAGCGCAATTACGTGATGGGCGACGGCATCGCCCGTGACGTCAACCTGTGGTTCAACAGTGAACTGCCGCTGGCCGGTGGCAAGGCTTACAGTTTCGGCACCCTCAACCAGCGCCACACCACCGGCGCCGAATTCTATCGCTACCCGTACGAGCAACCGCAGTTCTATCCCAACGGCTACCTGCCGCAATCGCTGGGTGACAACAAGGACGTCTCCGCCACCGCCGGTTTCAAAGGCATGCTCGGTGACGACTGGGACTTCGACAGCAGCGTCACCCACGGCCGCAACCGCTTCGAGGGATCGACGCGACGCACCCTCAACGTCAGCCTCGGCGAAGACTCACCGACGAAGTTCGACACCGGTGATTACGAACTGCGCCAGACCACGTCCAACCTCGATTTCAGCCGCGAATTGCGCCTCGGCGAGCGTTCGTTTGTGCTCGCGGTCGGCGGCGAATACCGCTACGAAAACTACCTGACCTACGCTGGCGATGAAGCGTCGTATATCGGCTCCGGAGCTGACGGCGCGAATGGCCTGCGACCGAGTGAAGAGTCGGATCTGGATCGCAACGTATTCGGCACTTACGCCGAATTGTCCGGGGATTTGACCGACAACTTTTTCGTCGATGCCGCCACGCGCTGGGAGCATTACGACGACGCCGGCAGCAAACTCACCGGCAAGCTCAGCGGTCGCTACAAGTTGACCGAGCAGTGGGCGTTGCGCGGCGCGATGTCCAACAACTTCCGCGCGCCTTCGCTGGCGCAGAGCGGCTTCCAGAACACCACCAGCAACTTCGGCGATGGCGGCACCCTGACCGATATCCGCGTGCTTTCGGTCAACGACCCGATTGCCCGCGCGTTGGGTGCGGAAAAACTCGATCCGGAAACCTCGAAAAACTTCAGCCTCGGCCTGACCTTCCAGTTGAACGAGCGCTTCGATGCCTCGCTGGACGTGTTCCGCATCGACGTCAAAGACCGCATCACGTTGTCGCAGCGGATCGGCAGCGATGCGCTGGAAAACTACATCAACGACAACTTTGGCGTGGCCGGCGTGCACGACGTCAACTTCTTCACCAACGCCGCCGACACCAGTACCCACGGCGCCGAGCTGGTGCTCAACTACCATCAGCCGTTCTACGAAGGGCAACTGGGCCTGACCACCGCGTACACCTACAACCACACCAAAGTCACCAGCACCAAAGGCACACCGTCGCAACTCACTGCGCTGGGCATCGGCAACGACGCGCTGGTCGGCGTCGAAGAAACCAACACGCTGACCGACGCGGCGCCAAAGGATCGCTTCATCGTTTCCGCCAACTGGGCCAGTGAGCATTGGGGCTTGCTCGGACGTCTGACCCGCCAGGGCGAGACCACCCGCGTGTTCGATTTCGGCGATTCGCAACCGGAACAAACCTACGGCGCGGTGTGGCAACTGGACGCCGAGGTGACCTACAAATTCACCCCGAAATTCAACATCGCCGTGGGCGGCAATAACCTCACTGACAACTACCCGGAGCGCTCGGGTTCGGAGATCAACTACGGCGGCAATTTGCCGTATGACGTGCTGTCGCCAATCGGCACCAATGGCGCCTATTACTACGCCCGCGCCACTTATGGGTTCTAACGTTGGGCCGGGGCGGCATCTGCCGGTATTTCAGGCGTTGTTGATCACGCTGGGCATGGTGATCACCACCGATATCCTCAAAACCGCGCCCACCGTGGCACTCAACGTCGGGCCGGATTATTTCTACCTGGTGTGGGTGCTCGGCGGCGTCGCCTCGATGATCGGCGCGCTGTGTTTTGCCGAGATGGCCACGGCGTTTCCGCATCCCGGCGGTGACTACCACTTTCTGCGCACGGCGTATGGCGAGCGCATGGGATTTCTGTTCGCCTGGTCGCGGTTTTCGGTGATGCATACCGGGTGGATTGCGTTGTCGGCGTTCATGTTCGCCGATTATTTCAATGCGGTTGTGCCGCTGGGGCCGTACGGCTCTGGATTGTTCGCCGGCGCGGTGATAGCGGCGTTGGTCCTGCTCAATCTCAGCGGCAAACACATCGGTTTCATCACCCAGACGTTGTTGGTGGGCCTGCTCGCATTGGGCTTTTTGAGCATTGCCAGCGCCGGCGTCTGGCTGAAATGGCAGGGCATCGAACCACCCACACCGAGCGTAATGGTCACGCCGGAAAACACCGGCATGGCCGGGTTTTCGGCGGCGATGATTTTCGTTTTCCTGGCCTTCGGCGGCTGGAGTGATGCGGCGACGTTATCGGCGGAAGTGCGTGACGGTCGGCGAGGGATTTTCATCGCCATGCTCGGCGCGTTGACCGTGTTGATGATCATCTATCTGGCGCTCAATTGGGCATTCGTCCAGGGCTTGGGATTCGCCGGACTGGCGGCGAGCAATGCGCCTGGGGTTGAGTTGCTGAGCCGTGCATTCGGCGCCCCCGGGGTCCTGCTGATTCTGTTGATGGTCGGGATTGCCGCCATCGCCACCATCAACTCGACGTTGCTGGTGGGCGCGCGCACCACCTACGCCGCCGCCCGCGATGTACCGCAATTGCGCAGTTTCGGTGACTGGGACGATCGCCACGGTGTGCCACGCAAAGCGCTCTTGGCAGAAGGTGCAGTGGCGTTGCTGCTGGTGGTGTTCGGCAGTTTTACCCAGAGCGGCTTCAACACCATGGTCGAGTATCTGACCCCGGTGTATTGGCTGTTTTTGAGTTTGAGCAGTGTCGCGTTGATCATTCTGCGCCGGCGCTTTCCGCGCGTGCCGAGGCCGGTGCGGGTGCCGTTGTATCCGCTGTTGCCGTTGCTGTTTTTGGCGTTGTGCCTGTACATGCTGTATTCCAGCGTGACAGTGGTCGGGTACGGGGCGTTTGTGGGGATTGGCGTGTTGCTGATGGGCGCGGTGTTATTGGCGGGATTGAGCCGCGTGGCGTCGACGCCTCGGCAGGCTCCACAGCAGACCCTGGACTAGAACGACACCTCGGCCGGTTGTGACAGGCGCAGGACCGACAAATCCCCGGTAATGCGTTTGTACGCCAGGCGAATCGCTTCGATGCTGCCCGCATTCTTCGGGCTGTTCTCATGCAAAATCACAATGACTTTAGTGCTCAAACGCTCAGGCTCCTTCGCGCCTTTATCGCTCCACTGCCCATAAGCATCGAGCACCGTGAACCCATCCGGAAAACGCGGCGTCACTTCCTTGTCGAGAAACTCGCGCCAGCGCGCCGGGCTGACCGCGCCTTCCTTGCGATCAATCGACCCCACGGAGAAGTACAACTCAGTGCGCAACCATTGCGCCTGCGCCGGCCGCGCGGCATCGCCTTGCAGGGTCGAACTGGCGGGATCGTGGGTGTGAACGGAAGCAGGAGGAGGGCTGGCGCAACCGGCGACTGCGAGGAACAGTGCCGCCAGTAAAAGACGTTGAGGCATGGAGCATCCTTAGTGAACGGTGGGTGAATGTGGCGAGTATAAGGTTGCCCGTTGACCGTCAATAAAGACCTAAAAAGCAGCCTGATAGGCGCTTCGGGAATAACTCATTTACACCCCTTGTAGGAGTGAGCCTGCTCGCGATAACGGTGTGTCAGCTTAAGGAAATATTGAATGCTCCGGCCCCTTCGCGAGCAGGCTCGCTCCCACATGAATTTGTGGCTGCTACGCACTCGCCGGTTTGGCCAACGCAATTCCCGCCGCCCCCAGTCGTCTGAGAATCTCGAACAGCAGATCACTCTTGGTCACTCCGACAATCCTCGGGCTGGCGACATACCCGGTCACCGTCAAGGTAATCCCGTCCGGCGACAGCTTGCTGAAGCGCACAAACGACGCCGGTTTATCGAGGATGGTTTCGTTCTCGCGGTAGGTATTGAGCAGTAAATCCTTCACTTCCTCAGGATCGATATCCAGCGGGAACACCAGCTCCAGCGATGCCACACCCTGAGCGCTGCCACCGAGCGTCACGTTGCGCAGGTTCTGCGAAATCAGCTGCGAGTTGGGCACGATCACGATCGAACGGTCGCTGAGCTGAATCTCCGTGGCGCGCACGTTGATCCGCCGAATGTCGCCTTCGACGCCGCTGATGCTGATCAAATCGCCAACCTTCACCGGTCGCTCGGTCAGCAGAATCAGACCGGAGACGAAGTTCTTCACGATCTCCTGCAAACCAAAACCGATGCCCACCGACAGCGCACTGACGATCCACGCCAGATTGGTCCACTGCACGCCCAGCGACGACAGCGTCAGCAGGATCACAAAGGCATAACCGATATTGGAAAACAGCGTGCTCAGTGACGCGCACATGCCCGGGTCCATGTCGGTCTTGGGCAGGAACTCGTTGTCGAGCCAACGGCGCAGCGCGCGGATCAGCCAGATGCCGATCATCAGCGCGAGCACTGCGTTGAGCAGATGCGCCGGGACGATGTTGAATTTGCGCAACCCGGCGCCGCCGAGAATCGCCATGATGTTGCTCGCCAATTGCCCCAGCGTGGTGCCGATGCCGCCCACGAACAGCGCGATCACCGCCAGCAACAGCAGCGCGGCGCGGCTGAAACCGGAGAGCAGAATCGAGATCTGGTCGAGCCGTCGATCGCCGATGCCGAGTAACTGTTTGAGCGCTTTGCCGCTCGCATGCTTGGGCGAAAACGCGTATTCGCAGCCGTCCTTGATCACCTGAATCAGCAGGTAAAAACCCGACAGCACGATGTACGCCCAGACCACCTCGTAGGTGATGAAACGGGACAGCGACACGTAACCGGTGAGCAGCGCAATCGCCGAGACGAACATCGCAATACTGGCGATGGTGTACATCACGCCGGCAAACGTACTGTTGGCTTGCGCGTCATTGGCGGCGACCAAAGCCTTGCGCACTTTGCCGACGCGCAACAGCAACGTCACGACAATCACCATGACCACGATTGAAGTGACACCGCGCCCGGCCAGCACAATCTGGCTGCTCATGCCGGTGGCATTGCACACCTGCACCAGCGTCACCAGCACCAACAGCGTGCCCGACAGAATCCGTGGGAAACGCTTCAACGCTTGCGCCACCTGATCATGAATTGCCGGCAGTCGCCACGACGGGTGATCGATCGACAACAACGCGCGGCTCAGGCCGGTGATCAATACGCAGGCGTACACAGCTTTTTCGAATTCTTCGGAAAACGTCGAGAGCACCGGCGTCAGCGGCGCGTGGCGGGTGAGCGCGTAAAACAGCAAATGCAGGGCGAGGGCGGTGGTTGCGATTGTCGCCAGCGCCGACGCAAACGCCAGCGCACTGCGGCGCAAACGCCCTTCGGGCACGCGATGGATGCACAACCACGTCAAACCGCGCTCCGCCAAACGGCGCCCGACCGTCCACACCACGAGCGCCAGCAGCACCAGCACCACCGTAAAAAAATACCGACCCGGCACCCACACGGTCGCCCAGGTTTGGCTTATTTGCTCGACGAAAAAACCGAAGCGCTGACGATCATCCAGCGAAGGCTTGACCAGCGGCGCCCAGAAATCCGGATTGAGCACGCTGAGCGTGCCCAGGGTCAGTTCGCTCTCCAGCAACGTACGCCGAATGCCGGCGATCTGCGTGATCAAATCCGCCGCACTCTGCTTCAATGCCGCGAGACTCTTCAGCGTCCCATCGACCTTGTTCTTCTGCTCCGTCAGCGCTGCCCGTTGCGCGACAATATCCGCCTGCTCAGCGGCGATTTCCGTATCCGGCGCCGCGCCCAACACACCCAATTGCACCGTCAACTGCGCCTGCTGCGGCAACAACGAGGCCGACAACTTATCGACATCCAGAATGAACGCCTGTACCCGATCCTGCGGGCCTTCGAGCTGGTTGTAATTGTTGGCGGCAGAGATTTGCTGTTTTAGGCCGTCGAGGCGTTGTTGCAGGGCCTGAAGATCGCTTTGCGAAATCACCGGAAGCGGGGCGGCACTGGTTGTCGAAGACGCAGGAAGATCGGCGGCCCACAGCGAGGGGCTGCCGATCGTGCACAGCAGAAGTACAACGGAAAACAACGATCTGAGTAGATGGCGCATGGATGGAACAGGCTCGGATTGATCACACAGTCTAAGAGGTTAGGTGATCAGGCCGTACAGGGCGGAAAAGTTTCGGGGGCAGTGTTGCCGGGTCAGGTAAAAGCCCCACCTTCAACATGGTAAACCGTCGGTTCTGCAGAAAAGCAGGCCTCCAGACCCAGCATGAACAGGCGATGGTCTTCGCTCGCCTCGAAGCCTGGCGTGTGATCCTCGAGGGATTGCCATTTTACGATCAGGTTGAATACGTCAGGGGTTTCGATCCCTTGCGCCAGCACGTGGCCCAGGTAGCCCTTGGCACGGGTGAGCAAAGGGACGACCTCGGCAAACGCTGTCCGGAACATTTCGAGGCGTTCCTGACGAATGGGAAGTTGAGCGATTTCATAAATCATGGCGTGCCTCTTCAGCGGTTCAAGCGGTTAGAAGTTTTGATCAGGCGACAATCGATGGCCGGACAGCGATGGCGATTTTTCCTTGAACACCGTTGTTGGGTGTCTCAAGTCGGCTATGGGCGAGCGGGATGTCGACCAGTGAGTAAACAGCGCCAACGTGTGGGCGCAATTGGCCGCGCTCGACCAGCGCGCTCAATTCATCAAGCTTGCCGCGATTCTGCCGGGTGAATACAAAGTGAATACTGGCGTTCTTGCCCCAGGCCTGAACCAGGTTTTGCGGTTGGGCGATGTCGACAATCGTCACCACGCGACCCAGTTGCGCCAGCACATCCGGGCTGCGCGACAGGGTGTTGCCGCCGATGGTGTCGAACACTACATCGACACCTTGGCCCTTCGTTTCGCGCAGGATGACGTCGAGGTAATCCTCTTTCTCGTAATCAATGACCACGTCGGCACCCATGCTCCGTGCGAACTCGGCATTGGTTTCACGCACGGTGGTGAACACTTTCGCGCCGATTGCTTTCGCCAGTTGGATCGCCACATGACCGACGCCTCCCGCACCGCCGTGTATCAGGATGCTTTCGCCCACCTTGAGCGCCGCACGTGTGACCAGTGCTTCCCATGCCGTACCGCCAACCAGTGTCAGGCTGGCGGCCTCGAGATGGCTCAGCGAGGACGGCTTTTTGCCGATGATGCTTTCGCTGGCGACGTGGTACTCGGCGTAACTGCCGGGGCCGTCGAATATCTGTGGCGTGTACCAGACCTCGTCGCCCACCGCGAACGCCGTCACCCCGGGCCCGACGGCTTCGACAACGCCAGATACGTCGTGGCCGGTAATGCTCGGCAGTGTCACCAGGTCCGGATAATCCCCGCGGCGGATCTGATAGTCCAACGGATTGATGGAAGTTGCGTGTACTTGAACCAACACCTGTCCCGCTCCTGGCGCCGGTTTGGGCACGTCACGGAGCTCGAACGATTCAGGGCCGCCAAATGCTTTAAGGGTCATCGCTTTCATGGTGTTACCTCGTATCGATAAAAAGGGATATCGAGATATCTCGATATCATGCGGTAAAAAATTACAGCTCTTTTCCTATGATCTCGGCCAGAACACTGATGGTTGCTTCATTGCGCTTGTAGTAGGTCCACTGACCGATACGCCGGACTTCGACCAAACCCACCCGTTGCAGCGTCGCCAGATAACCCGACACGGTGGACTGCGACAGCCCGATGCCTTCTTGAATACTGCTCACGCAGACGCCCACCTCATGCACGTCCCCTTCGTCTTGCGCAGGGAAGTTCTTGGCTGGGTCCTTCAACCCCTTCAGGATCTGAAGGCGCGTCGGGTTCGAGAGGGCTTTGAAGATTTCGAGTAGGTCCATGGGGTCGAGGATATCGAGATTTATCGATATGTCAATGCGTAAGTTTCTGCGCGCCGGACCGCGCTCAGGCAACACCGAATCAAAAGGTCAGGGCAGGAGATGGATCAGTTGCGGCTCCAGAGCATCGGCGCCCAAGTCCAGCAGGGCCAGCGTGACCGGAAGTTTGAAACGCCGGCGACCGGCGCTGCCCGGATTCAGGTACAGCCGCTCACCACGCCATTCGATCAACGGCTTGTGGGAGTGGCCAGTGATGATCAGACGGGTGTGGCTGTCGAGCAGGGCGGGGACGTCGGCGATGTCGTGGATGAGTAGGGTTTGCCAGCCGTTGAGGTCGAGGGTGAGGTGATCGGGAAGGTCTTTTGCCCAAGGCAGATCCAGATCATTGTTGCCGCGGACGGCATGGACCGGGGCGATTTGCGCCAATTCGCTGAGGATCTCCGCGCTGCCGATATCGCCGGCATGGAGGATGAGTTCAACGCCCTGGATCGCGGCTAAAGCCTCGGGACGGAGGAGGCCGTGAGTGTCGGAGATGATGGCGATTTTCATGGGCAGAGATTAGCAGGATTGGCCCGGATGGAGCATTCAGTCAGTGGGTACCAAAGTGGTTGCGGGTGTACCGCCGGTATACTGCGGGATCAAACAATTTGAAGATGATCTTTTGAGGAGCATGCAATGCCTGCCGGGAAACGTGAACTGGCGCGAATGGAACGCCTGCTGATCACCACACTGACCGAAGCGTGCGAAACAGCCAAAAGTGAAATCAAAGGCTTTACCTGGCTCACCCACACGGGTGACCTGAACGCAGCGGCTCAAACCCTGAAAATAACCTGGGTGTTCGAAACCCTCGCCGACAGAAAGCTCGCCCAGGTTGAGGCGAAAGCGCGCATCTTTGAGCTGACGGCCACCGCATTGAATGAAGCCGGCGTCGAGCTGAAACTGACCGATCACAATGTCCGCTTCGACTCGGAGCAAGAGTGCCAGAGCAGCCAAGGTGGCGATTGGCAGAAGCGTCTGGCCAAGCGCTAGGTGCGGGCATTCGCCGGAAAAGTGCTCGAAGTCAGTCATTCATCTACGACGTCAAAACGCAGCAAAAGAATTTGAACCGCTTCCGGGCACGCTCACCTAATGATTAGCCCATGGATAATTCCACAGGCGATCTGCCAATACCGGCATGCTCCGAGAGGTGGTCAACGTGGCTAAAGACGATAAGAAAAGCAAAGGTGAAGCTTCCAAAGCCAGTAAGGAACTGAAAGACAAGAAGTCATCACCGACGAAGAAGGCTGCGGCCGTTTCGACTCTTTCGAAATCCTCCGATAAGGATAAGAAAGACAAGAAAAAAGATGCCGAACCGAAGAAGTCTGCCAAGAAGGCTGATAGCAAGCCCGAAAAGGCCAAGAAGTCAGACAAATCAGAGAAAGCAGAAAAACCGGCGAAGAAGAAAAAGTAACTTCGCTGTCGGCCAGGGCTTTGTGCCCTGGCTACTTCTGGCCGTTAAAATCAATTCGGCATCAGCACTGTATCGATCACATGAATCACACCGTTGGATTGCATGACGTCAGCGATGGCAATAGCTGACTTGCCTCCTTTGGCATCCACCAACCACAGCTTGCCCTCGTGCAGCATGATGGTCAGCGACTCTCCCTGGACGGTTTTCAGCATAACTTTGCCGTCGTGCATTTTGGCGTCAGCCATCAACTGCTTTGCGGTATGAGTCCCCGGTACGACGTGGTAAGTCAGGATCTTTGTCAGGTCTGCCTTGTGTTCCGGTTTAACCAGCGTATCAACAGTCCCAGCGGGCAGTTTGGCAAAGGCCTCATTGGTGGGGGCGAAGACGGTAAACGGTCCTTTACCGTTGAGGGTATCGACAAGCCCGGCAGCCTTTACCGCAGCGACGAGCGTCGTGTGATCCTTGGAATTGACTGCGTTTTCGACAATGGTCTTGGTCGGATACATGGCGGCGCCACCGACCATCACGTTGTCGGCGGCGAAACCGAGTCCAGCGCCAAGGCTCAGCACTGTCAGGCAGGTAATCGCGATGCGTTTGAAGAGAGTGTGCATGGTGTGTCTCCTGGATTCTTCGACCCTTCGAGTGAGGGTATTGAATTTACGGAGCGGAGGCGGGAATGGATGCAGTTTGGCGGAAATGTTTTTATGGGAGCGCCGTTTTTGGTCCGAAGAGGGCGTTTGTGGATGGCAGCTTTCGGCCAGAAGCAGCCACTCGTAACCGGCAGTTTCCGCGGTGAGTCAGGCAACCGTCGATCAATCTCGCGGAGTCTGGCCAGTCGAGTTTCCAATGCTCGCGAGAAAAATGTGGGTATCCCGATTAGAGCGCAGACAAACGACACGGCAAGCTGAAGGCGCTGTTCCAACAAGTTGCTGCATCTTTGCTCGCGCTGATTTTTTCGTCCGCCACATGAATCTAAAAAACTCTGGCAGGTTCATCAGCAGTTCGGGGCAGTTCTCCGGCAAGTCAGGCCGAGACTGGCCGCGTTGGAGCAGCGTCCTACGCAGTACGCGCAAGAATCGAAGCGTCGCCGAACGATCAATCCATATCAAAAGATCTGCACGGGCCAGCCGGTTGTCCCAAGTGGCTGAATGGCCACCTTCGAATATCCAACAATCTCGGGCTTCTACATCGAGACAAAGCTGTGTCTTCTCGTCCCGACTTCGTTCGATCCACCCTGGCTGCCAGTGAATAGTATCGATATGAACGACCGGCAAACCCGTGCGCCGACCAACCTCACGCGCCAAAGTGCTTTTGCCTGACCCAGGTTGACCAACAATCATCACCCGTTGCATCGAAGCTCCTTCTCGCTATGCAAGCTGATTTTTGGGGGTGGCGATTTTACGTCAATGCCTATCTCGGTCAACGACAAGCGGTCAGCGTGACAGGCAGCTTTAGGCCGATTACTGCCTAATGTGGGTGCTGCAGCAACCCAAAGCGGACGGATCGACCCAGAACTTGAGTCGATCTATCAATGCCGGTTAGAAATGCCAGTCCTCAGCGTGAACCACACGGCAGAATGGGCCCGCCAGGGTTGCATTATGATGAGCGATGATATTTTCAGCCTTCAAAGCGGGAGTGTCGGTGCAGGTATGACCATCGGCGATCAGTACTGCATCGAATCCAAGATCCCGTGCGGCGCGGCAGGTGCTATCGACACAATACTGGGTCTTCATCCCGGCAATAACCACGCCCTGAGAACCACAAGCCTTTAGTCGATCGGCTAGGTCAGTCATGGCAAAAGCGTTAGGCCGGCTTTTTTTGAAAATCACTTCGTCACCCTGCAGCAACAGTTCCTCTACCAGTTGCGTCAACGGGCTTCCTGGTTCGATAGGCGAGCCGGGCGGCCCTTCGTGGCGACCAAGAAAAATTGGCGCGCCGGCCATACGGGCTTTAATCAATAGATTATTCAACGTATTCAGCAGCGCCTCACCAGCCCACGGTTTATCCGGGCCATGAAACAATCCAACCTGCATATCAAGAATCAACAGTGCATGCATAGTGCTTTTCCTTGCATTTGGACCAGCGACACAAGGGCAAAAGAAAAGGCCCTATCCATCACTGGCGGGCCTTTGAAGTTCGTGCGTTATTGGCTCACGACACCTCTCACGACCCGCCTCGGGCGGTCGTGGTAGTCGTGGTCGAGGCAATCTGTAGCTGATGCATAAGTGGACAGTACCCGCGTGGTACTAGGTTGGCAAGGGGACGAGATCTACGCGATGGCTACTTCTTGTGTTGCTCGTTGACGTCCGCTTTTGTTTGAAAACTGAGACCAAGACTGACCGGTTTTGGCCGAAAGCTGCTGCTCGCGAACGACTACTTTCGGCCAGAAGCAGACATCCGTGATGGGTAGCATTCAGCTCGAAGTTGCCTCCCGCACGGTAGTTAGGTCAGCTTTTCAATCAAAATCGAGGTAGCTGTGATCGTTATATCTCCAAAATCACCTTGAAGGGATAGAACATTATCAACAATGTTTATCCCTTCAAGCTCTCCGAGTTCGCTGGAGTTTTGAACGTTAAGAGCGCCAAGCCTGATAGTTAGGTCAGTGCCGTCCGCGTTCCATGCCATCAGCTTATTTCTGGTCCCGTCATCCAGTCTGACCATCATCTCGAAATAGCGATGGGCTTGGTCCACTGTGATCGATAAGACACTGCTTTCTTCAAGTGCGTGAACATCCATGATGAAGCTTCTTTTGTTCAAATCCGCATCCTACTACAGGCCACTATAGGCGAATGCATGCGTCTGAAATGAAGGTCCGCTTGTGGCCGAAAGCTGCCATTCGCAAGCGCTGGAATATCTAATCCAATTTCCATCTGCCGTTTGTCCTGATGGAGTGCATGCGGCAGAGTTACAAAGCTTGTTTGGCGAAGCTGCGACTGACAGCGTGTGGCCAAAACTCTCGACGCTGCGTGACCGATGACTAGGCAGGGAGCAGGATGCACCACGAAACGCAGCTAAAGGCTTTGCTGGCTGAGGATCGGGTACGGATGCAGGTTCTGCGAACTGTTCGTGGCCTTGATTTGCCGCACTGCTGGGTCTCGGCAGGTTTTGTGCGCAGTCTGGTTGATTTCATCATTGGCAAGGGGCGTTTTGTTGCTATACCAAACCGCGCTTGACCTCTTCGCTGATCAGGTCAGCCATCATCTGCACCGGTTCAGTCAGGCTGCTGCGCGAGCGATGTATCAGCCCGATATCCCGGTGAAAGGTGTGTTCGCCAAGATCGAGCGCGCGGACGCCTGGCGGCCATTGCGGATCGGGCGTTGTTTGCGGCACCAGCGCCACGCCGACGCCGTTTTCCACCAGTTTGATGATCGCCTCCAGTTCGTCCAGTTCGCACACTTCGTGCAGGGTGAAATGCATCTGGCGCAGAAAGCGGTCGACCTGTCTGCCGCCGAAAGATGATCTGTCATAGCGAATAAAGGGTTGGCTGGAAAGCAGGCCTGCCCAGTCATCGCCCGGCACATCGCGCGGCACAATCAACCGGTAAGGTTCAAGCGCCAGAGTGGTCCAGCGCAGGTCGCTCTGCAGCGAGAAGGGCGGGCGGATGATGACGGCCATGTCGATTTCGCCGGCGTCCACGAGGTTCACCATTTCCATCGACAGCCCCGGGACAACGCGCGTGCGGCATTGCGGGCAATGTTGGTGAAACTTCGCCAGCGCATCCGGCAGATACGAACGTTGCACGGACGCGATCGCGCCGATGTTGACCAGCACACTCGGCGGTTGTCCCATCGTCGTAGAACCCAGATTCTCGTAAAGCCTGAGCAACTCCTGCGCTTGCAGAAGGATCTGGTGACCCATTTTGTTGAGGTGCGCCGAGCGTCCTTTTCTGTCGAACAGCTCGAAGCCGAGTTCAGCCTCCAGGCGCTGGATTTGCGCACTGACGGCGGCCTGGGTGAGGCCGATCCTGTTGCCGGCTGCGGCAAAGGTGCCTTCCCGCGCCACGGCGATGAGTGTCTTGAGTTCTTTGATCATTCACAAATATTAATTGTGTTTCTAAGAAATATATATTGATTTTTATGTTCGGTTTTCCGGCCTAGGATGTTTCCCATCCCCGGCAACGGCTGAACCCAAAGAGCCAATGACAGCGGGACTGTTCGCCAACCAACAACAAATATTTGGAGTTCTGATGAGCCTCTCGCCCTTTCACCTTGCAATCCCTGTGTACGACCTGGCTGCAGCGCGGACTTTTTACGGGGAAGTCTTTGGTCTTGAAGAAGGACGCTCCAGCAATCAATGGGTCGATTTCGATTTTTATGGTCATCAACTGGTCATTCACGAGCACCCGAAAACCGCCTCGCAAGAGAGCGTCCACAGCAACCCGGTCGATGGTCACGATGTTCCCGTGCCGCACTTCGGCATCATCCTGGGTTGGGAACAATGGGAAGCGCTGGCCGAGCGTCTCAAGTCTTTCGGCACCGAGTTTGTGATCGAACCGTACATTCGCTTCAAAGGGCAGGTCGGCGAGCAAGCCACCATGTTCCTGTTTGATCCGTGCGGCAACGCTCTTGAATTCAAGGCGTTCAAGGATATGAGCCAGCTGTTCGCCAAGTAACAACCGGCGTGGCACAACCCCGTTGTGCCATTTGATCTCAAGTGAGCTGGATGCTCATGACTCTAGCAACTGCGAATAGCCGCAGACCTTTCATTCCAACAAGAAGGCTAGACATGAAACGTATTCCCTTGGTGTGGCAAATCATTGCCGGACTGTTGCTTGGCGTGCTCGTCGGTTGGTACTTCAATGCCCATCCGCAGTATCAAAGTTGGGTGAGCGCGGAGATTCTCAAACCGCTCGGTGACATCTTTATCAAGATGATGAAGATGGTGGTTGTACCGATTGTGTTCTGTTGCATGATCCTGGGGATTGCAGGAGGTGGCGACAGCAAGTCGTTTGGCCGCATGGGCGCGAAGTCGCTTGGCTACTTCTTTGCGATTACTGCGCTGGCGATCGTCATAGGTTTGTGTTTCGCGAACTTGTTCGAGCCCGGAACAGGCACCGACATTTCAGGCATCTCGCACAGCACGGCAGCCATTAATCTGGAGCCGTCGAAAGGCGCCTTGGTGATTCTGCAGAACATCGTTCCAGACAACGTAGTCGTGGCGATGTCGGAGGCGAAGTTGCTGTCGGTGCTGTTCTTCGCTGTGCTGTTGGGCCTGGCATTGAATGCTTTACCGAAAGACAAAAGTGCGCCTTTCATCGCCGTCGTGCAGAGCCTTTCCGATGCGATGTTCAAGGTGGTTTCCATCGTCATGGCCTACGCGCCGATCGGTGTGTTCGGCATGATTGGCGCAACCGTCGCAACGTTTGGTTTTGCCTCATTGCTGCCGCTGCTCAAGTTGATTGGCGTGGTGTATCTGGCGTTGATTGTTTTCGCTTTGGTCGTGCTGGGTGGCATTTGCTACTTGATTGGCGAAAACATCTTCAAGTTGATCCGCTACTTCCGCAACGAGTTGATTCTGGCGTTTTCCAGTGCTGCTTCGGCCGCCGTCATGCCGCAATTGATGACCAAACTGGAAAGCTACGGTGTGCCGCGTCGAATCGTCAGTTTTGTGGTGCCGGTGGGGTATGCCTTCAATCTTGATGGTGCGTCGATTTTTCTCGGTGTGGCGACGATCTTTGTCGCCCAGCTTTACAGCATCGACCTGTCGCTGTCCCAGCAGATCCTGTTGGTGGTGACCATGGTGCTGACCTCGAAGGGCGCCGCCGGGGTGCCGGGGTTTGCCATCATCATTTTGTCAGCCACCTTGGCGTCCGCCGGGCTGCCATTGGAAGGGGTGGCATTGATTGCCGGCATCTTCAGGATCATCGACAGCGGCACCACCACGCTGAATGTTTTGGGTAACGCCATTGCACCACTGGTGATCGCCAAGTGGGAAAAGGTCGAACTGCAACCTGCATTGGCTCAGCCAGTGGCAAGGGGTTAGTTGACACCACGGCAGCAGTTGCACTGATCACACGTATACGTCTGCTGACAAAGGGACGTTTTTTTTGGCCTGGTTTACTAGACGACCGGTCTATTGATTTGGAGGATGCATGACAGATTTCGCTTTTGACACCGATCTTTTTTCGCCGATGCAGATGGGCGCGTTGCAGTTGGCTAACCGCATCGTCATGGCGCCGGTGACCCGCAGCCGAATGGCTGACGACGGCGTGCCGAATGAAATGCACGCCACTTACTACGCCCAGCGCGCCAGTGCCGGCCTGATCATCGCCGAAGCGACGAACATTTCTGCCCAGGGCCGTGGCTATGCGATGACGCCGGGCATCTGGTCGGAAGAGCAGGTCGCCGGCTGGAAAAAAGTCACCGATGCCGTGCACGCGGCGGGCGGCAAAATCGTTAGCCAGTTGTGGCACGTCGGGCGTTTTTCCAGCGTTGAGTTGCAGCCTGACGGCGCAGCCCCGGTGGCACCTTCGGCAATCAAGGCTGAGGGCAGCACGTACACCGAAAAAGGCTTTGTCGAAGTGTCGATGCCGCGCGCGCTGGAGACCTCGGAGATGCCCGGCATCATCGAGCAATACAAGCGCGCCGCCGAGAATGCCAAACGCGCCGGTTTCGATGGCGTGGAAGTGCATTCAGCCAACAGCTATCTGCTCGACCAGTTCCTGCGTGATTCCACCAATCAGCGCACGGACCGATACGGCGGCTCCATTGAAAACCGCGCTCGGCTGACCTTGGAAGTCACCGAAGCCGTGGTGTCGATCTGGGGCAGCGCGCGAGTCGGGATTCGCCTTTCGCCGGTGACTCCGGATGCCGGAAATACGCCACCCGACAGCAACGTCATGGCGACTTACGGCTACCTCATCCAGCAGCTCAATCGATTCAATCTCGCTTATCTGCATTTCGTCGAAGGCGCCACGGCCACCTCCCGCACGGTGCCTGAAGGTGTGGATCTGGACGCCCTGAGCGCGCAGTTCGACGGCGCATTCATCGGCAATAACAACTACGACCTGGCGATGGCTCTTGAGCGCCGGGCACAGGGGCGGATTGATGCGGTGGCATTTGGTCGCCTGTTCATCTCCAACCCCGATCTCGTCGAGCGCCTGCGTCGCGGTCTCGAGCTGATCATCGCGCCCCGCGAGAGTTACTACGGCGGAGGCGCCAAAGGTTACATCGATTGGCCAACGGCTAACGCTTGAGCAACCCGCCCCCGTAAGCATTCACCGTTAAGAGGCACTCAACATGAATTATCTGCAAAACAAAGTCGCCATCGTCACGGGCGCATCGTCCGGCATCGGCGCGGCCACCACCCGCGCGCTGGCAGCACACGGGGTTCGTGTCGTCGCCGCCGCATTGGATGAAAAGGGCCTGCAAGCCTTCGTCGCCGAGCTGCGCGACGCCGGCCACGAAGTGGTCGCTTTCACCACGGACGTGACTCAACCGGAGCAAACCCGGGCACTGGCGACGTTCGCCCAGAAAACCTACGGCACCGTCGACATTTTGCTGAACAACGCCGGGCTGATGCTGTTTTCCAACTGGGTCGATCTGGCCGTGCAGGATTGGGAAAAGATGATCGACGTGAACATCAAAGGCTATCTCAACGCCATCGCGGCGGTGCTGCCGTTGATGCTGGCGCAGAAGTCCGGGCAGATTCTCAACATGGACTCCGTTGCGGGCCACCAGGTCGGACCGGCCGCAGGTGTTTACAGCGCCACCAAGTTTTTCGTCCAGGCCATGACCGAGTCCATGCGCAAGGAACTCGGTGTGCAGCATGGCATCCGCGTCAACACGGTCAGCCCCGGCGTGATCAATACCGGTTGGGCCGACAAAGTCAGCGATCCCGCAGGGCGCGAAGCCGCCCAGGCACTGAACAAGATTGCCATTGCCCCCGACGATATCGCCCGCGCGGTGATCTACGCGCTCAACCAACCGGAAAACGTCACCGTCAACGACTTGATCATCTCGCCGACCCGCCAGGATTGGTAACGATCATCCGCCTTCATCAAGAGGAAACAACCATGTCCAAGAACATCAAAGCCGTCCCGACTGCTGAATACAACGCCGTCATCGCCACCGCCACGCAGTACGTCGAAGGTCTGCGAATCGGCAGCGCTGCCGGCGTCGCCCAAGCCTTCCATAAAGACGCCGTGATGTACGGTTTCACCAACGGCGAACTGCTCGGCGGGCCGATCAAAAACCTGTTCGATTTCGTCGAGAAAAACGGTGGTGCCCCCGAAATCACCACGCGGCTCGACGTACTCGCCATCACACCGACCACCGCCGTGGTGCGCGTCGACATGGAGAACGATGCGATCGGCGCCGACTACAACGACTACCTGACCCTGATCAAAATGGACGGCGTCTGGAAAGCCATTGCCAAGGTGTACCACCAGTTCGACGCGTAAACCTCGACCGGTCCCGGCGCCTGATGCCGGGATCGGCAAACCACCTGTTTCAAGGATCTATACGATGACGATGGTTGAGTATTCCGCTGTTCTGGAAGGCAACGCAGAACGGGTCTGGAGTGTGTTGAAAAAGTTTGGCGAGATCTCCAGGTGGCATCCTTCGATTGTGACTAGTGAGATCGAAGGTGGATTGGCGGATGGCCTGACAGGTTGTATTCGCAAGCTTGTACTCGCCGACGGCGGGGTGGTCAGAGAGCGTTTGTTGTCGGTTGATGATCGTGTGTTGGCGCTGTCCTACCGTTTCGAAGAAGCGCCGTTGCCGCTGGATAACTATGTGGCGACGGTTCGGCTGGTGGCTTTGACGGAGCACCGTCAGACGCTGATTACATGGGTGGCTGATTTCGACCTGCAAGAGCCGAACACGGCTGAGCATTATCAGGCGCTGATTCGTGGCTTGATTGTCGAAGGGCACAAAGGGTTGCAGACATTGCTTACTCAATAAGGCGATGAGCGCGCCTTCAGCTTCATCAGGCCGAGCTTGCCTTCGGCCTGCATTCCCAACAGGAATGCAGCACATAAAATTAATGAATTTTTCTTATTTCACCACCCGGCGTAAGTTGCTCCAAAGGACATGGAGACTCGCCTGTGAATACACCCTCAGCTGATAAGTTCGACACTTCCCGCGCCAGCGAATACGCCAGACAAAGCCGCATCGCGTTGGCCGGCTATGACGCTTGCCACGATCTGGCGGCGTGTATGCTCGCCGCCAGCCTTGGCCAGTCCCGCGCGGCAAAAACATTGGTGGTGGGCGCCGGTGGTACGGCGCAGGAAATCATTGCCATGGCCGCGTTGGAACCGGCATGGCACTTCACTGCTGTCGACCCTTCCGAGCCCATGCTGGAAACCGCTGTGCAGCAGTTGCACGCCCATGATTTACAGCACAGAACGACGGTGCATCTTGGCCACGTTGATGATTTGCCGGTGGCCGAACGCTTCGACGCTGCAACGCTGATCGGCGTCCTCCATCACCTGAAGGGCGATGAAGCGAAACAGCAGATTCTGTGTTCGGTTCAGGCGCGGCTGAAACCCGGCGCGCCGCTGATTGTGGCGGGCAACCATTACGCCTACGCCAGTCAGCCGCTGTTGCTGGCGGCGTGGGGGCAGCGCTGGCGGCAGCAGGGCGCAAGTGCGGAGGAGGTGAGCGCCAAGCTTGGGAAGATTCTGCAGGGCGCCGACCCGCCGCATTCCGAGGCAGCGGTTCAGCAATTGCTTACCGGCGCAGGATTTGGCCCGGCTATGCGCTTTTTCAGCAGTCTGTTCTGGGGCGCGTGGCTGACGTGCAAGGTTTGAAAAATGATGGCTGATCCAGACGGGTGACCTTGGTATTCGTCAAAACCGCCCTCATAACCATGGCTAAACCCGATGCCCGAGAGGAAGCACTGATCATGACCACTCAAACCGAAACTGCGATTCTGGCCGGCGGCTGCTTCTGGGGCATGCAGGATTTGCTGCGGCGCTATCCTGGCGTGCTGGAGACGCGCGTCGGCTACACCGGCGGCGAGGTGCCGAATGCGACCTATCGCAACCATGGCAATCACGCCGAAGCCATTGAGATCGTCTTCGATCCTGCGGTGATCAGCTACCGGCAGATCCTCGAGTTCTTCTTCCAGATTCACGACCCGAGCACCCCCAACCGTCAGGGCAATGACCTCGGTCCCAGCTATCGCTCGGCGATCTATTACCTCAACGAACAGCAACGGGATATCGCCGAAGACACCGCGGCCGACGTCGATGCTTCAATGCTGTGGCCAGGCCGAGTGGTGACCGAGATCGAACC
This sequence comes from Pseudomonas sp. WC2, assembly GCF_050586545.1. Classification (NCBI taxonomy): domain Bacteria; kingdom Pseudomonadati; phylum Pseudomonadota; class Gammaproteobacteria; order Pseudomonadales; family Pseudomonadaceae; genus Pseudomonas; species Pseudomonas sp. WC2. The sequence continues at coordinate 304,730 of NZ_JBOBDR010000003.1, read as the reverse complement.
GGCGCGGGAATTCTGGGAGGCCGAGCCGGAGCATCAGGATTACCTCGAGCGTATTCCGAATGGCTACACCTGCCACTTCATCCGCCCGAACTGGAAGCTGCCAAAGCGCGCCTGAAAAGGTAGTGCATAGCCTTGAGCCCATGGCAGGCATTTGCCATGGGTCGATGCACCTCCACCGATTACAACGCCGACGCCATCGAGTGGCCGGCCCGGATGTCGACTTCGATTCAAAAATAATGGAATGAGCAAGGCCATATGGACATGAAAACCGTCACCATCGCAGCGGTAGCTGTTTTGTCGCTCACTCAAGTAACAGCGTCCCTGGCGGATAGCAGCAATGGAAAAAATCTTTATGTGCAGCGCTGTGCGATGTGTCACGGCGCTGATATCAAGGGCACGGGGCCCTTGGCGCGCAAGAGCAATCCGCCGACACCGGACCTGACCACCGCGGCTTTCAAGCAACGCCTGAAGGATTATCCGGGCGTCATTGTGTCCTCGGTCATCCTTCGCCCCAATGGCGACCTGATCCCAAGAACTTTGCGAGAAAACGGCGTGAAGGTCGCGCCGCACGCTTGGAGTGTTGAGGACTTTCGCGATTTGAATCAGTACATGCGCAGCCTGATTTCCAAGGGCTGAGCACCGCTTTACTGGGAATGTAAAGCAGTGCCCGAGCGCCGCAATACCCGGCTTAACGCGAGTAACGATTCCCCGGCCGCTGCAAGCCCAGATGATCACGCAACGTGCTGCCGCTGTATTCGTGGCGGAACAACCCGCGTTGTTGCAGCAACGGCACCACGCCATCGACGAAGTCATCCAGCCCTTCAGGCAGAAACGGCGGCATGATGTTGAAGCCGTCGGCGGCCTGGCCGACGAACCATTCTTCGAGGGTGTCGGCGATGGTTTTCGGCGTGCCGATCACGGTGTGATGGCCGCGCGCGCCGGCGACTTTCAGGTACAACTGACGAATCGTCAGATTTTCCCGGCGCGCCAGATCGATGAACAGGGCCTGACGACTCTGCATCGAATTGCTCTGCGGCAGCTCCGGCAACGGGCCGTCGAGATCATATTCGGACAGGTCGAACCCACCCGCCATGCCCGCGAGCATCGCCAGGCCGACCCGTGGCTCGACCAGATCTTGCAACTGCTGGTATTTGTCTTCCGCTTCACTCTGCGTGCGGCCAATCACCGGGGAAATCCCCGGCATGACTTTCAGCTGTTCAGGCGTGCGCCCGTAGCCGGCGAGGCGACCTTTGACGTCGGCATAAAAAGCCTGGGCGTTGCTGAGTGTTTGTTGCGCGGTGAACACCACTTCGGCGGTGCGCGCGGCCAATGCTTTGCCGGGTTCGGATGAGCCCGCCTGAATCAACACCGGATAACCCTGTGGCGTACGTGGAATGTTCAGTGGCCCGCGTACCCGGTAGTTCTCGCCGTGGTGATTGAGCACATGCAATTTGTCCGGCTGGAAAAACACGCCGCTGGTTTTATCGCGGATGAAAGCGTCGTCTTCAAAACTGTCCCACAGACCCGTCACCACATCGATGAATTCTTCGGCGCGCTGATAACGGTCGCCGTGCTCGAAATGCTTGTCGCGACCAAAGTTCAGCGCCTCCAGATCGGTCGCCGAGGTCACCAGATTCCAGCCACTGCGCCCGCCACTCAAATGGTCGAGGGAGGCGAACTTGCGCGCCAGTAAATAAGGTTCGTTGTAGCTGGTAGAAACGGTTGAAACCAGACCGATGCGCTCGGTCACCGCCGCCAGTCCCGAGAGCAGCACCAGTGGGTCGAAGACATCGCCGGCGGTGGTGAATTGGCCCAGTTCCGGCGAGCCCATCAGGGCCAGATTGTCGGCGAAAAATATCGCGTCGAACTTGCCGCGTTCGGCGGTGGTGGCGAGTTTTTTGAAGTGCTGGAAATCCAGTCCACCGCCGGCCCATGCACGCGGATGGCGCCACGCGGCGAGGTGATGGCCGCTGCTCATGAGAAACGCGCCCAGGCTCATTTTTGCTGTTGTCATAGTGTCCTCAGAAGTCATAGCGCAAGGTCAGGCCGGCAGTGCGCGGCTGGCCTGGCGAGGCGGTGTAGAGACCGTTGGAACCACTGCCAACGGCCAGGTAATACTCACGATCGAAGGCGTTTTTCACCCACAGCGAGGCGTCGAGCAAACCGTCGCCGTAGTCCACCCGCGCGCCGACCGAGAAGTTGGCGAGGCCGTAGCCGTCGATCTTCGCCAGATCAGAATTGTCGAGGGTGCCTTCGCTGGCCGAGCGATAGGCGTAACTGCCGGTGGCGTAAGGTTCGATGCCGTCGATGCGCGGCCATTTGTATTCGCCGTTGACGTTGCCGATCCAGCGCGAGGCGCCGGCGACACGCTGGCCACTGAGGTCGCAGTTGGTTTGGCCCGGGGTTTCTGCGGGGCAGGGCGCGTCTTTGAACGACAGGTAAGTCACGTCGTTGAACGAGCCGTTGACGTTCAACGTCAGGCCGCGCACAGGCACGGTGGTCGCCTCGAATTCGAGGCCGCGCGAGCGCACGGTGCCGGCGTTGGTCAGCAACTGGTAACCGGTCAACGAGCCCGGCGGCTGGTAATAGGTGGTGGCTTGATAGCCGTTGACGCCGGTCCAGAACAGGTTGGCGTTGAGCTGCAAACGCTGATCGAACAGCTGACTCTTGATGCCCAGTTCGGCATCGTTCGCCCGTTCCGGGCCGACCAGCAATGACTCCGCGCCAGCGCTGGGCGCCGAGCCGACCGCGAGGTTGACGCCGCCGGATTTCTCGCCGTGGGACAGCGAGGTGTAGCCGAGCACATCGTCGCTGAAGTGGTAGCTCAGACTGGCCAGAAACGACGGCGCCGCGTTGTACAGGTGCAGCTCGCCGGTGTCATAGGCGCCGACCTGGCCGGCGCGAATCGCGTTGCCATCGACCACACCCGGGATCACCACCGGCGCGCCACCGCCCACCGGGGCAAAACGCTTCACGTTGGCCTCTTTTTCTTCGTAGGTGCCGCGGATGCCGGCGCTGAAATCCAGGCGCTGAGTCAAGTGCCAAGTGCCTTGGGCAAACAGCGCGTAGCTCTCGGTGTCGATCTTGCCGTTGACCTTGCTGTTGACGTTGTTCAGCGCATTGAGATTGGCGCCGATCAGGTTGAGATCCGCCAGCGGCCCGAGGTTGGTGAAGATGCGATTGCCGAGGTCTTGCTTGAACGCATAGGCGCCGACCACGTAATCGAAGAATTCACCTTTGGGCGAGGCCAGACGCACTTCCTGAGAGAACTGGCGGTCATGCACCTCGTAGCCGAAGTCGTTGATCACCGGGACTTCCAGTTGATCGGCGTCGTTGGCTGGGTTGAAGTGCCAGCTGCGATAAGCGCTGATCGAGGTCAGCGTGTAGCCGCCGGCGAGGTTCCAGTTGGCTTCGACGGAACTGGCGTTCTGGTGGACGCTGACGTTTTGCCGGCCATCGATGTTGCTTTCGCCGACCTGCGGGTTCGCCCCGACCAATGCCGCCCGGCGCCAGAACACCGGGCCGGCGCCATAGATCACGCTGCTGCCGCTGCTGGAATTTTCCGTGTTGTATTCGTTGATCCAGCGCAGGCTGAAATCGTCGTTGGGCTTGAACAACAATTGCCCGCGCAGGCCTTCGCGCTCACCGCCGAGCAGCGTGCGGTCGTCATGACGGTTGTTGAGATAGCCGTCATCGCGGGTGCGGTAGAACGACAGGCGCCCGGCGAGGGTATCGGTTAACGGCCCAGACACCGTGCCTTTGCCCTGAAAGTAGCCGTCCTGCCCGCCGGAGATTTCGAGGCTGCGCTCGGGGGTGAATGTCGGCCCGCGCGTGGTGATATTGAGCACGCCGGCCGTGGTGTTTTTGCCGAACAAGGTGCCTTGCGGCCCGCGCAACAGCTCCAGTTGCTCGACGTCGAGCATGTCAAACGCGGCCATGCCGGGGCGACCGAGGTAGACGTTGTCCAGATAAATCCCGGCGCTGCCTTCCAGACCATCGCTGGCGGGGTTGTTGCCGATGCCGCGCACGGCGAAGCTGGAAACCCGCGCATGCACATAGGCGACGTTGACGCTGGGCAGGGCCTGCTGCAGATCCTGAATCTTGTAGATGCGCTGGCTTTCCAGATTGGCGCCGCTGAGGGTGGTGATCGGCGTCGGCACGTCCTGCGACTGTTCCTCGCGGCGGCGCGCGGTCACGGTGACCTGTTCCAGCCGAGGCGCCGTGCTGTCGGCCTGAACCGCCGTCGGTGCGGACGCCTCGGCTTCATCCGCCGCAAAGCTCTGAGTCGAGCAAAGGACACCGGGCAGCGCCAGCCATAAAGAAAAGCTCAGGGGCTTGAGGCGGTGGGCCGTGGTGGCCGAGTAACGTAAAAGCATGGACGCAAAGCTCCTTTCATTGCCGCGCGACTCTGTCGGTCGGGCTCGGTAGAAAGGCCATGCTAGAGCGTGTGAAGGAAGGAAAAGGGGCCTGCGCGGACAACCTATGGTCCGGCGCAGACAAGTGACTCAAACCGCGATTGAAAGAGCCCGCTCAGCCACGAAAACATTGAGCCGAGGCACGTAGCGTTCAGGCTGCGACGGCACGTCATCACGCCGCCATTTGCCCGGACTTTCGCCGGTCCAGCGACGGAACGCGCGGTTGAAACTGCTCGGTTCATTGAAGCCCAGTCGATAGCAGATTTCGTTGATCGAACAATCGGTCTGGCGCAGGTAACTGAACGCCAATTGCCGCCGACAATCATCGAGCAAGGCCTTGAAACTGCTGTCGTGCTTGAGCAAATGCCGATGCAGATTGCGCACGCTCATGCCGAGCTCATCGGCCACCCGACTTTGCTGAACTTCGCCCAGTGGCAGGTCACGGATAATCGCCGCGCGAACCCGTTGCGGCAGGTTCAGGCGTCGCTGGCGTTCGAGGTAATCGTTGAGCACGCTGTCGAGGCCTTGGGCCACGGCGTGATTGGCCGTGGTCAGCGGTGCATGCAGCCAGCGGTTGCTGTATTCAATGGCGTTTTCGCCAGCGTCGAAGCGGATCGGGCAACCGAGCAGACGCGTCCAGCGCAGCGGATCTTGTGGGGCCGGGCGGGCCAGGCGCACACCGTGGACGATCGGCAGATCGACCCAGGTTTGCCGGGTGAAACGCACCGCACAGGCAATCGACGCCTCGGTGGCGATCTGCTCCACCTCGGCGCCGTCGGCCACGCCGTAGACCATCCGCGTGGTGTGCGGCCCGCGCACCAGCCGCAGCGCCGCCGACGTGGTGATCACCGGGGCGTAACGCACGCCACGCTGCAACGCTTCGATCACCGTCGAGCTGCTTTGCGCGGCGAAAAACAACCCATGAAAATCCGTCGGATAACTGTACTGCGCCACGTGCAGGCCGAAGCATTCATCAGCACTGATGCGCCGCGCCGCCCGCCACAGCGTACTCATGGCGGGGAGGGCGATGCGCTGGTCAGGGTCGTGCAAATGACACCGATCGATACCGGCCTCGCGCAGCAGTGGGGACGCGTCGATGCCCTGTGCTTCCAGCGTGCGGGCGATGACTTGGGCCCAAGTGGCAATGGTGTCGGTGCTTGGCATGCTGTTTCTCCGCTTGCTCGGTGGTCCGTCCTCGGGATGACTCAGGCGAGGCCTTCGGCGCTGGCGGTCTGCACCACCGATTTACGCGCGCGGAAGCGCCCGAGCGCGGCTTGCAGCGCCGGGAAATCACCCAGCACACCGACGCGGGCGCTCCAGCCGAGGAACACGCCGAGGTAGATGTCCGCCAGCGTCAGGCGATTGCCCACCAGATAATCGCTCTGGGCCAGTCGCGCTTCGATCGGTTTCAGGGCATTGGTCAATTGCTCCAGAGCGCGCTGACGAATGCCGGGGAATGCCGCTTCATCGGCGCTGTAACGCTCAGGCCGGTTGATCGGGCGAAACGCACCGACGTGCACCTCGGTGGCGATGTAACCGAGCCAGCCTTGAATCTGCGCTCGCTCGACCGAACCCGCCGGCGCGAACAACGGCGTGCCGGGTTTGAGGTCGGCGAGGTACGGCAGGATCGCGGTGTTTTCGGTCAGCAGGGTCTGGTCATCCAGCAACAACGCGGGCACGCGACCGGTCGGGTTGATCTGGCGATACGGCGCGTTCGGGTCGCCCAGTGTCACGGGCTCGACGCTGATCGGCAGTTGCAATTCGTGAATCACGACATGGGCAGCGAACGAGCAGGCACCGGGAAAAATGAACAGCGTGGTCATGGCGAGTCCTTGTTGTTAGAGGCTGGCTTGTGGGGTTTGAGCGGCGGTGTCGGTCTGTTGCAGGGCGGCATCGATGAAGCGCGGCTCCGCCCAGGCCTTGACCTCGAAACGTTTGCGGATGAGCTTAGCGTCTAGCGCCAGATCAACGCTGCGCTGTAAGTTGTCGAGGAACGGCGCATCGAGTTGCGGGGCGAAAATCTTCACCAGCGACTGATCTTTCGCGTCCGTGGTGAGGATGTCCGCCGGGTAACTGGCGAGCTTCGAGACCAGGTTGATGTAGTCCTGTTTGTGCTCGTCGTTGCGCAACCAGGTAATCGCCGGCTGCTGTGCTTTGATCAGGCGTGCGACCAGCTCCGGGTGTGCGTCGACGAAAGCGCCACGGCCCAGCAATACACCCTGCATGCTGCCGGCGCCATCGAGGTCAACGGTGGTCAGCGGCAGTTCGGCGAGGCCGCGCGCCTTGAGCGCAATCACCCCGGCGCCTGACCATGTCGCGTCAATCTGCTTGGCCGCCAGCGCTGCGTTGGCAGCGTTGTAATCGAGGTTGACCACTTTGTAGTCGCTCTCTTTCAGGCCTCGATGGGCCAGCGCCGAAGCAAAGGAAAGTTGCGTGGCGGTACCGCGAAAGATCGCCACGCGCTTGCCCTTCAAGGCTTCGAGGGTGGTGATGCCCGAACCTGGCTGCACCGCGAGATAGAGTTTGACGTCACGCGCGGTTGCACTCAGCAAGCGCGTGTCGAGACCGCCGGCCTTGCCGATGATCGCCGGCAGATCGCCGAGGTACGCGAAGTCTTCCTGATTGTTGGCCAGCGCTTCGTTGATCGCCGGCCCCGCGCCTTTGAAAAAGTCCCAACGAATTTTGATCCCGTCTTTCTCGAACTCCTTTTCCAAGGTCTGCCGGTCGCGCAACACATCGACGATGCCGGCACCACTGGGCGTCGGGCCGGCGCTGATGTCCGGTACCGCGATGCGGATTTCTTTGACCGTGTCGGCCAAAGCCACACTGGACACCAACAGCGCAGCGAGGGTAAGCGCTGCTCGCGAGAGGGGGGAAGAAGTCATTCGAATCACACGTCTGCTCCTGCAAAGGCCGGCGAGGTGCCGGATCGAAGGCGCAGGTATAGCGGCGTGTTGAGACGGAAATAAAATACTAAAAAATATGTCGGTTATTCATTTGTGGCATATGGCCGATAGATCAACGGCTGCGTGGGCGATGCTTGAAAGGCATAAAAGATATGCGCGGAATGTCTCCGGCACTTTCCTCGACTTACAAAAAAAGCCCCTGATGTCAGGGGCTTTCTGTTGCGGGCTTGCTTTGCGGTCAGCGAACGGCGGTCACCACGTATAGCGGTAACCCAGGTTGACGGCATAAGGCTGCTCGATACCGTTGCCTTTGCTGTATTCCGCGTCGAGGTAGAACTTGTGCTTCTGCGCGGTCTGCAAGATTACCCCGCCGCCGACTTCGGCCCGCGAACCCGGCAGTTTGCTGTCCAGACGAACGCCGTTGACGTTCACATGGCTGTCGCCGGCATGCTCGGTGATCCACGATGCTTTGGCGTAAGGCTGCACGGTCATGCCGTTGTCCAGTTTCAGATTGCGCCCGAACAGGCTGCCGATGCGGCTCTGCACCGACGTCACGGAATCCTGCTCGACCTTCAAACCGTTGCTGGAAGTGTAATCGGCGCTGCCGACGCGGAAGGCTTGCAACTCCACTTGCGGCTCGACGAACCAGCCTTTGCCGAGGTCGATTTGCTTGCCGACTTCAACGTCAACGGCCACCGCGTGGTTTTTGTATTTGCCATCGATCTTTTCACCGACGTTGCTGGTCATGTCGACCTTGTTCTCCAGGTGGGTGTATTTCAACACGCTGTCGACGTACACACCGCTCTGGTCAACATAGGTCGCGTAGGTGCCGAGCATGGCGCTGTCGATCGTGCCTTTGCTGCCTTCGCCGAACTCCTGCCGGGCCTCACCTTTGCCGACCATGCCACCGAGGTAGAGCTTGCCGTTGTAAAAGGGAATGGCCTTGTCGGCGCCGAGCTCGAAACCGTTGACCTGTTGCTGGAAGGCACGGCTGGAACCGGTGTCGATGTGCTGTTCCTTGGTGAAACCGCGCGTCCACAGACCACCGTCGTCCTCGCCCATGCGCAACTCGCCGAGACGTTTGACCAGCGCATTCATCTGCGCGCCGATCAGCGCGGTGGCCGCTGCTTGCTGGCCGATGGCAGCGTTGGAACCCTTACTCAGGTTCTCCGGTTGCGGTGCAGGCGTCTCGGGCTGATCGACCTCGCGGGCAGTGCCGGCCAGATACCAGTCATCCCCACGCTGTTCGAGACCGTAACGAAACGCACCAACGTCAACTTTGCCGCCGTACAAGTCGAACTTGCCGGCACCGCCATTGCCATCCACCAACATCAACGCATCACCCCGGGCTTCGTGACCCGAGTCCGCAACGATGAGGGTGTGCTCGCCGCTGACCTGACCTTCAATCTTGAGCAAGTCGCCTTGCACCGAGGCCAGGTCGGTATTGAGCAGGAAACTGCCATTGCCGCTCAAGTCGCCCACGGTCAGGGTTTTGAATACGCCGTTGCTGTGGTCGAAGTTGACGCGGCTGTCTTGCAGCGCCAGTGCGCCGACCGAAGAATCGCCGGTCATTGTCCATGCACTGCCGCCGTTCAGTTCCAGGCGATGCAAACCTGCAGAGGCGCCTTCCCAAGTGGACACGTTGTTCAATTTGACGGCGCTGTCGAGGTTGTAGTCCCGGTCAATCGCGACATCCCCTTTAAGCCGGGAGCCGTTACTGGCGTCCAGTTGAACCCGAGTGACTTGCAGCCCACCCGAATTGGCGGCTCCGCCCGCCATCAGGGTTTTACCTTCGAGGGTGGAGCCATCAACGGTGACGTCGAACTCAACTAAATCGTTGGCGTTGATCACAACGTTATCGGTACTGACCACGGTGTTTTTCAGCTGAATTCGCTGCAGACCCCTTGTTCTGGCGAGCAGGGCGATGGCGTTGGATCCATTGACCACGACGCGTGAGTTTTCAAGTGTTACCGAGGTGTCGCTCGCTCCGTTGCTGACAATGATGCCGTTGTTCCAGTTGGTATCACTGCCACTTATCTCGATATCGACGTTATTGCCCACGGTAGTGCCGCCGTATCGCGTCACCAGACCGACGCCACCTTGATCACCCTGTATGCGCACGTTGTCAAGTGTCGCCGTGCCACCGTCGTTATAAATAGCCTGGGCCCCTTGCGCCGCCAGGTCGATTTCACTGTTGGTCAGGTTCAAATGAGAGCCGCCGAAGCCCCAAATAACCGGCACACCCGCGTCTCTTTCTTTTTTCATGTAGACATTGTTACCGTTGACCGTGCCCTCGCGGATCCACACAGCAACGCCTGGGGCCGTCAGGTTTGTCGACTCGAGATTGACCGTGCCCCCCACATCGACGAAAACGGCCGCACCGCCGCCAAAGCCTGGCTGCCCGCCCTGAGTCGTCGTGATGTCCATGTTCTTGACGTCGAGGATTGCTCCCCGAGTGGACTGAACACCATAAGCGTTTGCGCCGATGGTGTTGATGCTGCCCCCGTCCAGGCTCACCCGAGTCCCGGCGCCAGTGGACACCACGCCGCGACTGCTGGCCCCCGAAGCGGTAATCGACAGGCCGGTCGCCGTTACCGTGCCTCCCGTGGCGTGAATCCCGGAAGCACCAGTATTGCTGGTGTTGATCGTGCCGCCGTGAATATTGACGGTGCTGGCACCCAGCGTATGCACACCATAACCGGATACCCCGGTGGTCCCGACATCGAGATTGCTGATGTCGACCTGTGAGTCGGTTACCCGCATGCCAGTACCAGCGCTTCTGACCCGCAAACCGTCGCCGCGAATCTGGCTGCCTTCATTGACGCTCAACGCAACGCTGTTGCCCAGCGCGCTGACCTGGCTGTTCGCGCTGTTAAACACGGAACCGCCAAACAGCGCCAAGGCCGGCGTATTGGCCTGAAGGGAAGACAGACTCGTGCCGTTCAGATTCAGCGTCGAAGCGCTCTGAACCAACACTGCACCGGCGCCTGTGCCGGACGCAGTGAGTTCACCCACGCCCCAGGTAGCTTCACCACCATTGATCACTTGCAGCACGGGGTTGTTGTTGCCCGCCGAGGCTTTCAAACCGCTGTCGCTGTAAGTCGTGCCGTCGACAACTATTTCAGCGGCGTGACCCAGCGTGGAGAACGCCATCAGCAGGCTGGCGGAGAGGGCGCTCAGCGGCAGAGCGCGGCTGAGATTCTGCTTATTCTTGCCGGCGCCGGGTTCTGAAGGAGCGACAAAGCGACCCTGAGTGCTATTCCAGATCAATCGATAGAGGCTGTTCATGGTGTCTCTTCAAGTGAGTACGTTGACTCAAACGAGCCAGAAATTTGAAGAGCGATGAAAACAGGACGGGTGGAAGCAAGAAGCTGGAATGTTCCTATGTGCTTGTAGGAATTTTCCTGCGCGGATCAACGTGTCTGGCAGGACGCGCGAACATCGCATTGAAAATACGCTGACCATAGAGGCCGACGGCCAAGCCGAGCACGATCAGCACCACCGCCAGCACTTTGCTCATCGGCACACTTTCGTTGAACACCACTACCGAGCCGAGCATGCCGAAGATCGGCACCAGCAGGGACAGCGGCGCCACTGTGGAGACTGGATAGGTTTTGAGCAGCGAGTTCCAGATCCAGTAGGCGAACAAGGTGTTGGGGTAGACCTGGAACAGGATCGACAACACCGCCGTCATGTTCACCTGGCTGACGAACGTGGTGTAGCCGGCGCTGCCGTTTACCGCATAGTCGAGGGCGAACAGCGGGATCGGCGCAAAGGCGCTGGACCAGACCAGAAAACCGAAGACATCTTTGGTATTGGCTTTCTTGCTGATGAGGTTGGCAACGCTCCACGATGCCGCGCCTACCAGCACCAGCAACACGCCGGTCAGGCTCACTGAACCGTCACTGATCGTGATGATGCACAAAAGCCCTGCGAGGGCGATCAACATGCCCAGAATCTGGAAGCGGGTCAGCGCTTCCTTGAACACCCAGCCGCCGAGCAGGAGGGTGAAGAACGCGCTGAATTGCAGCACCAGCGACGCGATGCCCGCCGACAGCCCAGCCTTGATCCCTAGATTGACCACGCCCCACAGACCGATGCCGAACACCAGGCCATAACCGATGAGGTAGCGCCATGCCACGTCGGGCTTACGGATAAAGAAAATCGCCGGCAGCGCACAAAGACTGAAGCGGATGCCCGCCAGGATCAATGGATCGACGCTGGCCAGTCCCAGTTTGATCACCGAGAAATTCACACCCCAGATTGCCGTTATCAATACAGCCAACACGACGTGCAGTGGTTTCATGGATTGTTTGCCTTATTGGGGGAGGGGGGCGTAGCGAGAAGTCTTTAAGCGTTACTTGCGAGTCAGTTCCAGATAGATCCAGTACAGCAGAGCGACTGCGCTGATCGCGGCACCCAATACACAAACCGCTGCCCAGCCGAAGTGCGCATACGTGTAAGTAGCGGCTATCGCGCCCAATCCACTGCCCACTGAGTAGAAACACATGTAGGCGCCCACCAGTCGACTTTGTGCATCGGGCCGGGCGGCGAAGATCAGGCTCTGGTTGGTGACATGAACGGCTTGCACGGCGAAATCCAGCAACACCACCCCCACGATCATGGCGAACAAAGAGCTTTCGACAAAGGCCGTGGGTAGCCAGGACAAGGTCAAAAGGGCCAACGCGATGCCCGTGGTGCGATTGCCCAGTCCTTTGTCGGCAAGCCGTCCGGCCCGCGCCGCTGCCAGCGCGCCGGCCACACCGGCGAGGCCGAACAAACCAATCTGGGTGTGTGACAGCGACAGCGGTGGGGCGCTGAGTGGCAGCACCATCGACGTCCACAACACGCTGAACGCGGCGAAGATCAGCAGCGCGAAGATGCCCCGGACACGCAACGTGCGTTCGGTCAAGAACAACTGGAAGACCGAGCGCAGCAGCTGCCAGTAACCGCCCTTGGCCGGCGGCGTAGTAGAGGCGGGCATGGTGCGCATCAGCACCAGCGCCATCCCGATCATCAAACCTGCCGAGACAAAATAAACGCCGCGCCAGCCGGCCAGATCAGCCACTGCCCCAGAGACGAAGCGGGCCAGCAGAATGCCCAGCACCACGCCACTGGTCACCGTGCCGACGGTTTCGCCACGCTGTTCGGGACTCGTCAGCGAAGCGGCAGACGCCACCAGCACTTGCACCACGACCGCCATCAGGCCGACCAGCACCATCGCACCGAGCAACATGGCCCAGTCCTGCGACAGGCCAACTGCGCACAGGGCCAGAGCCGACACCAGCATTTGTGTAAGGATAAGTTTTTTGCGGTTGAGCAAATCACCCAGCGGCACGATGAACAACAAACCGACGGCATAACCGGCTTGCGTTGCGGTCACCACGACACCAATCATGCCCGGCGAAACCGACAGGCTGGCCGCCATCGACTCCAGCAAAGGCTGGGCAAAATAGACGTTTGCAACCGCCATGGCGCAGGTAATGGCAAACAGAAAAGTCTGATAGCGACTGAGCTTGGAGGTGTCACGGGTGTGGGTAGATTCCGCGCGTCCGCCACTGGATTTTTCCGCTTCGAAGTCCATCTTGACCGGTGCATGAGGCTTGAACGGCATCACTCCATCCTTGGGTCGTGTGGTTTCGAAATGAAACCGATTTGTTGATTTTTATCCACTCAGGTTTTTAAATGCAACCACTTCGGCAAAACATTTTCGTCTGACGTTAGACGTTTTCCCCTTCCTACTGACTCGCCCGCCAGGAGAACCATGGCCAGACAGCAATTATTGGCAGAGAGCGAATGCCCGGTCGCCCGAACGCTTGAAGCCATCGGCGATCGCTGGGTATTGATGATTATCCGCGACGCGTTCGACGACGTTCGCCGCTTCAGTGAATTTCAGAAACGTCTCGGGCTGGCCAAAAACATCCTCACGGTCAAGCTCAAGCTGCTCGTCGAATTGGGCATATTCGACATCCAGCCGGCCTCCGACGGCAGCGCCTACAAGGAATATGTCCTGACTGAAAGGGGCCGCGCGGTGTTTCCCATCGTCGTCAGCATGCGCCAGTGGGGCGAGCGCTACTTGTTCAACGCAGGCGAGAGCTATTCGGTGCTGCTCGACAATGAATCGTCTGAACCGGTCGAAACCATTGCGGTACGTTCCAGGACCGGTAAAGGGTTAACTCCGGCGGACTGTCACCGGCAGGTGGTCAAGCGTGGCGGGTGAGAGGAGCTGAAATGCGCCTGGGTAACTGACTTCAGCCCCTGTAAAGCAACACATCGACCACAACTCCAAACGCTCACGAGTGGTTGCGGTGATCCGGGTAATAGAGGTCACTTCACCGACGCCGCGAGCGCTTGAGTCAGTGCCGCGTTGGCGCGCTCGGCAGTCTGGGCATCGCCGTGCTGTTTCAGCAGCTCGCTCACCTGACGCAACTGCGCCGCGCTCAGCCCGACGCGCAGGCTCGCCGCCATGTGCGAGCGCAACTGCGACTCCACGCCCGGCGTGGCTGCCAGCGCCCCGACAGTCGCCAGTTCGCGGCTCTGCCAGTCGAGGTTGTCGCGTTCGAAAATGTCGCCGAACAAGTGGGTTTGCAGGAAGCGGTTGATCACCGGGGCGAACTCGAACACCGGGCCTTTGACCGGACCGCCGGAGATCTTGGTTTGATTGGCGGTGCCGGCGGCCAGCAGCTCATCACCGACCGGAATCGCCCGGTTCGGCTCACGTCCCGGCGCATCTTCGATGCCGCGTTGTTTGCGCGCCTCCACCAACGCCATCAGCTCATTCAAGGCATTGAGGCTGCGCGGGAAGCCGACGTAAGCGTAGAGCTGCACGAGCACTTCGCGGGTTGCGCTGACGGTCAGTCCGGCGTCGAGTCCCTGGTTCAGCGCGGCGTTGAGATTGGGCATATCGCTGGTCGCCATGAACGCGGCGATCAGCGGAATGGCCTGTTGTTGGCGCGACAGTGTTTCTGAATTGGCGGGTGTGCTGGTCATGGTTTGCGCTGCCTCGGTTGCTTGAGTGGGAACACTGAACATCGCCGCGATGCTCAGGCACAGAGCCATGAGTGCGGGGAAGGCAGCGGGATTACGGGCTTCAGTGGTCATCGTGAAACGCTCCATCCATTGCGGGTCACTGCGTGTCGCTGGATCGTACGGAGGATGGTCGCAGCGATTAAGCCCTGAATTGCGCATGAACTCTTGAGCTGAGCTCATGAGTCCAACGGATCGTGATCGTCGCTCATCGGCCGACGCGCGCTTTGAGGGCTTCGGGATAGCGCTCGCCTTCGATGCTGATCTGCGCCAGTGCAACATCAATCGCCTGGAGTTCGGCGGCGTCGAGGGTGATGTCCGCACCACCGAGGTTTTCTTCCAGACGATGCAGTTTGGTCGTCCCCGGAATCGGCACAATCCACGGCGCCTGTGCGAGTAACCAGGCGAGGGCGATCTGCGCGGGTGTCGCTTGTTTTTGCGCGGCGATCTGGCGGATCAGCACCACCAGGCCCTGATTCGCCTGCAGCGCCGACTGGCTGAAGCGCGGCACGATGCTGCGGAAATCGTCGCTGCCGTACGTGGTGTCCGCCGATACCGTGCCGGTGAGAAAACCCTTGCCCAGCGGACTGAACGGCACGAAGCCAATGCCCAGCTCCCACAGCGTCGGCAAAATGTCCTGCTCAGGCTCGCGCCACCACAGCGAGTATTCGCTTTGCAGCGCTGTAACCGGCTGCACCGCATGCGCGCTGCGAATGGTCTGCGCGCCAGCCTCCGACAGGCCGAAATGCTTGACCTTGCCTTCGCTGATCAGGTCTTTCACCGCCCCGGCGACGTCCTCGATGGGCACGTCCGGATCGACGCGGTGCTGATACAGCAGATCGATGTAATCGGTCTTCAATCGACGCAACGAACCCTCGACAGCCACCCGGATGTGCTCAGGGCGGCTGTTGAGAATCTGCTGTTTATTGTCGTCGCCGAAGGTAAAGCCGAACTTGGTGGCAATGACCACTTGATCGCGCACCGGTGCCAAGGCCTCGCCCACCACTTGCTCGTTCAAGTAAGGCCCGTAGACCTCGGCGGTGTCGAAAAAAGTCACACCACGATCTACCGCCGAACGAATCAACGCGATCGCTTGCGCAGTGTCCGTCGCGGGGCCGTAGCCATGGCTCAAACCCATGCAGCCAAAGCCGAGTGCCGACACTTCAAGTGTGCTGTTGCCAAGTGTGCGCTTGTGCATTTCGTTCTCCCAAGATTGCGTTGGGGAACAGTAAGCGCGCTGACCACTGAGCACTAGACGGTTAAATCGGCATGGCTTCATGAGCGATGTTCATCAATGCGCCGAAACGCCACCCTCGCCAGCAGCGCACACGGCAACTGCCAGACGAGGGCTATCGCTTATGTTTTCGGCACCACGTTATCCAGCGCCTGATTCACCGCCAACTCCCCCAACATCACCACCTGGGCGATGCCCAACAGCGTATTGCGGTTCGGCCCCTGCAACGTCCCGGCAAAATCACCGAGCATCACCGTCGCCGACGCCAAAGACTCGCAGGCATTCGCCAGCAAGGATTCGGTGTCGCTTTGCGGATTGACCATAAACAGACTGTTGGGCGAGTAGGGCGCAGCCATGATCGCCGCCGGCAAAAGATAATGATCGAGCGCACGCTCGGCGGCATCGTGGAGCTTTCGTGAATTGAACGATTCGTAAGGCGAGGCCGGATCGCAATCCGGTGCAAGCGGTGGGGTCTTGGACATCGACTGAGACTCCAGAAAGTGAAACATCGCGACCGCGAACGGCCCGTGTGCAGCGAGGGGCGCACGCCCCTCGCACATCAACCAGACGACTAGTGCGGCACGCGGTAGTTTTCCAACACGCGATTGACCGCCAGCTCACTGAGCATGATCACCTGCTGCAACACCAGCATCGCCCGACGCTGCGAACCGTCCATGGAATCAGCAAAATCACGCGCCATATCACCGGCCGTGGACAGCGATTCGCACGCCTCGACGAGCAGGGTCTCATCGTCGACGGTGGGGTCGATGACGTAGATCTTGCCGGTTTTGCGGGATGGGATTGAGGTCTTTGGAGTGCGCGGGTTTAGATAGAAATGAATCGCCCGGTCGGTCGCCTCTTTGATGATTTGAGGTTCGAGCGCGGCGTCGTAAGGGATTGAATCGGTTTCTGGAGGATTTGGTGTGGCTTTGAACATGGATGAAACTCCTATCGCAGAATTCAAGGAGCCATCACCTTCGCTACCAAACGATGGGTGGTGGCCATACGCGGGTTGGTAGACCGGCTGCAATAGGAACCCGGCGCTCACGAATGAGCCCCCCGCATGACCACCATAAATTCGTCTCGCAAGAGACTGATCAAGGTGTCGCCACACAACTATTACAGACGGGCTACCAAACCCGATCACTGTTTCTCAGTGACCAGCCAACGATAACGCCCGCCCCACAGCCGCGTAAGCCGGCGGATTCTGGCGCACGCGTAGGCAACGGCGCAAGGTGTTGTAGGGTGGGTGCAGTAACAGGGGGTGTCTTTTAAACGGGGGGTGTTGAAAGGGGCGGATTCCCGGATAGTCTTGTGTTGGACAGGGGGTGGGAAACGCGGGCGGTCAAAATCTATGACTGGCGGTATCTCCATATCCGCCAAAGTGGCTCGGGAAAGGTCCGGGCCAATGGCTGCTATCGGCCAGAAGCGGACCCTCCACCATCGCATCACATAGACTAAGAACCCCATTGGGTAGTACAAACAGCAACTGCGCTGAAAGCCAAAACCCGGCATTGCGCCGGGCCTTCGTCAACAACCCAAACACATTGACTTTAAATGCGCTTCAAGCTTTCCAGCCGCCTGACGCATAGAGACTCACGCGCAATTCGAGCCTGATCCGATTGAAAAAGCTCAAATCAGCGGCGCAGTGATAAAGCGTCGCGGTTCGGCGCTACGCCGAAAGCCTTCTTGTATTCTCGACTGAACTGAGAGGGGCTGGCGTATCCGGTCTCAAATGCGACACCTGTAACATTTGATGCTCCGGATGCGAGCAGCCGTCGAGCAGCGAGTAGCCTAAGTTGTCGCTGGTAAGCGAGCGGACTATGTGCAGTAACCGCCTTGAAATGTCGGTGGAACGACGTGACGCTCATACCGACATGAGCGGCAAGCCAATGCACACTCATCGGCTTATCGGCGTTCGCGCTGATCCAGTCTGCCGCGATTTTGATTTGTCCGAACCGGGTGTTGTGCATTCCAATTTGGCAGAGCCTGGAGCCTAGCGGACTTAACAATAGGCGGTAGTAGAACTCGCGCTCGAACTGGGAGCCAAGCACCTTAACCTCTGCTGGCGTGTCAAGCAGACCGATGAAGCGAACCAACGGCTCGACAAAACTGCTATCGGCTTGGGCGATAGAGATAGCGCCCGCCTGCGGATACGGTTGGGTGGACTTGCTCATATCGAGAAGCAAGCCAGCGACGATCCCTGCATCGAGCATCAATTCGACACTGATATAAGGTTTTTCCGGGCTCGCCTCTACCACTTCACTCACGAACGGTAACCCGACCGATGCCACTGCACAGGTGCCCGGATGGCAGTCAAACGTGCTATCGGCAATGTTCATCCGCTTGGCGCCTTGCAGCAGCAGATAGAACTTCGGCGCAAATAGAGCCGGGGTCGGAGGAACCGGAGCATCTGTGGATCTGATTGTCAGTCGGGGAAGAGTGTTTGATAGATCGGCGCAACCGCGATGTCGGCTCACTATTGCGAGAAGATGTTCCAGCATGATGGCTATCGATCCTGGTCGCACTCGCGACAGGCCAGTGGTTTCTCAAACTAAAACAGTTGGTAGGATCAGGCAAGGCTTTAGCACTATCGAGGATGTGGTCGGGCCGGATGTTCGCGAAAGTGGAGGCATCCAATATAACCCTGGCTTAGAGGGCCGATGATGTCAGACCAACCTTCTCGCTTGCAGCAATTCATGGACGAGGCGTCCATCCGGAACACCATTGCACGTTTCGCCGACAGCGCGACTCGCGCAGACCTCGCAATGTTTTACTCGGTTTGGGCAGATGATGGCGAATTCATGATTGGTCAAGCCCCTCACGGCCAGTACTCCAAAGGCCCAGACAACAACGTGGCGCTGCTTCACAAACTGCGCGCAGGCAAGGAGTTCTTCGTCCAATTCGCACTGCCGGGGGTGATTGTTATCGACGGTGATCAGGCAACTACCCGCACATTCGTGCATGAATCTGCACGCGGCCCAGGCGAGAAGTACTACCGCAATCACTGCATTGCGTTCGATGTGCTGCAACGCTCGGGAGACGATTGGGTTTTCAAGAGCAGATCCTTTCAGTACCTCTGGCTCGACACCGAAGCGTTCTCCGGAACCGGATTCCCGCTATTTCCGGCGGCATAATGCCTGGCCTGACTACCTGATCCCTTTGACAGGGCTATTCATATGTCGAAACAGATGTGTTTTTTGGGCTACAGCGGGCGCGATGCAATCGACCCGCTTCCAACGATTTTCGCCCAGGCAATAAGGCACACGCGGGTTCTCAGAACGCTTACGAGTTTCGCAAACGCGTCAGCGGCCACGCTGTGATACCCATTGTTTCGGCGATACAGCACCACTGTGCGACCAGGCAACGATAGGATTGTCCGAAGCTCACGTAATCCAGCTTGCTCACGCACTATCGCGTCGAGAAGGATAGTCGCCAAGCGACATTGCTTGAGTACATTGTTCAAGATGGCAATCGAGTTAGCTTCCAGCACGATGTTCGGACTAAAACGTTGCTTCTGGCGCCAGGCATCCACCGCCATCCGTGTCATTCGGCCAAGTTCTCCCTGTCGCGACCGTTCGCTTTGGGTCGTAAGCAACCTTCTGTGACTGGCAGCTATTGGCCGATAGCAGCCCCTCACAAGCCCCCCATTTGGACCCAGCCTTCACAGCAGCCCCCCGAAACCAACCCTAAAATTCCAACCACTCAGAATGAAGCCGCGGAAAACGCTCCTGCAACCATTCAAAAAAAACCTGAACCTGCGGCGCCAGGTGCGTGCGACTGGGGTACAGCAACGTCACCGGGCGAGGGGCGGGGCGGTAGCGTTTTAGAATTTCCACCAGATCGCCACTGTCGAGATGCTCCGCCACGGCAATCCCGGGTGCCTGGATGATTCCGAAGCCGGACACGCCGCACTGAACGTACGCGTTCGACTCGTTGACGGTGATGCCGGTGTTACTCACGAAAACCCGATCCTGACCCTTTACCGAGAAATGCCAGGGCAATGCCCTGTTGCTCTGTCCGGACAAGAAGTTGACGCCTTGATGGGACGCCAGATCGTCGAGTGTTTCGGGTTCACCATGCTCGTGGAGGTACGCGGGTGCCGCGCACGTCACCATGGTCGCCATCGCGATTGGGCGCGCGATCAGGGAGGAGTCCGGTAAATCGCCGATACGCAACGCACAGTCGATACCTTCTCCGATCAGGTCGACGGCGCGGTCAGTCACGCCCAGAACCACGTTGATGCCCGGATAGGCTGCGGTAAATTCTTTCAGGCTTTTGATGAATTTCAATTGCGCGAAAGCTGTCGGGATGTCGACGCGAAGTCGCCCTGCGAGCGTTGCTCCGGATCGATCAAACATCGTGGTCGCAGCGGAAATATCCGCCAGAATTTCCTGGACGCGCTCATAAAACCGCTCGCCCTCGGCGGTGAGTGCCACTTTTCTCGTGGTGCGCTGGAACAGGCGCACGCCCAGTGACGTCTCCAACTCCTGGATATACCGAGTGACTTGAGGCCGCCCGATGTCCAGCGATTCGGCGGCTTTGGTAAAGCTGCCGAGTTCGGCAAGCCTGGCGAACAGGCGCATCGATTGAAGCAATTCCATAACGCTATGAACCCGCCCTGAGTCGCGAAGTTGAACATGATTGTTGCCCAAGGATAGAACAATCCTGTCTTTTTCCACGCATTTATTGCGCGCAGCCAAAAGCGAAAAATGCACACCCAAGGCAGAGCCGGCTCTGGTTCTCGGCCCATGACGTGTATTTGGAGACTCACAGTGAAAGCTTGGTTATTGAAAGATTTCGGACTCGACAATCTGCAGTTGGGGGAGGTCGCGACCCCGCAGCCAAAGGCTGGCGAGTTGCTGGTCAAGGTCGGTGCGGTCTCGCTCAATTTTCGCGACAAGGCCATCGTCGATGGCATTTATGAGCCGCACATGGTGCCCAAACCCCTGATCCCGGTCAGCGATGCCGCTGGCACGGTTGTCGCGGTCGGTGCCGACGTGACGCGTTTCAAGGTCGGTGATCGCGTTAACTCGCATCTTTACTCTCGCTGGCTGGATGGCGAACCGGGACCAAACGAACCCGATTACTGCTTCGGGTCGCCGTTGCCCGGCGGCTTGGCCGAATACATGATCATTCATGAAGACAGCGCCGTCGGTGCACCCGACAACATGAGCGATGAGGAGGCGGCGACACTGCCGATTGCGGCGCTCACAGCGTGGTATTCGTTGGTGGACTTTGGACAGATCCAGCCAGGGCAGACCGTATTGGTTCAAGGCACTGGCGGCGTGTCGATATTTGCTGTGCAAATCGCTACTGCGCTGGGCGCGAAGGTCATCGCGACGTCAAGCAGCGACCAGAATCTGCAAACCGTGAAGGGGCTGGGAGCGGTGGCGGGCATCAACTACAGAACGACGCCGCAATGGGCCGACGAAGTCCTGAAACTGACCGACGGCAAGGGCGTGGACTTGCTACTTGATGTGGCCGGCGGCAGCGGTATCAATCAATCGGTTGCAGCCACCAAGGCATCGGGGCGTATTGCGCAGATTGGCTTTCTGACCGGGCAAACCGTCGAACTGAATCTGATGCCGCTCATTTTCCGCCAGACGACCATTCGCGGGATCGCCGTGGCGCCGCGCTCGTCATTTGACCGGATGAACGCTTTCCTCAACCAACACCAGATCCGTCCTGTGATCGATACGGTCTATCCGTTCGAGAAGGCACGAGAAGCTTACGAGCATCTGGCGAGGGGAGCATTGGGCAAGGTTGTGATCAAAATCGCTTGATAGCATTAAGGCGCCAATTGGCGCCTTTTTTGCGGATCGCGGCAGATTCGCTGCCAGGGTCTGAGCGGAAGATCCCCGGAATCTGATGTCCGCCGATCAGCCCTCAGCGGACTCACCCGACTCCACAACTATTTGCCCCTCAGCCTCCATCTTCGCCCGCTCAGCCTTACTGATGTATTTCGGCTTCTTCGGCGCCAATTTCGCGCTGGCCTTTTTGGCCTTTTCCTTGAACAACTGCTTCAGTTTTTTCTGACGATTCATGTGTGTTACTCAGTAAGCAAAGGTAAAAAATCAACGATCGAAGGGCATCAACGCAGGCGTCCATAGCCGCGCCATCAAAAAGGGGCGAATCCTGACGCATGCATCGGGTTCAGGCAATGTCATTTGCTCACATGGCGATAAAGTCGCGCACGGCTTTGATGGTCGGCGTCGGTGCTTCTTCCATCAGCCAGTGGCCGGCGGCGGGGATGACCACTTCGGTGACGTTGTCGGCGGCGTTGCGCATGACGATGGCTTCGTTGTTGCCGAAGGATTTTTCGCCGCCGACGGCCAGCACCGGCATGGTCAGTTTCTGTTGCAGAACCGGCGCGTTGTCGATGGCGTCCTGACGGATGCTGCGAAATTGCGCGAACGCGGCGTGCATGGCGCCGGGGCGGGCGTAGAGTTTGGCGTAGTGCTGGCGGGTGCCTTCGTCGACTTTGGCGGGGGTGCCGGCGAATTCGTTCCAGAAACGGTCGAGGTAGATGCGCTCACGCCCAGCCACCAACCGCTCCATGTCGGCGCCGCCGAAGTCGAAGTGCCAAAGCATCGGCGAACGGACGATCTCGTTCCATGGCGTGATGCCGGGTACGGGCGCGTCCATCACCACCAGCCGCTCAGTGAGTTGCGGGTATCGCGCGGCATAGGCGAAGGCGACCATGGTGCCGATGTCGTGACCGATCACCACTGAGTGTTCGATTTTCAGTGCGCTCAACACACCGCGAATGTCCGCCGCTTGAGTCTTCTTGTCGTAACCGCCCTCGGGAATCGACGACAGGCCCATGCCGCGCAAGTCCGGCACCACCACGGTGTGGTCACGCGCCAGATCCGCCGCCAACGGCGCCCACATGTCGCCGGTGTCGCCAAAACCATGCAACAACACCACGGCGGGCCCTTTGCCGCCGACGCGCACGTGCATGGTCGCGCCTTCGACTTTGATGTCTTGGGTTTTGAAGGCTGGAGGGAACGGTGTGACGTCTGCGTGGGCTTGAATACTCAAGGCGAGCAGAGCAAAAGCGGTCAGCAAGCGACGGGGCATGTTTGCGTCTCCGGGCGGTGCGAGGGCGATGGGGTTCGTACGAGGGCTCGACAAACTCACAGCGGCGCAAAACACGGGCGACAGGCTGCCGGTGAGGTTCCGACAGAATCAGCGTAGACCCATTCAGGGAGACGGGAGGCGTTTTGGCAGAATGCCGGCAAGGCTCAGTCAATGGACCCGATCAGCGGAAGACGATTCAGCATGTCTTTCAACGCGAGGGCATCCCACGGCAGATGTTCGGCGATACCGATGCCTACGACGTCGGCAATGCGCGCGACGTCGGCCAGCAGTCGCACCACGTGGGCGATGGGCATTTTGCCTTGGGCGACCCCGTCGAACGTGCCCTCGGGCATTTGCGGATTGGCGAACAGCAGCGAACGAAACGCCCGAGGGTCGAGCACATCCAGATCCAGGTGAATGGCCAGATGTCTGGCGCCGGTGGCGCGAAACCATTGCAGCACCGCTTCGCTGCTGTGCGCCAATTGTGCGGGGCTCGCGTGTTGCAGTCCGAGTCGCTCAATCACAGCGCGTTCCACGGGCATGGTTTCCATCAGACCGGCATACATCACGTTCGCCGGTTTGAGTGGCCGTTTGACCGCGCCTGCAAAATCCGCATCGCCTTCACCCAGCAGATTGCCCAAGACCATCGCGTGGGCATTGGCGAAGTCCGCAGGCGTCAACACGTCAGGGTGGGCATCGACCCAGAGCACCGCCAGATCGCCTGCGTAGCGCTCGTTGAGGTAGGCGAAGGGCGCAAGGTCCACCAGGCAGTCGCCGCCAAGCACAACCAGACGATCCGGCGCATGCTCATCGATGATTGCGCGGGCACTGCGCAGCTGTTGCAGCAAGGCGCTGCGACCCCGGATGCCGCCCTCGAGCGGTAGCGGCTCGGTGCCAGGCACCGCGACCGGCACCTCGGCCACTGGCCCGCACGGATCGGGGGCCAGCCAGGCCAACAGTTGGGCGCCGAAATGATAGGGCGGGTTGTTGCCGCCTTGCCATTGGGGGAACAGCAGGCGCAGGGTTTTGTCGCTTGAAGAGGCTTTCATTGACTGTCTCCCGATCTTGTCAGTGGCGGCCTGATGGTTCAGGCAACCGAAAGGCAGTCATGGTGACGAGGGCTGAGGCAATGCGCTTTGCTGAGCTGGCCAGACACTTCGCCTGACCGGCCAGTTGATTATTGCTGTTTCGCGAATACGCTCGGCGACACGCCGAAAGCGGCTTTGAAGGCGCGGCTGAAATGCGCCATGTTGGTGAACCCATAACTGAGTGCAACTTCGCTGACGCTGCGCGATCGATCCTTGCTCAGCGCCGCCCGGCAGGCCTGAAGCCGTTGTTGCCATAGCCAGCGGGTGGCGGTGGTGCCTTCCATTGCGAACAGGCGGCTGAGCGCGCGCGTGGAGACATGAATGGCTTGCGCGATGGACGTCAGGTCCAGCCCGGTGTCATCCAGATGGGTCAGCAAAAACTGCTTGGCTTTGAGCAGTTGAGTGTCATGCCGGCTGCAATGACCGAGGTCAGCGAGATCGAACGCGCCTTCGAACGCGGTGGCCAGCACCTCCAGTAACGCATTGCTCAAGCGCTCGCCGCCGCGCGTTGGCAGAGGTTCGGTATTGAGCACTTCAACCATCATGTTTGCGGCCAGTCGGACCAGCGCCGATTGGCTATCGAGCGTACGACTGACCAGCGCTTCGGGTTTGGGCAGATGCTGGATCAGCCGTTCGCGGGGGATGGCAATGACAATCTGGTCGTCGCCGCGAGGAAACCGGCATTGGTAAGGTTCAGCACTGTTGAAAAGCACCAGATCACCGCGTCCCTGAATCGACTGCCGGCCGCGTTGTTCAACTTGCGCTACGGTGCTGAGGGTGAGGCAGAGAAAAAACTATTCGTCCCCGGCGTCCGCGTGTTTGCGTTCGTACTCGATAGGCGCGGATGAGATATGCGTCAGCAGGATATCGCCAAGTGGAGTGGCGCTGAGTCGACCATCGAAGGGCTTGTCGGACAAGGTGCGTTGGATGGTCAGGCCATAGGTGGAACACACGACTTCATTCCAGTAGTCGAGTCGCTCATTCGCCCGTAGCGACCGGGGAGGGTAGAGAATGGCCATCGTCTGCGTACCTGGTTCGGAGATAGGTTGAACCCGATCAGATGCTATCAGAGAACTGACGTGCGTCGCGGCAAGCGGAGCGATTGATGCGCGGGGGCGCGGGGGCGCGGCTGGTTTCGGCCTGCCATGCCCCCAACGCAATAGCCAGAACCGGTCATTTCAGCGGCGCGCATCCGACCAAGGTCTTCGGCTCCAGATACGCGCTCATCCCCCACTTGCCCATTTCGCGGCCAAGACCTGATTGCTTGAATCCACCAAAGGGAGCACGTGGCTCGTAGGCGAGGGTGTTGATGAGCACACGTCCCGAATCGATCTGGAGGGCGACGGCCATACAGCGTTCGGAGCTGGTTCCCAGCACCATCGCGCTCAACCCATAGTTCGAATCGTTGGCGATGCTGATTGCATCCGCGTCATCCTCGTAGGGGATGATCGTCAGCACGGGGCCGAAGATTTCTTCACGTGCGATGCACATTTGATTATTGGCATCGGTGAAGATCGTGGGTTTTACGAACCATCCGGCAGGCAAGCCTTGCGGGCGACCTTCGCCACCGGCCAATAACCTCGCGCCTTCTTCCTGGCCCGAGCGGATGTAGCCCTGCACCCGTTCCCACTGCTTGAGGCTTACCATCGGGCCGATATCGGTGTTGGCGTTTCGTGGATTGCCCGAATGAATCTGTGAAACAGCCTCCTGCGCAAGCCGTTCGAATTCTGCCAAGCGGCGGCGGGGTACGAGGATGCGCGTGCCAGCGATGCACGCCTGGCCGCTGTTGAGAAATCCGGCTTGCATGACTAACGGCATGACGGCCTGGAAGTCCGCATCGTCAAGCACCACGGTGGGGGACTTGCCGCCCAGTTCGAGCGTCACACGCTTCAGGGTGTCAGCACCGGTTTTTATCAGGTGTCGCCCGATCGCGGACGAGCCCGTGAACGAGATCTTGGCGACATCGGGATGTCGCGCGATTTCCTCACCGACGACATCGCCGCGCCCATTGACGATGTTGAACACGCCCGGTGGCAGTCCCGCCTCGTGCAACGCGCTGACCACGACCTGTGTCTGCAATGCGCTCATCTCGCTTGGCTTGATGACGGCAGTGCAGCCTGCTGCCAGCGCGGTCGCCAGTTTGTTGCAGATGAAACCCGCATTGCTATTCCACGGTGTGATCAGACCGGCAACGCCCACGGGCGTCAGAATGACCCGCGCCATGCCGACCTGCTCCTCAAAATCGAAAGCCTCCAGTGCATCGATGGCTTGCGCGATGACATCGGCGGGATAAGTCGCCATCGAGCGCGCGCGATTTGCCGGTGCGCCATATTCCACGAGGATGGCTTCCAGCAGCTCTTCCTGCTTTGCCGCCACGCTCCGATGCATGCGTTGCAATGCCGAAATGCGTTCTTCCCGGCGAGTACGAGCCCATGCCGGGAACGCTGCCTTGGCTGCTGCGATGGCACGCTGTGCGTCCAGTGCATCGCCCAACCGAACCTGACCAATGACGGCTTCGGTGCTCGGGTTATGAAGGTCAAACCATTCCTGGCCGTGTGGCACGACGAACTCGCCGTTGATATAGATGTGTTCAATGCGGTGCATGATGACTCCTCGCTCAAATGACTCGCTTGAATAGAGCCTTTGTGATGAAGTCTATGGAGGGTTCATTGATCCGATAAGCCATCCTTTGGCGTATGAATCATCCTTATTTTCAGGACAGTCCATGCACAGAACAGGAATGACCGAGCTGGAAGTCGTGCTGGCCGTCTCGCGCCGCTGCAGTTTTCGTGGCGCAGCGCAGGAGTTGGGCATGTCCACCACTGCGGTGAGCAGCGCGGTGGCGGGTCTCGAAGCACGCCTGAAGGTGCGTCTGTTCAATCGCTCCACGCGCAGTGTTGCCCTCACCGACGTCGGCCAACGCTATGTGGCGCGCATCGCACCGGCGTTGGCGCAGATCAAAAGTGCCGACGAAGAGGCCAGCGTCGGCCCCGATGAACCGAGCGGCGTATTGCGCCTCAATGCCCCGTATGGCGCGGCCTACTTGCTGCTCGAGCCGCTATTGAACCAATACGCTCAGCGCTATCCCGACGTATGCATCGACATCGTCAGCGAATCAAACATGGTCGACATCATCGCCGGAGGCTTCGACGCCGGTATTCGCCTGGCAGAATCAGTGCCGCAAGACATGATTGGCGTCGCCTTGTCAGGTGATGTGCGCATGCTCGTGGTAGCGACGCCCGAGTACCTCGAACGCCACGGCGTGCCCGAGCATCCGCGAGATTTGCTCGCCCACCGCAGTATTGGCATGCGCATGGCCCATGGTGGCCTCTATCAGTGGGAATTGGAGCGCGATGGCCAGAAGCTGCAGATGGATCTGCCAGTGCGCTTTGCCTCCAACGAAATGCTGGCAATCAAAGAGGCCGTGCTGTTGGGCCTGGGTATTGGTTTCATTTCCGAGTGGTTCGTTCAGGAAGAACTGGCCAGCGGTGCCTTGGTGCCAGTGTTGGTGCCGTGGTGCCCGTCGTTTGGCGGATTGATGCTCTACTACTCGGGCCATCGCTTCGTGCCGGCGCGGTTGCGCGCACTGATTGAACTGGCGCAGGAGTTGCGGGCCACTGCCGAAGTCGCGGGTATTTCGGGGCGATGACAACAGGTTTGAATCAGCCAACCTCCGGTACGGTGCGGTCGCCCGTTCAACTTTCAATTCATAACAAATAGCTCCTGATCAGAAATGGCGTTAGCATTCCATTCTTAGGGTTTAAACAGCTCGTTTTTCAGATCAGGGTCGCATTGTGGAAAAGCTAAAACGCCTTCAAAGCGGAATAGAAGGGCTCGATGCCCTGCTCAAGGGTGGGTTGGTCGAGGGGGCTTCATACATTATCCAGGGACGCCCTGGGTCTGGAAAAACGATCCTCGCGAATCAGCTGGGTTTTCACCATGCGAGCAAGGGCGGACGGGTGCTGGTCGCCACGCTGCTGGCTGAATCCCATGATCGCCTGTTTCAGTTCCTCTCGACGCTGAGCTTTTTCGACTCCTCAAAAGTCGGCGCTGAAATTCAGTTCGTCAGTGCGTTTGATACCCTGGAAAACGAAGGGCTGGACGAAGTGGTGAAACTGCTTCGACGCGAGATCAGTCGGCAAAAAGCGACCGTGATGGTCGTCGACGGTTTGCTCAATGCGCGCTCGAAAGCCGATTCGCCTATCGATACCAAAAAATTCATCTCGGAGTTACAGGGCCACGCCGCTTTCGCGGGGTGCACGGTGCTGTTTCTGACCAGTTCGCGTCTCGACGATGGCAGCCCTGAACACACCATGGTGGATGGTGTGATCGAGATGGGCGAAGAACTCTACGGCACGCGTTCCGTGCGTCGAATTCAGCTGCGTAAAACACGCGGCAGCGGCGCAATGACCGGCCTGCATGAGTGTGAGATCACTGACAACGGTTTGGTGGTTTACCCCCGTCTCGAAAGTCTTTACAGCCATCCGTCCGCTCCCGACAGCGCCGACCTGACGCGTATCCCCAGTGGCATCGCATCAATGGACGGCATATTGGGCGGAGGCTTGCACAGTTCCAGTGTGACGCTGGTCATGGGGCCATCCGGTATTGGCAAAACCACGCTGGGTCTGAAGTTTTTGTCGGAATCGACCGTGGAAGCTCCGGGTCTGCATTTTGGCTTTTATGAAAGTCCACAGCGCTTGCGTTTGAAAGGCCTGTCACTGGGCATCGATATCAAAGGCATGGAAGAGAGTGGGGCGCTGAGCATCGCCTGGCAGCCCACCACCGAGGGCCTGTTTGATGCACTCGGCGCACGGCTACTCAGTCTCGTCGAAGAAAAGGGCATCAAGCGGGTGTTCATCGATAGCCTGAGCGGCATGACACGACTCACGACCAATCCGGCGCGGATTACCGACTTCTTCAGTGCGCTGATGAACGAGTTGCGGTCGAGGGGCGTTACCGTATTTGCGTCCTGGGAGATGCGCGATCTGTTTGGCTCTGAGGTCAGCGCGCCCAACTCTGACCTGTCCAGTATCGTCGATAACCTGATGCTGATGCGGTTCGCAGAAAATCACTCTGAACTAAGCAGGACGCTTTCCATTCTTAAAGTACGGGACAGCTCCTACGACCCTTCTCGATTTGAGGTCGTCATTCACGACCAAGATGTTTTTCTGAAAAAGGCTTTAAGACATGAACCATCAGTCCCCACTGAGTCATCGCCCGGTTCAACATCTTAAGTCTTGGCGCGGGTTGAATTAACATGACCACCATCCTGGTCGTCGACGACGAGTATTTGATAGCCGACATTCTCAGTTTTGCACTGGAGGATGAGGGCTACATGGTGGTGACTGCCAGTAATGGTCAAAAAGGCCTGGAAGTGCTGGACAGAGAACGGCCGGCCCTGATCATTACCGACTTCATGATGCCGGTCATGGACGGCTTGGAGTTCGCCACCGCCGTTCGATCCCTTCCTTCGAGTGATCAGCTTCCCATCATTCTGATGAGCGGCGCGCAGGCGCACATCGGCATGGAGAGATCCGACTTGTTTGATGCTGTGCTGGCGAAACCTTTCGATATCGACTTGATCATTGCTGAAGTCAAGAAGCTCCTGGCCTCGCTCTAATCAGTCATTCTCAGCGCTTTTGCGCGGTTGCAGCGTTGTTCTAACGCTGCAACCGTGCCCTGCCACCCACCGCGATCAAACGATCTTCAAAGCACTCAACACAATCAGTGATTGCTCGGCAAATGCCTGAGCCTGTTCGGTCAGGGCGGCGATGTTGGCGTCGGCGGTGGTCAGCGGTTTGCCGTCCTTGACCAGCACTTCGCTCTGTTCGGCGATAACGCTCCAGACCAGTTGCGCCCATTCCGCCGGGTGCTGTTTACCTTGGCGGATGGCGATCAGGAACAGTTGCTGAAAGCGGCTGACCGGCACGCCACCGCCGGTAACCGGGCTGCTCAGCACTTGAAGGGTGTCGTTGAACAACGCGCGTTTGCACAGTTGCAGGTTGAACGCGGCGCAGCGTTCGTACACCTGCGCTTCGGCGGCTTCGCTCTGGCAGGGAGCGACGGCGCCCATGGCGATCAAAATGGCGATAGCTTGCTCGAGGTCGTCGTAGGCCATCGGCGCGACTTCGGCGAGCAATTGCTGCATGGTTTTCGCTTCATAGGTCTGGCCCGCCAATGCGTCGAGCACCGGGCCGTAGATCTCCGGTTGCAGTGTGGCTTCGCCGGCAGGGCCGCTGACGCTGGAGGCGACGTTTTCTGCCGGCTGCATCAGGATGAATCGGGTGTTGAGCATGCGCGACCGGCGCTCGGCGGCGGACAAGCGGTTGGCACCGCGCACATACAGATCGCGACGGAAAGCTTGGTTGACGAAGTAGTCCCGCGCTTGCTCACGCATGATCGGGTGCTCGATGCCGTCGAGGAAGGCCAGGCCTTCGGCGCTCAGGTTCAGCGCATCGACCGAGTCCAGCGGCACGGCGGTCGTGACGTAATCGAGCTTGGCCGGGGCCAATGCGTCAACCATGTCGGCGAAGTACAGGCAGTGCCAGTCGCGATTGAAATACTCATGGGCGACGTAATGGCGGTCCTGGCCTTTGATGGTCTGCAGTCGCGCGCCCAGGCTCGGCGCGGCAATAGCGTACTTGGGATTGGCCGCCAGCAGCGCCTCGGAAAACTCCAGCGCAGCATCGATGCGCTGATCCGGCCGCGTCGAGCTATTGGCAAAACGGTCGTGCAGGCTGAACAGTTGGCGCAACGGCGCCGAAGGCGACCAGCCCGGCAAGGCGTTGTAGCTGACGTACAGGTGACCGCCGGGTTTGAGATGGCGGCGGACGAATTCGACGATCAGTTTATGGTTGTCACGGCTGACCCAACTCCAGATGCCGTGCAGGCTGATGCTGTCGAATGGCGGCAAGTCAGGACGCGCCAGCAGTTGCTCGAAGCTGTCGTCATACAGTTTTGCGCCGTTGTTGCTGAGCGCTGCGAGTTCTATGGCATGGGCGGCCTGGCCCGGGTGGAAGTCCGTACCGACGAAGCCGCCCGGGTTGGCGGTGGCGTGGATATTGATCGACACACCCTGACCAAAACCGAGTTCGCAGTGATAACCGTCGGCATTGTCCAGCCCGGCGAAGCCGCGCAACAACAGGCAGTAACGCTGGAAAACCGGATTGATTTCCCGGCTATAGCTGTAGGTGTAGCCTTCGTCGGTGAAATAACCTTCGTTCCAGGCATTGCTCATGGGTGCAGCCTCTTGAATCAGAAATGAGGGGCAGGACGTGCGTCGTTCAATCGTGCGCTGTCCACCCGCATGTTGTCGGCAGGATCAAGCCAATCCATAGGGGCGATGCGGATATTTCGCTGACCTGCGGGTTGCCTGTAAAACGTTTTATGTTGATCACAAGCGCATGCCCATTTCCAGGGCGCGGGTCTCGAAGCCGAACTCTTTATACAGGCGCACCGCGCGTTCGTTGAATGGCCAGACCGTCAGGCGCAAGTCCTGCGCATCCTGCTTGATGGCCCAGTCTTTGACCCGTTGCATCAGCGCTTGGCCAATGCCTTTGCCCCAGAACGCCTCGGCGACACAGATCGAGCCGATGCGCACCACGTTCTGCGGTTGCATCAAAGGCCCGCTGCTGGCCGACACGTTGGCGGTAAGGAACGCAACGGCTTGATCACCTGCCTGCGCGAGAAACACCACCTGGCCCGGTTTCTCGAAAACCCCGGCCCAGTGCGGCAAGTCGCGGGCAACGTCTTCGGTGGCGGCGGCGTAGATATCAGGGCGGGCGGCGTGGTGGACCGAGTTGAGCAGTTGCCCCAGCTCGCACATGGCCAAGGCATCTTCAGCCGTGGCGGTACGGTAGGTGATGGTGTCTTCCATGGTGAATCCATTCCTTGAGTGTGTTGAGCCAATGCATCTGGGTTGCTTTTTTACGCCAATCTGTACATTGAAAGCTACCGCAATAAACCAATAATCGACGGCTCGAATCCTTGGAGTTTGGGCATTGTATGGAAGATTTACGCGTTGCTAGTCGTTCACCCGCCAGCGTTTGCGGGAGGCGCCCATGAGCCTGCATACGCGCACGCGACGCCTGACCGTGCCGCAACTGGTCGCCATGAAAGGCCAGCAGAAAATCGTTTCGCTCACGGCCTATTCCAGCGCCATCGCCAAATTGATCGACCCTGTCGTCGATTTCATTCTGATCGGTGATTCCACGGCCATGGTCGGCTACGGTCGGCCCTCGACCTTGAGCATGACCCTTGAAGAAATCATCGGCCACACGCGGGCGGTGGTCGACAGCACGCGGCTGGCCTGTGTGGTGGCCGACATGCCGTTCGGCAGTTATCAGGAATCCCCCGAGCAAGCGTTTCGCAATTGCGCTCAGGTGCTGGCGCGCACCGGTTGCGATGCGGTGAAGCTGGAGGCCAATACCGCGCTGGCGCCGACCGTCGAATTCCTCGTGGCGCGGGGCATTCCGGTCATGGCGCATATCGGGTTGATGCCGCAGTTCGTCAACGTCATGGGCGGATTCAAAGCGCAGGGGCTGACCGCTGAAAGCGGTGCGCGGATTGCCCAAGACGCCCGCGCCAATATTGACGCAGGCGCTTTCAGTTTATTGCTGGAAGGCGTGGCGGAGGGCGTCGCGCGGCAGATTACCGAGGATTCGAGCGTGCCCACCATCGGCATTGGCGCCTCGCCCGCGTGCGACGGGCAGGTGCTGGTCACCGAAGATGTGCTCGGCCTCGGCGGTGAGCAGGCGCCACGCTTCGTCAAACAGTATGCCGATGTCGGTGCGGTGATTCGTGACGCTTGCGAGCGTTATGCCGACGAGGTGCGGCAGGGCCGTTTTCCTGAGGCGCGGCATTGCTACGGGCTCTAGGCGTGGCTAGTTTTCAGCCTTGATCGCCTGCGCCAGTTGTTGCACGGCGCGGCCAATGTCTTTGTCCCAATCGAGGGTGTAGCTCAGGCGCAGATGCTGCTGCCAGGCGCCTTGCTGGCTGAAGATTTCACCGGGTGCGATGACGATCCGCTCGGCCAGCAAGCGCTCGAACACCCGACGCATGTCCACCGGGCGCGCAGCCTTTAGCCAGAAACTCGCGCCGCCGTGGGGGACGATCACCTCTAATTGGCCGTCGCCGTGCTGTTCCAGCAAGGCCTGCATCTGTCGCATGCGCTGGAGCAGCCGCGTTTGCAGGGATTTCAGGTGCTGGTCGATGCGCTTCGAGGCGTAGAGCCGGGCGATGGCTTTCTGTCGAGTCGGCGACAGGCGAAAGCCGCGCTGCTGAAATAGCTGCTGGAATTTATCGCCGTGCTGGCGACACAGAACATAGCCGTACGGCGCTTCCGGGCCGATGATTTTGTCGAACGTCGAGAACACCAGCAGTCTGTCCGGGTCGGCAAAATCCCGATAACGCGCGGGTGAGGGCGAGAAACATAATTCGCCCCAGGTATCGTTTTCGAACAGCCAGATCTCCTGTTCGGCGAGCCATTTACAGATCTGCTGTTTATCCTGCGCCGGCATCAGCGTGCCTTGGGGCATATTCACTGTGGAGGAGAACACCGCCAGTCGCACCGGGTCGCGCGCAAGCAATACGCCGAGCGCCGGCAGATCGAAGCGGCCGTCCTCGCCCAGTGGCATTTCGATCACGCGAATTCCCACTGCCTGCAAGGCCCGCAGAATTGCCCATGAGCAGGGCGACTCCACCAGCGCAACGCTGCCGCCAAGATTCAAGGCATTCAGCGACAACTCGAACACGCTGCGCAGATCGGCGCCGATGTAGACGTCGTCGGCTTGCCAATAGCGCTGAGCGGAGCGGGTGTAGCGTTCGGCCAGAACGCTGCGCAATTCGCTCTCGCCGAGTGACTGATAGAGCGGTGCGTGAGCGTGTGGATATTGGCGGACGAGTTCGCGTTCGATCGTCAACAGCGGGCCTTGCAGCGACAACAACATCGCCGGGGCATCGCTGCTGAGGGCGAGCATGCCCGGTTGCCGGGCGCTGGCGAACACGGTGTCGAGAAGGCTTTCAGAGCGGGCACTCACCGCTCGGCTCGGCGCCTCTCGGGTGAAATAGCCGAACCGGGCCTTGGCGTGAATGCGGCCCTCGTCTTCGAGCAGGGCATAGGCGTATTTGGTCGTCGACACTGATACGCCGAGGCGCAGGGCCAATTGGCGCAGGGACGGCAGTTTTTGCTCGGGCTGGCCACGGGCGGCGTCGATCAGACCGACGAGGTAGTGGTAGACCGCTTGATAGGCGAACGAAGTATCGGTGTGTTCCGTCAACGCTGTTTTCCTTGATTGTCAGCCATGTGCTGCCCAGCAAATCCTGTCGCTGATGGCCAACGGTACTACATTGCGCAAAACACGTGTTCGTCACCAATAAAAAGCCCGGCAAGCGCCGGGCCATGATGCTTGGGGCAGGGTTACGCCGCCATGTTGCCGGCGGCCATTTCCTTTTTGCAGGTGGCTTTCATGGCCTCCATCTGCAGGCCCAGTTCTTCGAGTTTTTCCTTGCCCAGCAGCTTTTTCGCTTGCGGGAACATTTCCGTTTCTTCTTCTTCGATGTGGTGTTCGAGCAGCTCTTTGACCACTTTCACCCGGCCGGAAAACTCCGGGGTGCCGGGGTCGGTGAGTTTCAGGTCAGGCAGCACCAGGGAGTCGACGGTGCGGTGTTCTTCCTTGGCCTCGAAATACATGATGTCCTGTTCCTTGCTGCCGGCTTCCTTGAAGGCGGGGTAGAGGATTTCCTCTTCGAGGCGGGTGTGGATCGAAATTTCCATTTCCAGTTTGCCCAACAGTTCGACGCGTTTTTTTAGCGCCCGCTCCGTCGAGTCGCTCAGTTGGCTAAGGATGTCTTTGACTTTTGCATGATCGGCTTTGAGAAGGTCGATGGCGTTCATGTTGAGTGGCCTCTGCTGTCACGGAGTGAACACAGGCGCGTTGTCTCACGGCGCTGTGAATGCTCTCAATCCATCGCATTTGTTGTGCCATGTTCATGGCTTACGCGCTGTCGCTATGGATCAATGGGTTACGCCATCAGCCGGCAAAATGCCTTCGTGCA
The DNA here is from genome assembly GCF_050586545.1 of Pseudomonas sp. WC2. Taxonomy (NCBI): domain Bacteria; kingdom Pseudomonadati; phylum Pseudomonadota; class Gammaproteobacteria; order Pseudomonadales; family Pseudomonadaceae; genus Pseudomonas; species Pseudomonas sp. WC2. The sequence continues at coordinate 269,923 of NZ_JBOBDR010000003.1, read as the reverse complement.
GCCTGCATGAACAGGGCGTTGCCGGCAGTGCAGATCACCGCTTTGCCGCCCTTGGGCGCCGCTGATCCGAATCTGCAAAAGCCTTCTGAACTCGCTTTGGCATTGCTCTGCCGTATTGAGAACAGCAGCCATTTCAGTCAAGCGAACGAGGATTTCACCATGCGAGCAATGACCTATCACGGCGCCCATGACGTCAGAGTCGAAACCGTCCCGGACCCCATACTCGAAGCGCCCGACGACATCATCCTGCGAGTGACGGCCACGGCGATTTGCGGTTCTGACCTGCACCTGTATCGCGGCAAGATTCCGACCGTCGAGCACGGTGATATTTTCGGCCATGAGTTCATGGGCGTGGTCGAGGAAACCGGTTCGGCAGTGACGGCGGTACAGCGCGGCGACCGCGTGGTGATTCCGTTCGTGATTGCTTGCGGTGATTGTTTTTTCTGCCAGCAAGAACTCTATGCAGCTTGCGAAACAACCAACAGCGGCCCCGGCGGCGCGATGAATAAAAAGATCATTCCGCCGCCCGCAGCGTTGTTCGGCTACAGCCGCATGTACGGCGGCATTCCCGGTGGCCAAGCCGAACTGGTGCGCGTACCCAAAGCCAATACCGGCCCGTTCAAGGTGCCCGGGACGCTGTCTGACGAGAAGGTGTTGTTCCTCTCCGACATCTTGCCTACCGCTTGGCAAGCGGTGATCAATGCCGGTATCGGCCAGGGCTCAAGCGTTGCCATCTACGGCGCAGGGCCTGTTGGTTTGCTCAGTGCCGCGTGCGCCAAGATGCTCGGTGCCGAGCGGATTTTCATGGTCGATCACCACCCGTACCGGCTCGATTATGCGCAACGCACTTACGGCGTGATCCCGATCAACTTCGATGACGACGATGACCCGGCAGACACCATTATTCGCCAGACGCCCGGCAGTCGCGGCGTGGACGCGGTGATCGATGCGGTAGGCTTTGAGGCCAAGGGCAGCACCACGGAAACCATTCTCGCCAAGCTCAAGCTCGAGGGCAGCAGCGGCAAGGCGTTGCGCCAGTGCATTGCAGCCGTGCGTCGCGGCGGCGTAGTCAGCGTGCCGGGCGTGTACTCGGGGTTCATTCATGGATTTCTGTTTGGCGATGCCTTCGATAAAGGCCTGACGTTCAAGATGGGCCAGACCCATGTGCAGCGCTATTTGCCGGAATTGCTCGACTACATCGAGACCGGACGGCTACAGCCCGAAGCGATCATCACCCACCGGATGTCGCTAGAGCAGGTCGCCGAGGGTTATCGGATCTTCGACAAGAAAGAGGAAAACTGCCGCAAGGTCATCCTGACCCCAGGCAGCAGTGATGTGCCGCTGGCGCAAATGGAAGAAATGCCGCCCTTGGTGCCCGCCTGAATAACCTGATCGGGCGGGGCTTTGCCGAGTGCAAGCCCCGCGCCGACAGGCTTTACGCCGAACGCTGACTGATGTGTTTCGGACCTGCCAAGGCCCAGGCGATCAAGCCAAACAGCGGCACAAACACGATCAACACGATCCACACACCCTTATTGCTCGATTTCCCTTCGCTCTTGCGCACCCGATTGATGGCCCAAAGTTCGATTAGCAGAAGAACTGCCGCCAGTACGATCCACACGGTTTCGATTTGCATTGGCTACCTCCTGTTGGTCTGTGCGTTAGGTGGCGTGAGCGGCGGCGGGTTCATTTCTTTTTATCCAGCACGCTTAGCTTTCGGGCCAGATCCAGCGCCACACGACCGCTGTTGACGGTCGGCAGCAGGTGGGTGAAGGGAATGTCGATCAAGCGGTTTTCGCGCACGGCGCGCAGCTGCGAGAGCACCGGGTCGTGTTTCAGCAGATAACGCTTGCGGCTGGCGGGCGACCAGTCGGCGTCGGCCAGCAGAATCACGTCCGGGTCGCTGGCCAGCAGGGTTTCGCTGCTGACGGTGACGCGATACTGGTTTATCTCGGCGAACACATTGCGCGCGCCAGCGGCGGCCAACAGCGTGGTGACGTAACCGCGCTGGCCTTCTGAATCGAGGCCTTTGACTTCACTGTCGAGATAGAACACCGACAGCGGTTTGCCAGGCGCGGCCAGTGCCTGGGCGCGGGCGAGATCGGCGTCCAGCGCCTCGCTCAATTGCCGTGCCTGGGGCTGTTTGTGCAGCAGTTTGCCGAGGGTCAGCAGGTCATTGCGCACATGGGCGAAGTAATCCAGTGAATGCCCGTTGCAGGCGGATTCCAGCAGATACGAACCCACGCCATTGCGCGCCAGTCCCGAGCGCGAGGTCACGCCATCACCAAACGCCGTGGCAAACCCGCCAATCACCAGATCCGGCTTCTGCGCATACAGCACTTCGCTGGCCGGGTATTGCCGGGCGATCACCGGCACGCCGAAATACTCCGATGGCCGCTGACCGGCCTCGGTGTCATCCAGATACGCCACGCCCACCAACGACGAACCGGCGCCCAACGCCAGCACCAGATCAGCGGCATGCTGATTCAGCGCGACGATGCGCGAAGGCCGCGCGACGCTCCAGGTTTCGCCGCAGTTGCGATAACTGTCGGCCAGCACTGGCGATGAACAGAGCAGGGCGCCGATCCAGCATACGAGCGATCTCATGGCCGCGCCTTGATCAGCAGATCTTCGACCACTTCACCGCCGAGCAGATGCTGCTCGACCAATCGCTGCACATCTTCGTCGCTGTGCACGCCATACCAGCAGGCGTCCGGATACACCGTCAGCACCGGGCCGAGGTTGCACGGAAACTGACAGTGCGTGCGCGTCAGCAACACACCGCCGGGGGTTTCGATGCGATCGTGCGCCAGCAAATGCCGGCGCAACGTCTTCCATAACTGTTGGGCGCCGCGCTGGGTGCAGCGCGGGCCGGTACAGATGAACACGTGGCGCGCATGCTCGGGCACATGCGACCAGTCCGGGTGCGTGTCGACACCGTCGACGGTTTGGATGTCACTCATCAGAAGCGGTACGTGTAACGTACTTCGGAGGTGAATGGCCGGCCAAGGTTGTCGACGTTGCTCGAGCGGCTGGTGACGTAATCGCGGTCGAACAGGTTTTCGACCAACAGGCTCACGCGGTGCTGATGGGCATGGTCGAGGTAGCGATAGGCGTCGGCATCGACCACCGAATAGTGGCCGTATTCGACGTGTTTCGAGCTGATCACGTCGCGGATATAGCGGATCGCACCGCCGGCGCCCCACATGCGCGTCTCCGACTCGTAGCCGACCCGCGAACGGGCGAAGAAGCTTGGAATGTCATTGATCGTCACGCCGTCGCGGGACTCGGTGAGGTTGCGGGTCATGTCCGCTTGCAGGCTCCATTGATCGTTGAGCGCGAGTTTGGCGTCGGCCTCGAAACCGCGCATCTGGATCTGGCCCTGACCGTTGACCCACTGGATATCGTCGAGGGTGATCAGGTCGTCGATCTTGCGTTTGAACAAGGTCACGCTGGCGCTGAACTCACGGTCGAGCAGCAGGCCTTTGTAATCGACACCGAGTTCGGCGTTGCGGCTTTTCTCCGGTTTGAGGTTGCGATTGCCGATCTCGTCGCCCGGCTCGTTGACGAACAGTTGCTCGGCGTTCGGCAGTTTGTACGCCGTGCCGTACTGGCCGCGCAGGGCCCAATGGTCGTTGAGGTCATACAGCGAAGTGAGCATGCCGACCGTGGCGCTATCACCGCCGCCCATGGCTTCATGACGGACGCCGATGCTCGGGTGCCAGTCGGGCAGGGCGTCGATTTGCGGGCGCAGTTGCGTGTAAACGGCGTGCGCTTCGGCCTTGTCGTTGTCGATGATCAGCACATCGTCCTGACCCTTGAACCATTGGTTGTCCGTACCGAACACCAGCACATGCCCGCCGGACAATTCAGCTTTGCCTTCGGCCTGCACGCCCCAATCGGTGAAGCCCCAATAGTCGTTGTGGTTGATGACTTTGGTGCCACCGCCCTCGACGTTGTTGATCCGGGTGTAGCGCGTGTCCCAATCGTTGATGTGGCCTTTGACGAAGTAGCTCAGGCGCTCGTTGACGTTCTGTTCGAAGGTCGCCGTGGCGATCTGCTGTACGCGGTCGTTGGTGGTTTTGTGGTTGTCGACCGGGCGAGCGAAATCGAGGTTGGCGTCGGCATACTGGTAGAACAATTCCAGCCGCGAATCATCGCCGAACGACTGGATCGCCTTGCCGCCAAACGTGGTGACTTCGTAGGCGCGGTTCTTCTCGCTGACGTTTTTCAGGTCGCTGTTGCGATAGGGCTGGTAGCCATCGGAGACGTTGTGGCTGACGTACGCCAGCAAGCCGAGATCGCCGAAGCCATTGCTGAAAATGTTCTCGACCCGCGCATCTTCAGTGGTGCCGCCAAACGTATCGACGCCGACGTTCACCTCACCGGCGCCTTTGCGCGATTGCGGGCTGCGGGTGACGATGTTGATCACGCCGGAGACGGCTTGCGTGCCGAACAACAGACTCTGCCCGCCCTTGAGCACTTCGATGCGTTCGATGGCGTTGGCCGGCAGGGTGTCCAGGTACAGACCGCCGTACAGACGGTTATTCAGGCGCACGCCGTCGAGCAGGATCAGCGTGTCGTCATTGCGTCCGCCCAATAGCGAATAGGTGCCGTAGTCGAACGGGCCGTTTTTCGGCGCGACATACAGGCCGGGAATGAACATCTGCATCACGCGGCTGACGTCAGCGCTGGGGCCGGCGCGTTCGATCTGCTCGCGACTGACGATCTCGACTTTGCTGCCGTAGTGCGCCATATCGGCGACGGTGGTGGACTCCACTGACGGCGCGGAAACGATTTGCTGATTGAGTTCCAGCGGTGCGTCATCGGCCAGCAGAGCAGGGCTGAACAGACAGCTGAACACACAGCTGAACAGAAGGGTTGGAACAGAGGTGTTGAAACGTCGAATCATTGTCTTCTCGAAAAGGATCTTCGCAGAAGAGCATGCAGGAGAAGGCACCGCGCACACGCCGACACCGGCCCATGCCCGCCCACCGCAGGATTTTGCCAAACGAAATTCCAGGCCGGTCTCCGGGCTCGCGCGTATCGAGGCTTTCACCTTCCCATGGCCGTCTGGCCACAGTGGTGTATCGAAAGCATCACGCGCATACCGTTGCGGGGGCAGCACCGGACTCGTTCAAACAGAACCTACCGGTTTCCCGTTTCACCCCAAGCACGGCGGCAGGGGGCACCTGAAACAGGCCGGCATCTGAACATTCGACAGACCGTTCGTCAACTTGCCTGCCAGCGCCAGGTCCGCGGAGCGCTGCGACTTTGGAAATAACTACTAAGGTCTATAGCGGTAATCACCGCAATATTTCCGTGGCGCCAACAACGGCCATCCAATAGTGCTGAGGGTTGAACAAGGAGGTTCCGATGACAGGCGCAAGCCACCAATCCTTTCCGGGATTCGCGCCCCATTTCAGGCGTAACGCGTTGCTGTTGGCCGTGGCCAATGCGCTGCTGTTGAGTGAAGCCCAAGCAGCCTGCGGGCCGCTCGCGGCGGGTGCTTATAACGTCTCGCAAACCTGTTTGCCCACTGCCGGTGTCGATGCCTCGATCAGCACTCAAGCGGGCACCACCATCACCACCACCGCAGGCTCTTCGCTGAACAGCCGTGGCAACAACGCCAACACCACGCTGAGCCTCAGCGGCACGACGGTCGACAGCACGCCACCGACAGCGGCCAACGCAGTGTTCGCCAACGTCATCGGCACCACCGGCAATGCGACGCTGACCGTCGACGGCGGCACCAACACGGTCAACATTGGCGGCAGTGGACTGGACGCCTTGGCGATCACCAATGCCAGCACTGGGTTGTCGACGTTTTCGGTGACCTCGGGCACCACGCTGAACATCCTCAACACCGTGGTCGGCAACGAACACGATGGCATCGACGTCAGCGCTAATGGTGGCGGGGCGATCAATCTGAGCCATCAGGGCAGCGGGCAGATCACCTTGCTCGGCGGCAACGGCATCTGGACCAAAGCCACCGGCAGTGGCGAGACCAACGTCAACGTCGGCGCCGGGGTGAGCATTCTGGTCAACAACGATGATGCGTTGTCCGCCGGCCTGCCGATTATCGACGACACGCTGCCGACTGCGGGCATTGGCAACCATGCCGGTGTCCATACACGCGCGGTCAATGGCAACACCACCGTGGTCACCGCCGCCAATGTCCAAGCCATCGGCATGAATGCGTTCGGCGTGTTTACCGAGGGCGGGGCGGGCAATACCAGTCTGACCAACAGCGGCACGCTCAGCACCAGCGGCCTCAACGGTTTCGGGATCCGCGCGTTCTCCAGCGTCGGCAGCATCGACATCGTCAACAGCGGCGCGATCACCACCACCGGCGGCGCCGCGCACGGCATCTACGCCAACGATAACGTCGGCGCCACGGGTTCGATCAGCATTGAAAACAATGCTGCGATCACTGTCGGTGACGCTGCCAATAGCGCCGGTTCGCGGGCGATCTACATCATCAAACGCGGCCCCGGCGATGCCACCATCACCGGCAGCGGCAATCTCACGGTGTTCGGCAACCCCAACACCACACGCGGCTACGGCATCATCGTCAGCGCCGAAAACAACAACGTCCTCATCGATTATTCCGGCAACATTTTTGCCAGCGGTTTTGGCGCTGGCGGTATTCGGGTGGATTCGACGGCGGGCAACGTGCGGGTTGTTTACAGCGGTGATCGCATCGAAACCCTCAACAGCAACGCCAACGGTATTTATGCCTCGACCCAGTCACCGACCGGCACGGTGGACGTGAACGCTGGCGGCACGATCATCACCCACTCCAACGCCGGTTCTGGCGATGGCACCGGGATTGGTTCGTTCGGTATTCAGGCGCTGACGTTGGGCGGCAATGTCAGCGTTGCGTTCACCGGGCCGCTGATCGACGTCAACGGTCAGGGCGCGGCGATTCTGGCGGGTAATGCCTTCAACGGTGGCAGTGGCGTCGGCACGTTGAGTGTCAATAACAGCGGCGAATTGATCGCGCGCGGTGACCAGCAGCGCGGCATTCGCACGCTGACGGTCAGCGGCACTCAAAGCGTGGTCAACAGCGGCGCGATTCAGGCGTTCGGCGCCAGCGACAGTCAGGGGATTCTCGCCCAGGCGTCGGGCGCGGCCAGCGTTCTGGTGAACAACAGCGGGGCGATCACGGCGCGGGGCACGGGCTCGTCGGCGATTGACGCGCTGACCGAGGGCGGCAGCGTCAACGTCAGCAACACCGCGACAATTCAGGGCGGGCGCGCCGACAGCAGCGGGGTTGCCTTGGGCGGCGCGAGCCAGACCTTGAACAACTCAGGGGCGATCAGCGCACTCAGCGATTCGGCGGTGCGTGCCGACGCGACTACACCCGGGACCACGTTCAACCTCAACAACACCGGGCAGATCACCGGTTCGGTCAACGCCGTCAGCGCCTCCAGCACCGTGCTGAACAGCGGCACCTGGACGCTGCGCAACTTCGCCGCCACCAGCGGCAGCGGCACGCGTGACAGCTGGGGCGTGGCGACCAGCAATCTCGGTGTGGCGGGCGACAACCGCATCGACAACAGCGGCACGATTCGTCTGGCTGCGCAGCCAGCGTCCGGCATCGGCAATTTCAGTACCACGGGGGCGTATTTGCCTTTGGGCCAAACCGCCAACACTCCGACATTGGGAGGCGCGGTGCAGGGGCAATTGCTCGGCGTCAACAGCTTCACTAACAGCGGCACACTCGACGTGTCGGGCGGCGGCAGCAGTGTCGGCAATGTGCTGTTGATCAGCGGCGCAAACAGCGCCGGCAGTGATGGCGGCGGGGTGTTCGTGTCCAATGGCGGGCGGCTGGTGCTCAACAGCACTTTAAATGAGGGCGGCACGAACAGCCGCTCCGATATGTTGGTGGTGGACTCGACCCGCACTGCCAGCGGCGGCGCCACCGGGTTGGCGGTGACGAACGTCGGCGGCTTGGGTGAGCTGACTCAGGGCAACGGCATCGCGGTGGTCGAACTGCTGAACAAAACCGACGGCGCCAGCGATCCGAATGCCTTCCGCCTCGCTCGCCGGGTGGTCGCCGGGCCTTATGAATATCGCCTGCAACAAGGCGCCGAGGACGGCACCGGCAACGACACCTGGTATCTGCGCTCGGACGCGCCGATCCCCGATGATCCGCCGGCCCCCGATCCAACCCCTGCGCGCGTGCCGAACTTTCGCCCGGAAGTTTCACTGTACGGCGCGTTGCCGGCATTGGCGTTGGTCTACAGCCGAACCATGGTTGACACCTTGCACGAGCGGGTCGGTGAGGAGCGTTTGAACGCCGGGGAGCCGTTGCCCAAGCAAGATGAATCGACATTGGCGCCGACGATGGGCTGGGGTCGAGTGATCTACCGCAGCGGCAAACAGGACGGCGATGGCAAAAACATTCTGGGCAATACGCCGGAATATAACTACGACCTGACGGCGTTTCAGGTGGGCACTGATCTGTATCGCAAGGTCCGCGCCGATGGCAGCCATGAGCAGGCCGGGGTGTCGCTGTCAGCGGGGACCATCGATGCTGGCGTCAGCCACTACACCCGCCGCGCCGCCGGCGACGATACGTTGCGCGCTTACGGGTTGGGCGCGTACTGGACGCATTTTGGCCCGTCCGGCTGGTATCTGGATGGCGTGTTGCAGGTCAATCGCTTCGACATCGAAGCCAAACCCAACGACCTGGAAAAACTCAAAACCCGCGGCTGGGGTTACACCGCATCGCTGGAAAACGGCTACCCGTACGAGTTCGACAAAAACTGGTACGTCGAGCCGCAGTTGCAGGCGATTTACAGCTATGTCGATCTGGACAGCAGTGATGATGTCGGCGCGAAAGTCCGCTTCCGCGATGTCGATTCGCTGATTGGCCGGCTCGGTGTTCGCATCGCCAAAGACTGGGACACCGAAGGCGTGGATAAGAGCGCACGGCGCACCAACGCGTGGGTTCGGCCAAGTGTGTGGCATGAATTCAAGGGGCAGCCGAAGACCGAGTTTTCCTCGGAATCGGGTTACGTGCCGTTTGGCGCCGATATTCAAGGCACCTGGGGCGAGGTCAATGTGGGCGTGGATTACCAGGCCAACCGGCGCACCACGTTTACCGCTTCGGCGGGTTATCGCCAAGGGTTCGATGGCGACAGCCACGGGTACGACGCGATGCTGGGGTTCAAGATCAATTTTTAGGATCTGCGCGTGAACCGAGAAACCCTATGGGGGCAGGGTTGCCAGCGATGGTGTTGGGTCAGTCGATGGAGATGTTGGCTGTACTGGCCCAATCGCTGGCAGACCCGCGTCTACCCCTTTGGGGGTACTCACTCAGCGTAATAGGAAGTTTTGCCACGATCCGCATACTTGTCAGGCCTTTGACAAAGCCGTCTGCTTCCTGGCCAGGAGGCTCTTTTTCCGAAAAGGTCTGACAATGAAACTGGAACTCGTACAGCTGGCGGGTCGCGATGGCGACACCGCTGACAACCTGGAGCGTATTCTGCGCGCCATCGGCGAGCGTGCGCCGGGCAGCGATATTGTGGTGTTTCCCGAAGCGTATCTCACCGGTTTTCTCGACCACGACAACCTTGCTGAATGCGCCGAAACCGTCGACGGCGATTGTGTCGCAGCCATCTGCGCCGCCGCCCGCGAGTACAACGTCGCGGTGGTGGTCGGCCTGATCGAGCGCGCGGGCGAGCGCTTTTACAACACCACGTTGTTCATCACCCCGGAAAGCGGCGTAACCCTGCGCTATCGCAAGACCCACCTGTGGGTCGGCGAACCCGGTCTGGTGCTGCCCGGTGACCGTTTCACCACGGTGCAATGGCGCGGCGTGCGCATCGGCCTGTTGATCTGCTACGACATCGAGTTCCCGGAAAGCGCCTGCGCACTGGCCGCGCTCGGCGCGGAACTGATCCTGATCACCGACGGCAACATGCAGCCTTACGGCCACGTGCATCACACCGCCGTCGCCGCCCGAGCTCAAGAAAATCAGCTGTTCGCGGTGATAGTCAATCGAGTCGGCGAGGGCGTGGGCGAAGTGTTCGCCGGCGGCAGCACTGTCGTCGATCCGTTCGGCCAGCGCCTGTTCGAGGCCGGTGCGCAGGCGTGTCGGCATGTGGTCGAACTCGACCTCTCGCAGATCGCCCCGGCCCGCGCGCTGTATGACTACCGCGCCGAAAAACGCTTGCATCTCGCCGCGCAAATCACGGAACACCCGGACGATCGCCGAACGCTGCTGATCCCCTGAGCCTTGCGGTTTCCCACAACAACAATATCGCGGCGCACGGCCCATCGAGGCCGATCCGCCAGGAGCTCCCCATGACCCTCAAGCGTTTGCTGCACCTCGGCGTGTTCACTGTCTGCGGGTTGGCCGCAGCCGTCAGTTGGGCTCAACCCGCCACGGTGAATTTCTACAACTGGTACGACTTCATCGCCCCCGAAGCACCGAAAGACTTCGAAAAGGAAACCGGCACACCGATGGTCCTCGACACCTTCGACAGCGCCGAAGTCATGCAAAGCAAGTTGATGGTCGGGCGCAGTGGCTACGACGTGGTCGTGGTGACCAACAGCGCGCTGCCCAACCTGATCAAGGCCGGCGTGCTGAAGGAACTCGACAACAGTCAGTTGAGCAATCGCAGCCATCTCGACCCCGACATTCTCGCCAAAGTGGCGCAGAACGATCCCGGCAATCGCTATTCGATTCCGTACCTGTGGGGCACCACGGGGATTGGCTACGACGTCGATCAGATCAAGAAGATTTTCGGCGACGAGGCGCCAACGGATTCATGGGATCTGATCTTCAAGGAAGAGAACATCAAGAAACTCAGCCAGTGCGGCGTGGCGATGCTCGATTCGCCCGGCGAGATCATCCCGATCGCCTTGCACTATCTCGGTTTGCCGCCCGACAGCACCAACCCGGACGACTACGCCAAAGCCGAGGCGTTGATGCTGAAAATCCGTCCGTACATCACCTATTTCGATTCGTCGCGGTTCATCACCGATCTGGCCAACGGCAATATTTGCGCGGTGGTGGCGTGGTCCGGCGGGGTGTTCGATGCGAAGACCAACGCCGAACGCGCCAAGAATGGCCGCAATCTGGCGTATCGTATCCCGCGTGAAGGTTCGTCGGTGTGGATGGAGACGCTGGTGCTGCTCAAGGACGCGCCGCACCCCGAGCAAGGCATGCAATTCATCAACTACATGATGCGTCCCGAGGTGATCGCGAAAAGCTCCAACTACCTCGGCTATCCGAACGGCAACAAGAGCGCGCTGGCGTTTGTCGATGACAAGCTCAGGACTAACCCGGACGTCTATCCGCCGGCCTCGACCCTGGCCACGTTGTTCCCGTCGCAGCCGTTGCCGCTGAAGATCGAACGGGTGCGCACGCGGGTCTGGAGCAAGGTCAAAAGCGGCACTTGAACCACGCTGTGCTGCTTGCCTTCGGGCAAGCAGCAAATGATGGCACTTTAGGATTGCTTTGGGCTGACGATACAGAGGCAAATCCATTTGCTGTCGTGAGTGCTTCATGAAGAAGATTGCTGTCCTGATGTTCGCCGTGCTGGTCATGGCCGGCTGCACCAATCAGAAATTCAAACCCGAATACCGCACCCAGATCCACACGGTGAAAGTCATGCCGGCGACCTGGGATCCGAAGGCGATCACCTACATGGGCCGCGAGCAGGCATGGGGCGCCGCCGTCGGTGCTGGCGTCGGCACCGGCATCGGTCTGGCTTCCGGCGCATCGAAAGCGGCAACGGCAGCGTTGGGCGGCGTCGGTTTTGCCGCGGGTTTGAAGGCTGGCGATCTGGCGTCGATGTCGACCACCGATGCCATCGTGTACAACATGGAAACCGCCAACATCAATTTGGCCGAAGTGGTGAAAAAGAGCTTCGAGGAACAACTGGTCGCGTCTGGGCGTTTCAAGATTGTCGGTGATAACGAACCCGCCGATGCGCAGATTGACCTGGCCGTAAACAATTGGGGTTTCTCGCTGACCCAGGGCTTCAGCAGCGTGGTCTACCCGACCATCAACGTCACCGCTGCACTAAAGCGCGGCGGTGAATTGATCTGGCAGCGCAGCGAGGCAATCACCCCGTTCAACGGCGCCAACACCTACGGTTACGAGCCGCTGCGCTACCGCACCGAACCTGAATTGCTGCGCACCGCATTGACCGGTGTTTCGCAAATCGCCAACCAGTACCTGATCAAGGATATGAACGAGTAACCGCCGCCGGCGCCTCGATGCGCGCGCTGATCCACTCACGGCTGTAGGCGAGCACGCTCTGCGCCATGGCCGTGGGGAAGTGGATGAAGCCGTGGGGCGAGGAGGGCAGCGTGTACACCTCGACTGGCGCCGAGGCTTGCCAGCGTTCGGCGAGCAAGCGGGTGTCGTCGCGCAGCGGATCGAGTTCACCGGCAAACATCAGCGCCGGTGGCAAACTGCTGAAGTCACCGTAGAGCGGCGACAAAGTGGGCTCGCGGCGTTGTTCATCGGTCAGCCCCGGCGTGAGCAGGCGCAGCGCTTCGACCATGCCGGGGCCGTCGAGCACCAGCGTGTCCGGCGGCGCATTGCGTACGCTGGGCGTGCCGGTGAGGTCGTAGACGCCGTAATACAACAGCGCACCGTGGATGCGTTGCAGCATGTCCGGCCACTGTTTCAGCGCCAGCAAAGTCGCAGCGGCGAGGTGACCGCCCGCTGATTCACCGACCACCACCACGGGCAGACCTTGAAACTCGGCATCGCTCAATACCGCGCGAGTCGCGTTCAAACAGTCTTCCAGCAGGCCTTCGATCGGCGTCGACACTGCCAAGCTGTAATCGACCGAGACCACAGTGACGTGGCAGGTTTTGACGATGGCAACGTTGAAGTTGTCGTCCATCTGCGCATTGCCGATCACCCAGCCGCCACCGTGAAAATCCAGCACCACGCCTTTCGACGGGCCTTGCGGACGGATGATGCGCACCGGTACCGCGCCCATTGTTTTGCTTTCAGCTTTCAATCCGTGCTGGCGCAACTTGCCGTCACCGCCGATCTGCCCGACTCGCAGCAGCGCCTGAATCAAACGCGGCGTAACGCGATTACGGATCTTGAAACGCGGCAGCCAAGCGAGTTTCTTGTTGAAGGCGCGCACCTGCGCTAACTCACGCTCGCCCTGCGGCCACGGCGCTGCCTTGCCCCAATTGGCGTCGGTCATGTGCGGTTCTTCAGCAAGATGGAGAAATTCAACGCCGCCGCGACGCACAGCCACGCCAGATAAGGGAACAGGATCAAACCGGTGATCAGGTCCAGTTGCAACGCCAGCACCACCATCGCCGCGACCACCAGCCACAGCAATACCAGAATCACCATCGCCGCCAACACCTGATGCGCGCCGAAGAACACCGGCGTCCACAGCGTGTTCAAGGCAATCTGCGCCGCCCACATCGCCAGCACGGTTTGACTGCCCGGGATCAGGCTCAAGCGATAACCGGCCCAGGCCAGCAACAGATAAATCAGCGTCCACGCCACCGGAAACGCCCAGTTCGGCGGGGTAAAGCGCGGTTTGTTCAGCCCTTCGTACCACGGCCCCGGTTTGAACATGACGCCCGTGGTTGCCGCTGCGGCGCAGGCCAGAAGAAAAATGAAGAAGGTCATTGCCGGTCCTTGGCTGTGTTCAGCCGGTTGTGGGTTATAAGAAAGGACGCCCCGACGCGCGAAAAGTTTGCAGGGAAAGTGAAATCGACGAGTGTCAGCATCCAGCGGGAACTAAAATTCTGACCGGAGCGTCAGGATGTTCAGTCCCTATTCACTGACGCGGATAACACCATGTACACCTACGACATCGAATACAAATTCAACGGCGAGCCACGCACATTCCTGCTCGAACTCAAAGAGCCGCAACTGGCGGCCCACGAAGCCGCCATGCATGTACTGGAATTGCACCTGGGTGACGCCGAAAACAGCCTGGTCATGCCCACCGCCGATTCCACTCCGGAGCAGATTATTGAACAGGCCGAACGGGTAGGGCTGACGGATATTCGGGTGGGCAGACGCACCAATTAAGCCAGGCCATGCGCTGCTGCACGCTTAAGCTTCCATGGCTTCGCGTTCAGCAGCGACGTTCGCGCGCTCTGCGTAGAACCCTAGAAACTCCTCCGCTGGCATCGCCTTGCCGAACAACCAGCCCTGACCGAAATGCACGCCGTGATCACGCAAGTAATCGCGCTGGGCTTCGGTCTCGATGCCTTCGGCGACGATCTGCAGGCGCAGACTCTTGGCCATTTCGATGATGTGGCCGGTGACGGTGCCAGTCGCGGCGTCCTGTTCGATGTTGTCGACGAACGACTTGTCGATTTTCAGCACGTCCAGCGGCAGTTGCTGCAAATGCTGCAGGCTGGAAAATCCAGTGCCGAAATCGTCGATGGCGGCCAGATAACCCAGCTCGCGGGCGTGATTGACCGTCGTGCGCGCCGCGTCGATCTCGACGAAACCGCGCTCGGTCGCCTCCAGCCAGATTTGCTGTTGTTGCACGTCGGCCCGGCGCAACGCCTCCTCGAGTTTCGGCAGGAAGCGGCCGCTGCTGACGTCCTTCGCCGCCAGATTGATCGCCACGTGCAGGCTGCGCTCCTTGACCAGCAACGGGCCGAGGTCGTGCATCACGTTGTCGATCACTTGATCGGTGATCGGCAGAATCAAACCACTGTGCTCGGCCAGCGGAATGAACGCGTCCGGGCAGACCCGCGTGCCGTCCGGGTGTTGCCAGCGCACCAGTGCTTCGGCGCCGACGCAGGCGCCGTCGCTCAGACGCATGATCGGTTGGTAGTGAACGACGAACTCACGGTTGCGCACCGCCAATTGCAATTCGGCCAGCGGCGACAGGCGTTGGCGCGTGCGGCGCACGATCAGCAGCACCAGCAGGCCGGCGAGCAAGCCGCCGATGGGCAGCATCAATAGCTCCCGGCGGATCAGCCCTTGCATCAGTTCATGGCGCGACAGCGCGGCAATCGCCACCCAATCGCCGCTGTGCACGAGGGTGTAGAGATAACCGTCGTCGAGCCCCGAATGCGGGCCGGAATGCACCCGCGCGAGGAAGTGTTCCGCACCCGGGCGCGAGGCGCTGACCAGTTGCCCGGCCGCGGTGCCGACCGCCAGATGCAGATCCTCGTCGAGAGTCACGTGCAGGAACTGCTGCGGATCGACCAGCACATTAAATGCCGCGTATTGCAGGGCCATCATCGGCTTCGCCGCAACGATCCGCGACTGCACGCCGAGGGACACGCGCACGCCGTCTGCGGTGATGAAATCCTCCTGCCACGGCGTCGCATGCTGGCCGACCGCGCCCCACGAACCGCAGGCGTAAATCTCTTCTTCCACGTAACCGATCGACTTCACCGACAGGGTGTTGATGGTCAGCAGCCGCATTTCGTCGATGCTCTCGGGCGTGCACGGGGCGAGGGTCGAGCCAGCGATGCTCTTCAGCGCCCCGGCCGCTTCAGTGAAAGTGCCGTTGGCGCGGCTGGACGCCACAGCGGCGAGGGTTTCCAACCGCTGCTGCGCCGCCGCCAGATTCAGCACCCAGGCGACATAACCCATCAAAAGAACCGGAAGCAAGACACACGGAAGGCCCAGAAGAATGCTCTTCCAGACAATGCGTTTTTTGTTCATTTGTCGCCACCTTGGCCTCAAGGCCTGTGACGTGCGCACAGCACGGCTGTTTCCAGCCACATCAGAATATCGCCGCTGGGGTGGGCGAATATTGCTGCAGATCAACTATTCCACTGCCTGACCCCAATCCCCTTTGGGAGCGAGCTTGCTCGCGAAAGCGGTGGCTCAGTCACATCACCGCTCAATGACCCACCGCCATCGACAGATGGACAATTCACGCACTCCACGGCCCATTCGCGCAGGCATTTCCGTGCGGCGCGAATTTGTAATATTCGGTCTAAATCCGGTGCAGATAGTAGTCAGCCCAACGCTAACCGAAATGAGGCTGCACCGTGTTCCAACGTCTGCTGTGTTCGCTGTCCGTACTGAGCCTGTCCATCGCCGCCGCCCATGCCGCCGAGCCGGTTCTGCTCGACACCCCGCGCCTGAAGGGTATGGACAATTTCCGTGATGTCGCCGGTACCACCACCGCGTACTCCACCGCCCACGATGGCACCATGCGCGCCGGGGTGTTTTACCGCGCCAACGCCGTGACCCCGACCGCTGCAGACCTGGCGATCCTCAACGGCCTCAGCATCAAAGCCGTCTACGACCTGCGCACCCCCAGCGAAATCGCCGCCACGCCGGACACAATGATCAGCGGCGCGACTTACCAGAACATCGACATCATCGGCAGCACCACCTCCGGCGCAAACATCACCACCGTCTCGTTCAAAAGCGCCGCCGACGCCATCGCCATGATGGAACAGACCAACCGCGCCTTCGTCAGCGACGCCGGCATGCGCGGTCAATTCAACAAACTCTTTAACGAACTGGCGACGACCGACGGCGCACAACTGTTCCACTGCACCGCCGGCAAGGACCGCACCGGCTGGACCGCCGCCGTGTTGCAGAGCATCGCCGGTGTCGACAACGCGACCATCATGGCCAACTACCTCGCCACCAACGACTACACCGCCGCCCGCGTCGCCGCCACGTTGAAGGCGATGCCGGCAAGCATGGCCTCGGTCTACGCGCCGCTGCTCGGCGTGCAGGCCAGCTACTTGCAGGCCGGTCTCGACGAGGTCACCGCCGAATACGGCAGCATGGACAACTACCTCAAACAAGGCCTCGGTCTGTCGCAAGAAACGATTTACGTCCTGCGCGGCAAACTCGTCGAATACAACAGCCTGCCGGGTCAGGCCGGGCTGATCGGCAACGCCGCCGCCGGCGCCGAACTGCTCCGCCAATTGCAGAACACCGAACTCTCCGGCACCTACAGCGCCTACAACTACTACCTGCAATCGGCCATCGACGCCGGCACCCTCGGCGGAGTCGAATCCCAGGTCGGCGGTCAGGTCCACGCCGACGCCGCCAGCTACCTGCTGCGCCAAAACGCGATGATCGAACAAGCCGCCGCACCATTCGCCAGCGGCAGCGACCTCAAAGTCGGCCAGTACCGCCTCTGGACCACTGCGCTCGCCGGCTACCTCGGCACCGACGGCTCGGCCCACGCCGAAAGCAGCAACGAACACAGCCAAGGCCTGATGGTCGGCATCACCCAACGCTTCAGCGAACAACTCAGCGCACGCGGCGGATTCGGCTACAGCAAAGGCTCGGTCGGCGGTGCAGGGGGCGAAGCCGATACCGACTTCACCTTCCTCAACGTCGGCGCCCGTTACGGCTTCACCAGCCTCGAACAAGGCCTGTTCCTCGACGCCAACGCCAGCGCCGGCTACATCGACTACGACAGCAAACGCGAGCTCGGCGGCGGCCTCGGCACCGCAAAAGGCGACACTCACGGCAACCTCAGCGGCGCCACCGTCGCCCTCGGCTACCGCGCCCCGGTCAACGGCATGACCTTCGAGCCAAGCCTCGGTTTGCGCATCAGCCACCTCGACCTCAACGGCTTCACAGAGAAGGGCAGCGAACTCTCCCTCGACGTCGACGACAACACCGCCACCCGCCGCAGCGCCGTCGCGAACCTCAACGTCGCCTTCGCCCCCGTGACGATGGGCGCATGGCAACTGGTGCCGGGCGTACAAGTGGGCTACGAACGCACATTGGGCGACAACGAAGTCGACAGCCAAAGCCACCTGCTAGGCCTCGACATCGAACAACGCGCCGCCTTCGACAACCGCGACCAATTCAGCGGCGGCGTCAACCTGATGGCCAACCTCGGCGCCCTCAGCCTGGGCGCAGAAGTGGGCGCCAATGGCGGCGGCGACAGCCACGGCTTCAACTGCGGCCTCAAGGCTAGCTACGCGTTCTAAAACAAGTGGGGTCAAGGAAGACCCCACTCCAACAAACACCCCAAAAACCACTGTGGGAGCGAGCCTGCTCGCGAAAGCGCCAGACCAGTCAACATCAACATTGACTGACCCACCGCGTTCGCGAGCAGGCTCGCTCCCACAATCAGCATTCCAACCTAAGAACCGATCAACCCCGCCCGCGCAACTCCGCCGGACTCACCCCAAAAGCCCCCTGAAAATACTGACAAAACCGCCCGACATTACTAAACCCAAACCGCAACGCCACCTCCGTCACCGACCCAACATCCCCGCACTTCAACACTTCATAAGCCCGCTCCAGCCGCACCTGCCGCTGATACGCCACAATCGACGTCCCGACAAACCGCCGAAACCCCTCCTGCAACGCCCGCTGACTCACATTGCTCAACCGCGCCAGATCCACACCACTCACCAACTGCTCCGGATGCGCCTGAATAAACTCCACCGCCAACTTCACATGCCGAGGCGCAACCATCGCCGTCGGCCGCCGCAACGCCTCGGAAAAGTTATGCGGCCACGCCTCCAGCACCGCATCAATCAACATCTCGCGCAACCGCGACGGCATCAACGTCCCGCTGTTGATCAACGCATCAAACTCCGTGCCCGTCGCCAGATCGATCAACGCCTTGATCCCCTGAAACGCCGCCGAATCCAGATTCACACTCGGCGCAAACACAATCCGCTCAAGAATCGGTTTGCCCAACAGCGCCGCCAACCGCTCAGTCAACTGATGTCGACTGATCGACATCCCGTGATGCGCATGATCATCAAGAAAACGCATCGAACGAATGTCCGCCTTATCAATCGCCAGCCCAACCTGGCAGACACCAACCGACTCGGTCACATGGCTGAAAACGATCTTGCCCGCCGTAGGAATAACAAACGTGATCTCATCCTGCGGATCGGGAAAGGCAACCGTGAAATCCCCGCGATAATGCATCCGCCGAAAACTCACCCCCTCATGCCGCCCATATACCCCACCAATCAGGATGTTCGACGGCAACGGCGGATTGTCGGCATAACGATTACCAAACAACTTCGAAAAAAGTGCGCCGAAGTCGTCCGAACGGAGATTGTCGGAGCGCAGGATAATTTGCTGGCGAACGGGAGACGGAAACACCTTGGCGGCACCTTCGGTTGGGGGCTCTAGGACAGGGGTGAGGGGTAGGGCGCCGACGAGGTTAGCAGAGGAAATATGACCGGTTTGTGACAGCCGGAAACATGCCGTAACACCGCCGCGCCACGTTTAAGCAAAGGACACTCGGCAGCCAATCGCCGACATGGCAACCTGCTCGCCACTGTACTCAGCAAGCAAACACAGGCACCGCGCCAAGCCCCAGCCCCTGTTTGCCCAGCCCTGAAAGCCCAAAACATCGGAGCGGCAATGCAAGCCAACACGCAAACACTCCCCATCACCCTGACCCCGGAACTCGACTTCGACCAAACCGCCGCCAGCGCTTTCGGCGAATCGCTGACCCGCGAATACACCCAAGCCACGCCATTCCCGCACATCGTCATCGACAACTTCCTGCAAGCCGACGTCATCGCCAGCATCCGCGAACACTTCCCGGTCGAACCGACCAACAACGAACAAATCTACGAGCGCGGCTACAAAGGCCAACTCAAACGCCAGATCAGCCCCAACGCCTGCAGCCCCTACCTGAAGAACGTCTTCAACACCTTCAACTCCGCGCCGATGCTGGAATTCCTCGAAAAACTCACCGGCATCCAAGGCCTGATCCCCGACCCTTACTTCGCCGGCGGCGGCCTGCACGAAACCAAAACCGGCGGCTTCCTCGGCGTGCACTCGGATTTTCGACTAAACAAAAAGCTTAACGTCGAGCGACGGCTGAACGTGATCATCTACCTGACCGAGGACTGGCAGGAGGCGTACGGCGGCAACCTGGAGCTCTGGGATGTGGGCATGAAGAAATGCCTGAAAAAGGTGCTGCCGATTTATAACCGGTGTGTGATTTTTAATACGGATAAGGACAGTAACCATGGGCATCCGGAGCCGTTGACTACGCCGGAACACATCACTCGACGGTCGATTGCGCTTTATTACTACACGGCGAGTGGGGTGGGGGGGGAGCCGGGGCAGAGGAATAAAACGCACTATAAGCCTAGGCCGAAGGATCGGTGGAGTTTGGGGTATTACGTGAGCAAGGTTTTTAGGAAGAAGGGGTGAGGGTTGCACTCGTAAATTCAGCTGTTTTGTTGAGTGTCGGATGAAATCGGCTTGATTGAGTTAGGTCTGCTGCTTTAGTTCACCATGCATCCAAGCTCGAAGGGCGGCTTTTGGCCCGAAGCGGACGGTAATAGAAGGAATTGTCCAGAATCGGGTAAACGTCTAGGCGGAAAATGCCCACTTCCCTACTGTTCCCGCTGGGTCAACATAAAGGGCGGGGTAGAATGGATGAGATGGGGGAGTTTGCTTTGTTGCGAACAGCGTCCCCCATAGAACTCAGCGTTTCGCACACCGCGTGGCCTGCGTTGATTCAACAGTCGCTCTGCCAGACGCTCAACTTCCTGGCGCTTTCAGCGTGAGCGAAGCGCCTCTAAGTGAAGGCGAAGCTTGGATTCAACAATGGCCTTTCCACCTATCGTATTATCATAGAAAAGCGTTCTAAAACCTGAGATATCGAACGGTAGTCTGGTGCGTGTTCGGTCGCTCAGCAAAATGGTCGGCTTGCCAATACCATGGGCATAACCTACCTCGTAAAACACATTAGGGTTGTCGGGTGTTACATCTGCAATTATGAGTGCTGAAGAATTAATTGAGCTTGTAATGTCTTCAAGAATTTGGCCGGAAGTATAAAAGTCATCCCCGCGTATCACTCTGTAACCAAACTCTTCACAAAGCGGCTTAATAACATCATTGTATAAAATGTTGAAGTCTGGGGTGAATTGCATGACGACAAAGCAGAGTGGTTGCTCTGCTTCAATTTTTAAGTTTCTGAATTTAACTTCAGTATTGCCCTGCATGAACAGGCCAAGTTGCCCTCGTCTCATTGTGCGATTGATAGAGATAATTCGAACGCCATCAACAAACATGTCAATACTTGATCCAACTACGCGAACACTCAATGAGATCCACTTCTCCGTTGGCACCTTAGACCCTTGGCCAACACCCATGACGGGTTCCCAATTATAATTCCTAAGTGCTGCGATACCGTAAGGCGCTCCTAAATTATTAACTCCTATCGCCAAATCTAGCTCAAAAGTTTGGCTTTCTGTTGGGTTGGCTGCTGTGCCAGTAGCTTGGGGAGAAGAAATTTCTGCTGGGAGAAGAATTTCGCAGCTGCCAGAGTCATCACTTATGTAAACCTCCCACGAAACTGTTCCTTGCTCAAACTCGATATTCGACCTAAGAAAGGTATGCGGAGGTATAAGTTTCTGCTCTGGTGAGTTAGTCACGAATGCAGGAGGAATTAGCGGGCGAACAGGTATGTGGGTGATTTCGGATGCGCCAATATCTGCGTTTCCAAAGGTTACTACCCAGTTTTGTTTAGTTATCAAGTAGTTTTCTCCTTATGAGATGGAATAATCGCCTAGACATCTTATCAGTGTTTCAGGTTTTCGTAGAGATATCGCGAGCCTGGGAAGTTGAAATAGGAAAAATACTATTAGGGTACCTCCAGCTACATTACGCGAAACGGAAGGTTCGGCCGAAAAATGCGGAGAAGAGATGATGACGATTTTGGCAATTGTTGCAGTGGTTGGGATATTGTTTCTGGCAGTCGACTCCTCCGAATTGTTCGGAGTTCTCGTACAACGCTTTTGCTCAAGCCCATGCCCGCATTCAATTGGCAGGCCCACGGACCCAGCTGTTGCGCCAATGGTTGTACATCAGTAGCGAAGCAATCGGCCCTTTGGGCCGATCACTACCATTCCCGAAGGATCGCTACCGGCCCAAAGCCGCCCTTCAAGAATGGCGGCTATTGGCTGAACCAGTGGTGGTTTCTAAGAGAAAACCATGAAGGAATCATGGCATTTCCCTCGGATAAACATAACTCAGCAAGCGCGTTTAAATTACACAACCCGTTACGCCACAAAGGCTACAACGCCTTGCGCCGTTGCCTACGCGTACGCCAGAATCCGCCGGCATACGCGACTATGCAGCGGGCTATATCGTTTCCCCGTCACTGAAAACAGTGATCGGGTTTGGTAGCCCGGTGTTAGTTGTACAGCCCACTGTCGTCGAGATTTCTCGCTCAATTATGGTGGCCATGTATAGGGCGTCCTAGGGCGCGCCGGATCCTAACACCCGGTCTACCAACCTCTGCATGGCCGCCACCCTTCGTTTGGTAGCGAAAGGGTGAAGCCTCCATTAAATGTGTTAGGAGCTTCATCTATGTTCAAAGTAACGCCAAACCCACCGGACGCCGATCCGATCCCGTATGACCCAGCGCTTGAGCCTCAAAAGATAAAAGAGGCGACCGACCGCGCCATCAACTTCTATCTCAACCCCGGCTCACTGAAGCTTTCAATCCCTACCCGCAAATCCAACAAGATCTTTCTGGTCGATCCCGCCGTGGACGAGGAAACCTTGCTCGTCGAAGCGTGCGAGTCGTTAGCCGCTGCCAGTGACATGGCGCGTGATATTGGCGATGTCGTTGACCACTCTCAGCGGCGGGCCATGCTGATGCTGCATCAAGTGATCATGCTGAGTGAGCTGATGGTTAATCGAATCCTGGATGGGCGCCGCTTGCCGCACTAGTTGCTGGCTCGTTTACGGGGATGCCGCGAGCTCTGTGCAGGCGCTGCCATAGGTTGCGATTTTGGAAAGCAGATCAAAAGATCGCAGCCTGCGGCAGCTCCTACAGGGGAGCGGTGTTCATTTGGTAGTCGTTTTTCTTGGAGTGCCTTCGTGGGTGCTTGCTGGAGATTCAGTTGATGTCCGAAACCACAAACAGTCCGCCGGAGACAGATCCGGCGTCGCCATATGAATCACTTAATTCGAGAAAGCTTCACGCGGCGGCGGAGCGGGCGCTCGATCATTATCTTGTGCCTGAGAAGATCATGGCCACGCCTTATAGCCCCAGCACTTTGTTCATGGTCAACCCGCAGTCCGACACCGAAACCTTGCTGGTCAATGCTTGTGAGTCTTTGGCTTCGGCGACGGTGATGCTGGGTGATTTTGCCGGGATGCTGGAAGGGCCGAATCGCAATACGCTGTTGGGGATTGCGCAGGTGGTGATGTTGGGGGAGTTGGCGGTGAACAAGGCGCTGGATAACGTCGAGCTGAAGGCTTCGGCCTAGCGTTTGTGCCTGGCTGATTCGGAATAAACGGCCAGGGTGCAAGCTCCCTGGCCACACAATCAACGCGCCGCTACCAACGTCACCAACGGCTTCGGCGCATCCAGCGTGCTCTGAAACACCGGCACGTATTCATCTTTCATCATTTTCCCCTCCAACGCCCGCTGGTGTTTCGACAAGCTGCCGATCTGGCTATCGGTGATGGCGTAGGTCGCGGCGCTTAAGCCCCGGTCTTACTTACACACGGCATCCGCCACACGATAACCATCCACCAGCGGTGCTTTGCTCACGTCCAGTTCGATGCGGCAGCTCTGTTCGGCTTTTTCGCCCCATTTCATTTGGTAGACCTTGCCTTCACCCACCGACAGCAACACTTGACCGGCCTGGCCGACGACGCCGGCGCTGGCGCCTTTTTCGTTGGTGATGGGGGTGCCGAACGGCGGTTGTTTGCCGTCCTTGAGGCGCACGTTGAGCAGGGCTTTTTCCGAGCGGCTGGCGGCGAAGCTCGCTTTGACCACGGCGCCGCGACGGGGCACGACGTTGGTCACGCCTTCTTCGATGTCGATGTTGTTGTCCAGTTCGCCAGTGTCGAGGGCCACGCGGTTTTTGCGGTACGGCGTGACGTACGGCACGAGGGCGTAACCCTTGGCGTTGGTGAGGGTGCCGGGGGCGTTGAGGACGCCGACGTCCGGGGTGTCTTTGACTTCGACCAGGGCCACGGTTTCGCCGAGGGTCTGGCCGAATTCGAGGCCATCGCTGTGGCCGAGCACGGAGCCTGCGGCGCTCACCGAGGTCTGGCGATAGCCGCTGCCGACGCTGACGCCCGCGCCGAGTTGGGCGAACGGTGCGCGGTAGCCGATCAGGGCGGAGCCGTTGTTGCCGCCGTTGTCGGAGCGGTTGGCGTTGACGTTGTAGTTTAGGTTGCCGTCGCGCCCGCTCAGGCCGGCACGCTGGTCGAGGCTGCCGTCGTTGTTGCGGGTGACGGTGTAGGTGCCGGTGCTGCGCGTCTGGCCGATGGGCATCGACACGGTGAACACCACTTGATTGTTCTGGCCGAAGTTGT
The DNA here is from genome assembly GCF_050586545.1 of Pseudomonas sp. WC2. Taxonomy (NCBI): domain Bacteria; kingdom Pseudomonadati; phylum Pseudomonadota; class Gammaproteobacteria; order Pseudomonadales; family Pseudomonadaceae; genus Pseudomonas; species Pseudomonas sp. WC2. The sequence continues at coordinate 245,688 of NZ_JBOBDR010000003.1, read as the reverse complement.
CGGTCAGGGTCTTGCTCGCGTAGATGCCGTAGGTCACGCCCTTGTGTTGGGTGTTGAAGCCCAATTGCATCTGTTTGTCTTCGCGCGAGCTGCCCCAATAGTTCTGTTTGCTCATGTTCAGGTAGAACGAGCCGTAGCTGTCGAGCGCCTGGTTGATGCTGGCTTCGACTTTGCTACGCTTGGAGAAAGTGTTGAATTCGTTCGGTTCCTGCAGGCTCACCGCTTCATCAAAGTCGCGATAGCCTTCGGTGGAATAGCGATAGCCGGCGAAGCGTACCGAGGTGCCGGTTTCGAAGGCCTTGCCGTAACGCACGCCAAAACTCTGGCCTTTTTCTTTGCCAGCCGCGACCCCGGAGCCGCTCGGCACGTCAGTTTGCGCTTGGGTCACGTCCAGCGACACCGCGCCGAGACTGCCGAGGCTTTTGCCCACGCCGATGACGCCGGCACGATAGAAGTCAGCGCCCAACAGGCCGCCATACAACGTCAGGTCGAACGGCAAACCGTAGGCCAGCGACGCTTGGGCGAAGACCGGACGCTGGCCGCCATCGACGGCGTTGTACTCACCGGCGGTGGCACTGTAACGCCAGGTTTTTTCCCGCAGCATGTTGGCCAGCGTGGCGTACGGCTGGGTGAAGCGCCGCTCGCGGCCATCGGCTTCGGTGATGATGACTTCGAGGTCGCCGCTGCCCGACGCTGCGTTGAGGTCGTCGATTTCGAACGCACCGGGCGCCACGTACGTGGTGTACAGCGAGTAGCCGTTCTGGCGCACTTCGACTTTGGCCTGGGTTTCGGCGATGCCGCGAATGATCGGCGCATAACCCTGCATCGAGTCCGGCAACATGCCCATGTCGGACGCCACCTGAGCGCCGCGAAACGGAATGCTGTCGAACACGTCGCCCGGGGTGAAGCTTTCGCCCAAGGTCAGGGTGCCTTTGATCGCGGTCAGGTCGCGCTGCGCGTAGGTGTTGCTGCGCTGCCAGTCCTGCTGACCGTCTTCATCCTGACGGAACGAGGAGCTGGAGCGAAAACGCCAGTCGCCGAGGTTGAATCCGCCGTTGGCGTAGAGGTTGTACTGCGTGCCGCTGCCCCGCGCATCGGACTGGGTATTGGCCGCCGAGAACTGATAGTTGAGCATCGCCGCGTTGATCCCGCGATCCCATTCTTCGGGAGCGACATAACCGGCGGCGTCGCGGCGCAGGGCGATCTGCGGCACGCTGATGTCGAGGGCCAGACGCCCGGCGTCGAAGCTCACCGAAGCGCCTTCGATCAGTTCGGCAAGGTCGATGCACGCGGGGAATGTTTCGCCCGGTGTCAGGAACGCATCGACCTTGACCCCCAGCTCCTTGAGAAACGCTTCGGACAGACACGCGCGCACCTCAGCGCTTTTTACGTCCTTGGCGAAGGTCATGTCGCGGCGGTCGAAAAAGCTCTGGTTCAGACGGATCACCACCGGATACGTGCCGGGGCCGATGCTGCCGCTGTTGGCGATCGCGTCCAGATCGAGGTTGGGCCCAGCGCTGGCGCCGCCGAATGGCTGCATGAAGCTGGCATCAAACTTCGCCGGCTCGTCCGCGCTCGCCGAGCTGCCCATCAGCGCCGCGAGGATGGCGACCGACAGATGCAATGGAACAAAAGGCGCGGACTGACGATGACGGTTCAGGGCTTCGATTCGCATGACAATACTCAACACTCGGCCGCCACGCGGCGTCGGCAGCGTGCAGGCGGGTTCGCAAGGAAAGGGGTGGCGGTGTTACGGGGCGCTGCTCAGCTCGACTTTTTTCGGCTCGCTGTAACCGCCGTAGTCGTTGATCGCGGAGAACACCACCGCGGCGCTGCGGCCGCTGAAACCTGGCAGCGCGTAACGCTGGCTGCTCATCGGCGCGACCATTTTCGGTTCGTTGACTTCAACCACTTGCGCGCCGGCCTCGACTTTTACGCCGATAAAGGACACGTGAAACGCTGTCGGGTTGTTGACCACCAACACCGGTTTGCCTTGTTCCTGTTGCAGGCTCCAGCGCAGTTGCGGCGGTGCCTCGATCGCGCTGCCCTTGAGGGTGGGCGGGCGATAGAAGACTTTGATCCGCGTGCGCATGGCGATTTTCAGGGTGTTGGCGTCGGCCTTGCCGGCCAGCGGAATTTCCTGGGCGTTGAAATAGAAAACCGATTCGCGGTCCTGCGGCAGATCACCGGGGACTTTCTGGATGCGCACCATTTGCTCTTTGCGCGGATCGAGGCGAAACAGCGGCGGGGTGGCCACGAACGGGGTGGCGGTGGTGTTGTCGTCGGCCTCGGTGTTGATCCAGGCTTGCACCGCGTAGGGCTCTGCCGTGGTGTTGCTGACCGTGATCGAGGCATCGCGTTTGTTGCCGTCGTACACGATGCGCGTGCCGCCGAGCATCACACCGGCCTGGCTGAAACTGCTGAGCAATGTCGCGCTCAACAACACGGCCAATACCGATGCGGTTTTGAAGGGGGAAATTGCTGGGTTCATTGCGTTCATCCTCTTGTCGGCACGGCCACAAAAAACCGTGGCAAAGGGAAGGGCATCCGGCGGCGCCAATCGCCGCCGGCTGCAGACCGGACTTACTGGTAGTCGACGGTAAACGCGGCTTTGGCGTTGGCCGGACCGGAAGTGGCGGCGCCGGTGGCGACGTAGTTGGCGGTGAAGCGCAGCGGCTGGGTCAGGTCCAGATAAGGCGAGGATTCCAGGCCCAGTTGCACGTCTTTGCCGGACGCATCCTTGATCTGCACGGCGACGTTGGTGGCCACGCCGGCTTCCGGCAGCAGGCCGATCCACTGGCCGCTGGAACCGGCGTTGCCGCTCAGCGAAAGGAACTTGACCACGGCTTTCTTGCCGGTGACGTTGCAGCCCGGTGCGGTGGTGTCGATGGTCAGGGTGAACGCGCCGCCACCCGCCACTGCGCCGGCCGTGGCCAGGGAGGTCGCCGGCACACTGCCGAGGCCGACGTCGCCGGCACCGGCCGAACCGTTGAGGTCGGACACCACGACCGGGCAGGTGTTGTCGGTTACGCTGCCGACAAAGTTGATTTCACCGTCGGCGGCCATTGCGGCTTGCGAAGCAGCTGCCAGAACCAGGGCCAGGGACAAACCTTTGAGCGCAAAATTTTTCATGATCACTTCCAGATATTGAGTAAATGTCCTTGAGCCCGAAGGCCCTGAGACGGATCGACGTCGCCATCCCGTCGGGGGCAGAGCGTGGCGTCTGAGGCTCATTATCGAGAGGTGGATCAGGGCGCTATGTAGGGAAAATCCCTTTGCTTGTAGGAAAATTCCTAGCGCGGCTGTGCGATCAATAAGTCGTTGCCAAAAAAAACGCCCCGCCTTTGGCACCGCGCGAAATGGGCGATGGCAAAGGGGAGCGTCGGGAAAAACAGGTGGATTTTTGTTGGTGGATTTCAGCGGTAAGTCACGGTGAAACTCGCATGGCCATTGGCGGTGCCGGGCTGCGGCGTCGGGCCATCGCCGGTCTGGATATAACGGGCCTTTAGCGGCACTGAAGTCACGCCGTTGACGATGCGATTCAGGCGCACGGGCTGACCCAGATTCATCGGCGTGCCGTTGTCCTGCAACACCTGGATCGCCACGCCTTGAGCGGTCGAATCGCTCGACAGGCTCAAGACACCGTTGGCCGCGTCGAGGATGGTCGACGTCTTGTCGGCATCGATCTGAATATTGGCGAAGTTGCCGTTGAAGTAGCCGTTGGTGTTCGACGGGTAGTTGTTGCCGGCGATGCAGGCGTTGAGGGTAATGGCGAACGGCTGGGCCTGGGTGGTGGAGTTCTTGCCGTTGAATACGCGTTTTTCCCAGGTGCCCATCGGCACGTTGATCTGGTTGCCCGGTGCGGCCGGCAAAGAGCAACCGGCCAGGGTTACGGTGGCGGTGAAGGTCAGGTCGAACATTGGCCCCATGTCCGAAGTGCCAGTGGCGACCAGTTGATTGATGGTATGGGTGCCGGGCGCGATGTCACCGGTCTTGATCAGCGCGTAACGCATCATCGCCTGGTTCATGTTTGCCTGGCTGGCGGCGGTGCGATTCATGTTGAAGGGAATGAAGCGGTTGGGATTACCCGGTGGCGCAACCCACGCGGCGGCAAAACCGGTCATGTAAATGGCCAAGCCAATGCCGGGCACATTGGTCTGCAGCAAGGCATTGGCCGGCACATCCAGCACGTCCACCGGAATGTTTACCGCCACCGGACCGATCAGTGTCGTGTTGTAGGTGGCCGTGCCATAACACAGCAAGGTGTCACCGAAATTCAGCTGTCGCATGGTGCCGTTGGTGTTCAGCGTGGTGCCGATCGGTACGTCTCGCGGCGCGAATACCGCACCACCGGTGAGCGTCAACTGCTTGACCGTATTGTTGCCTGTCGCCCAGGTGCAAGCCGCCATCGCCGGCGCCGCCATTAGCATCAACGCCGTTGCGCCAAGACCGCCCAGCGTTCGTAACCTGATCTTCATGGTGTGTGCCCTCCTGAGAAGAAAACGGCCATTCAACGCAGGCTGACTGCATCTGGACGTTGTTGGCGTCGGCCAACGAAGGGCTGAATTATCAGGATTACAAGGGTCGCATCGAATAGCCGGATTCCCGCTGGCTTGTAGGAAATTTCCCAGAGATTTTCCCTGCCAGACAGGCGCCGACGCCCAGGGTGAGTGTCACCGCGTCGGCGTGGTAAACGGCTTCACCGCCCAGATCAAAGCCACCCAATCCGGCGCGCCAATGCGGCGGATGCGGAAGACCGTCAAAACGCCGAGCAGGAGGCGAGTGGCGGAGAGCCCGAGGATCATCGACAGCACAGTGGCGACGATTGGGGAGTTCTTTGTTGGGCCTCCCGTGGATTGGCGGCTGGGGGCGAGGGTGCTTTGGGCCGACCAGGTGGGGGTTGATGAGGCGGGGCGGACGACGTTGCGGTTTGTGTGGGGTTGGTTGTCGGGCGCGGAGGGGGGCGGGGAGTCGAGTTATGTTGAGGTGGTTGCGTAGCGATGGGGCATCTTGTGATTATCGCGTGCTGCACGGCACTGATCTTTCAATGCAAGGATGACTATGTCTGTAGATCTTGATGAGTTGCTGGAACGTGTCAGCGATGAGCAATCGTTCATCGAGTTCGTCGCGGCGCTGGGTGCTGATTTCTCCCGTGAGCGAGCGCTGGAGAGTTCCAGTGAGGCGGGGGCGTCGGACTGGGAAAATGGATCGGTCGATACGTTTCTTGATGCGGCGGCTGCTTGGGCGGTGGCTACTTCGAGGAATGCTCAGGCGGATGCCGCAGCTTCTAATGTCTGGCAGCGGTGTGCGGCGATTTTGTTGGCCGGGAAGTTTTATGAGTGAGGCTCGCAGATCATCCGCTTTAGGCCTGCACTTTTTTGATAAAAAAACGCCCAAGGGTTTGGCGTGTCCTGGATGGTTAGGACCGCGTACTGCCTTGCGCGAGATGGGGGCAGATTAGGTGGAGGCAACGTAGACGTCAACTGCTCGCCGCCACATCCCACGTCCGCATCACCTGCGTAATCGCCGCATCAATGCTCTCAATCGGCGTGTCATCCCGAGCAAGGATGGAAATCCCCTGCAGGAAGCTGTCGAACACGGTCGCCATGACGGCTGCGTTGGTATCGTCGGCTAACAGTCCTTCACTCACACCACGCTCAACACACGCAACAATCCCGGCGCGGGTTCGGGCGCGGGAGTGGGTGAGGGCTTGGGCGACGTGGGCGTTTTCCGGGCTCGGGGCGCTCATGACGCCGAGGGTGACCATGCAGCCTTTGGGGTGGCCGTCGTCGCATTGCATGCGGGCCGATTGGCGCAGGGCGGTTTCGATGGCTTGGCGCGGCGGCAGGGTTTCGTCCCACAGGCATTCGGTGACTTGGGCGTAGGTTGCCAGGTAACGCTGCACGCATTCGTCGAACAAGGACTCTTTGGAGCCGAACGCGGCGTAGAAGCTCGGCGCGGAAATGCCGCCGCCCAGTTCAGCCTTCAACTGTGCGAGGGACGTCGCGTCGTAGCCGTGTTGCCAGAACAATTGCATGGCCTGATCGACGGCGTCGTCGCGATCAAATGCGCGGGGGCGACCGGTTCTCGCCATCTCTGAAACTCCTCGGAAAGTGATTTGGATACTAGTCGATACATAAGTCGTTGACAACGGGTGTCCGGTGCCGCCATTGTTTTATATCGATCGGTATTTAAGTCTGACATTTTGCTCACAAGGAGTATCCCGTGACACCTTCATTGACTCTCTCGGCAGCGCCCAAACGCCTGCCCATCGGCGCGCTGCTCGCGCTGGCCATGACCGGTTTTATCTGCATCGTCACCGAAACCCTGCCCGCCGGGCTGTTGCCGCTGATCAGCGAAGGCTTGGCGATTTCGCCTTCGATGGCCGGGCAGATGGTCACCGCGTATGCGCTGGGCTCGGTGCTGGCGGTGATCCCGATGACCATCGCCACGCGCGGCTGGCGTCGGCGCAATGTGTTGCTGCTGACCATCGTTGGGTTTCTGCTGTTCAACTCGATCACGGCGCTGTCGTCGCACTATGGCGTGACGCTGGTGGCGCGCTTCTTCGCGGGCGTAGCGGCAGGGTTGGCGTGGAGTCTGTTGGCCGGGTATGCGCGGCGGATGGTCGAGCCGGATCAGCAAGGTAAGGCGTTGGCGCTGGCGATGGTGGGGACGCCGATTGCCTTGTCACTGGGCGTGCCGCTCGGCACTTGGCTGGGCGGCTTGGTCGGGTGGCGTACGACGTTCGGGTTGATGTCGGCCCTAACCTTGATGCTGATCGTTTGGGTGTTGGTGAAGGTGCCGGATTATCCGCCGCAGCCTGCGCATCAGCGTCTGTCGTTGCGTCGCGTATTGACCACGCCGGGTGTGCGGCCGGTGCTGGCGGTGGTGATCAGCTGGATGCTCGCGCACAACATTCTCTACACCTACATCGCCCCGTTTGTGGCGCCGGCGGGGTTGGCGGATCGCGTGGATCTGGTGTTGTTGGTGTTTGGTCTCGCGGCGTTGGCGGGGATCTGGTTGACCGCGAAACTGGTTGAGCCGCTGTTGCGCAAGACCGTGTTGGTGAGCTTGATGATGTTTGCTTTGGTGTCCGTGGGGTTTGGATTTTGGGGGCGTGTGCCCGAGGTGATTTACCTCGGCGTGTTGCTGTGGGGATTGAGTTTTGGTGGCGCGGCGACTTTATTGCAGACCGCGCTGGCGGATGCGGCGGGCGATGGCGCGGATGTGGCGTTGTCGTTGAATGTGGTGGCTTGGAACAGCGCGATTGCCGGCAGCGGCGTGGTCGGCGGGGTGTTGCTGGATCGGTGGGGAGTTGCATCGTTTCCGTGGGCGATGGTGGTGTTGGTCGCGGTCGGGTTTGTGATTGCCTGGAGTGCTCGGGCGCATGGGTTTAAAGCGGGCCCGCGTGGAGCGGGTGCGGGGGCTGTGCTTGGGCACTGAGGTTGGGTGTCAGGTTGATGTGTTTTTGATGGGCTGACGTCATCGCTGGCAACAACGAAACGCGAGATGCTCACGAAGTTCGGTTCGTTGCCGATATAAGGCAAAGCAAATTGAATATGGACGCATTTGATGGCTGATACGGCATGGAAGCAGACTTGCTTCGCTTCAATTATCACCGCGATTATCACCGCGATAGTGACCTTCGCTGGTACGGCTTACCTGCAAGGTCATCAGGATGATAGAGCCGACAAGGCGAGGTTTCTCGATGGGGCTCAGACAACCGCGCAGGAAACCAGTCGCCTGCTGGATAACGGCTACATCGCGCTCGGCAAACTATTGAAAGGAATGGATCAGAAGGGTTGGGAAGACTTCTCAAAAGGGCCGCTGGCCGAATACATGGAGTTCCGACGAGGCTGGCGCCAGCAGTTAATCGCCCAGCATTTCAAACTGTCGAGGTACTTCGGTAAGAAAGTCGCAAATGACCTCATTCGTATTGATGAGATCGGCATCCGGCCTACAGCCGATCTCACTTCTTCCAGTCCGTGCACTCCAGTCAGAGAGGTGAAAAACCTCGATATTGAGAAGCTGGCCGCAGAGATCGAGTGTTACGCACAATTTGTGACGATGAAGCAGGATGCAATCAATAGCGAACTGGACGCGAGTCAAACGGATGAAATGCTCGAAGCGCTTGATTCGAAATTAAGCCTGATGAATCAGACTAAACGACTGCTGCGCCACTATGACAAGACTTCAGTTGCCTACTTGAGGAACCTGGACGCCAGTTTGACAACGCTAGGCGCCTCGAACGTGACGGCTCTTTAGACGGCCGTCGCACTGCAAGTTCGCGGCCCGTCGGTTTACAGAAGCTTGTCGTCTTGTTGCCAGGACTGCTTAAGAAACTCGGCAACCATCGAAGCCACCTGCTGCTGAATCAATTCCCGTGGCCGCGCATTTTCACCATCGCCACAGATAATCCCGTCCCCCGGCACGTCCTCTTCCAGCAACGCCACCGCACCCGGTTTGCACATTTGCAGGAAGCTGAAATGGCTGGCGTCGCTGATCTCGACATAGCGCGTTGAAGCTTGGGGCAGGCGTTTGGCGAGGTTGGCGGACTCCAACTCCGCCGGCAGCTCCACCGACGGTACGCCGGCCGCGATCACCAGCGTCGGCACTGCCAGCGTCGCGAGGCTTGCATCCGTGAAGCCGCGCGAAAAACCCAGGTCCAACGACACCACAGCGGTGACGCGAATATCGCGCAAATCGCCCGCCAGGCCTTCTTTCAAATCAGCCGTGCTCGCCGGGGTGATGGTTTTGTAATGGATGCAACTGGCCAACTCTGGATGGACTTTGCAGTCGCGCGCAAACAGGTCCGGGTCGAAACGGGCGCCAGCGATTTCCATCGCCGTCCAGCCACCGAGCGAATGACCGACCACGGCGATTTGCCGTTTCGAGACCGCGCCGAACTTTTCAGGTTGCGTCGCAACGGCCTCAATCGCCCGGTGCAAATCGATGGGCCGCTGCCACAACTGCGCCGCTGCTTGCGGGCTGCGGTCATGGGTGGTGGTGCCGGGATGGTTGACCGCCGCAACGATGTAACCCTGATGGGCCAACGCGCTCGCCAGCCAACTCTGATTGCCCCAGTTGCCGCGATAACCGTGGGAGAGCACGACCAACGGGTGCTCGCCAGCGGTTGGTGGCGCGTTGCGCACGGCGGAAGCGCCGACGAAGACGACGTCATCGGCGATCAATTCGGGTGTGGCTGTGGTTGTGCTCGGGTACCAGACGACCATCTCCAGCGGACGCTCATTGTGCGGGTCGGGGAGGGTGGTGGATTGGAAGCCGAGGGTGTCAGCGAAAGTGTTGGCCGACAGGATGGCTAGAAGCAGGGTGCCGAGGGCAGTTTTCAATGTTGTTATCTTCCTTGAAAGCGGCAGGTGGAGTGACCTGCCATTAAAGCTCAAGTCCACAGGGGGGCATACTTTATTCAGAACCCGCCAAATCCTGAGAACCACGGAAACACCACATTGCCCCTGTGCCCCTTGTATTCGGCTTTCGCTTTGAGCTCTTTGCGGCAATAAAACCAACTGATGGCGGCGGGGATGAACAACAGATTGAGCATCCACTGAAACCCATTGCTCGATTGGAAAATCAGCGCCGCCAGCACATTGACCAGCACCAGTCCGATGATCAATTGGTTGTACCTGATGTGCCGATGTTTGATCGCAGCGAAGGTTTCCCAGTCGTCGATCAGCCAGTCGTGGGAGAAACTGTCGCAGTTGGGGCATTTGTGGGTGGGCGGGATGGTGTTCACGAGATGGAGACATTCGGGGCATCGAAATTTCATCGTGTAATCCGTTATCCGAGAAATACCAAGCGAGAGCCCGGCTAGGAGGGAGGTTAGCAGGGCACTTTCGGTTTTCCATTCTCGCGGCTGCGTACAGGGTCAGGCCTTGCCGAATCCTAATAACGAACGCAGTTTGCTTCCCCATTTACGCTCATAAAACGGTTTCACTTCCCTGAGAAAGTAATCACTCAGCCCCGGTTCCCCTTCGATCACCCGGCACAAATCAACCGGCCCGCCATCTGGCGCGGTGTCCCCGGCGACATTGCCCGCTTCGCGCATGACCCGATCAATATCGCCGTCCGCCTCGATACCCACGATCAGATGCGGTTTTTCGTCAACTGAGGTGTCGTGCATCAATGCCAGAAATGCGCGTTTCACATTGGAATGTTTGGCGAGTAGTTGCGTGAGTGTATTGACCATTTGGGATGGATATTCGGCGGGTTGGCCGAGCAGGACGTTGGTGTCTTTCTCGACCGTGCGCGTGGTGGCGGCTTGGCCAACGGCATCGGCGAGGAGGTTGCGCACTTCCTCCGGGAAGAATTCTTTGCCGTAGGGCGATTTCGGGTTGAGGAAGAGCAGGGCGCCGAGGGTGATTTCGAATAGCGATCTGGCAGGTATTTCGAGGTAGCTCTGCTCGCTGTCGATGGACTGTTGCAGTGTTTGCAGTGACGAGAAAAACGGGATGACCGGCGTGCCGTCAGGTTTTTGCCAATGGGCGATGCTGATGTTGCTGCCGGCTTCGAGATTGACGTGGCCGTCTGCCTCGCCGGCGGTGCCGAGGATGTACACGCTCGAGTTGAGCAGAGTGTTGAAAAACGCCGGGCGATGGGCGGGTTCGTTGGCGGCGAGTTTGAGGCTGGTTTCCAGCGGGTTTTCTGGTTGGGTTTCCATGATATTCATCCGTGACTCGGTCAAAAACAGGGCAAAGCGTAGATCAAATACATCGACACTGGTTCGACTGACGCCTTCGCGGGCAAGCCCGCTTCCACAGGGTTTTGTGTGGATCACAACATTCGAGTACAGCGCAGATCAATGTGGGAGCTTGCCCTGCAAGCGATGGCGGTGGGTCAGCCAACACATTCGGCGCAGTCAGTGATCGCCAGTAGGGGCAAGCGTCAGAGCAAACTCCACGAAACCCCGACGTAAACCCCCATCCCTTCACCCGGGGTCGACCGTGCGGCATCCAGGCCTTTGTCGTCATATCCCGGCGTGACCGTCGCCGCATAATGCTTGTTGGTCAAATTACGCATGTCTACCCAACCTTGCCAATCACCCTTCGGCGCGTTGTAGCCGAGGGTCGCGCCGAACAGGGCATAGGGATCGGCGTAGTAACTGTCCGCATAATCCACGGCAACTTTCGAAACCAGTTGCGTGTTCACCGCCGCGAAGAAGCCCTGCGGCCAGTCATAGCGCAACTCACCTTGGTAGTAGTGCATCGGCAACCCCGGCAAGCGGTTGTCGCCAAAGCGCTCATCATCGCGATAGTGGAAATCGCTGAAGGTATACGCCTGACGCAGGCTCAACTGACGGCCGTCGGCCGCCGACCAGAGTTTGCTGTTGAGGCTGGCTTCGACGCCTTGGTGCACGGTCGGGCTGGCGTTCAACTCATAAGGCGTGACGGCATTGGCATCGGGCAGCACCGAGAGCAATTCATGCCGAACCTCCGCGTAGTACCACGCCAGACTCCATTCGCCGACGGCGCTGTCGCCACGCCCACCCAGTTCCAGCGTGGTCGCGGTCTGGTTTTGCAGTTTGATCGGGTCTTTCTGCGTGCCGGTCGCGGCGCCATTGCCGGCAGGGAAACGCACGTTGGAGCTGTAGATCAGCGACCACGGGTGCGGCGCTTCCACCGAGCGGCTGAGGTTGCCGAACACTTGCAGGTCCGGGTTGATCTGGTAGCGCAGGCCGATGCGTGGCGCGTAGTCCCAGTCGTTCATGCTGGTTTTGCCGCCGCTTTGCGGGTAGGTCACGTCACTCTCGCGGCGGGTGTAGATGGCGGCGAGGCCAGTGGTCAGCCAGAGGTCGTTAGCGATTTCCAGGTCATTGCCAAAGTGCAGAACAGTGTCCGAACCCTGATAGGTGAAATCGCGCATGCGCGTGCCCGGGGCGTAACCGGCGGTGTTGCCAGACGGCACCCGGACGAATTCGCTAGCGCCGTCGTTGGGCAGGTGTTTGGTCACGCGCAGGCCGACGTTGCTGCGGCTTTCCATGCCGAAAATGGTGTCGCGGCGTTTGTAGTCGAACGTGCCGCTGACGTCGGTGTAGGCGACTTTCAAACGGTTCGGGCCTTCGCGCAGATCCATCGGGTAGTCGTGGTAGACGAGGCCGGTCTGAATGCTCGAATCGTCGTCGATGTACCAGGTGGTTTTGTTGCCGATGAAGGTGCTGCCCGGTTGCTTGCGGCTGTCGTCGCGCGCGACATAGGACGGATTCGCCGCACGGGGCGTGTGTTCGATGGAATGCTTGGTTACGCGGCCGGCGAGGTCGTTGTCGGTCTCGCGGTAGCGGATATAGAAGCGCGTTTCCAGATTCGGGTTGAAGCGATAGCCGAAGTTGGCGATCACCCCTTTGCTTTCGCTGGCGGTGTGATCCTGGTAGCCATCGGCGTTGGCGTCGGTCAGCGACACGTAGTAGTCGAAGTCGCCGAGCACTTGCCCGGAACTGACCTGACGCTGCTGATAACCGTGGCTGCCAGTGGCGTAGCGCACTTGCAATTTCGGCGCGTTGTAGCCGGTGTGGCTGACGTAATCGATGGCGCCGCCCAAGGCCACCGAGCCACGATCAAAGCCGTTGGCGCCGCGCAGCACTTCCACATGATCGACCCACAGCGGTTCGAGCAATTCGTATGGCGTGCCGCCGGGGCCGGTCAGCGGCAGGCCGTCGAGCATCGTGTACAGCCCCGACGCATGGGCGCCCGGCGCGCGGTTGATGCCCGAGCCGCGTACGGAAATCTTCACGCCTTCGTTGCCCGCCGATTGTGCATAGACGCCCGGCTGATAGGCCAGCACATCCTGATTGCTGGAGACGCGGCCCTGCAACGGTTGACGCATATCGACCACATTGGTGGCGCCGGGCACCTGATCGAGGCGCGCCTTGGCCTCTTCAATGCTCGCGTCCGAACCGCTGCGCTCATCCGCCGAAATCAGCACTTGCCCCAGTTCCAGACCTTGAGTCTCGGCCATCGCCGGGCAGGCGAGGGCCAGGCCCAGCAGGGCAGTGGGCAGGGATTTGGGCGACGGCATCGATAAAACTCCAGGCAGACAAGGGCGGGCAATGAACAGTGCGACGTAACAAAGAACGAAGGAAACACATAGCGATTTTGCTTTTTTGCCTGGCCCGCAAAGCTTGACGGGGATGGCTCGGAAAAACCTGAGGATCGCGGTTACACATTAACTACCCGGTTACACCTTGTGTCCGATGTATTCCCCGCACCAATTGATCAATTTACCGACTCAACTAGGGAAGGGATGGGTCAACGCATGGAATACGATTTTGACGAGACTGCCAACCATAACAATGAGCCGGGCTATGGACTGATTCCCAGCTATCACAGCACCACGCTGGACGCGCCGAACAATCAGGGTTTTCCGGTGTGGCAAATGACCGTCGATGCGCTGTTCGATGTCAGTGCGCTGGAGGCGAGGGCGTTTTCCGCCTCGATGACGGTGTATCACTTCAGTCGCTTTCTGTTTTGCAGCGGACGCGTCGATGACGCGCGTTACTGGCGCGATAAAACTCGCCTCGGCTGGTGCGACCTCGATCATTACCTGCTGCATCTGCCATTACAGAAAGGCCTGGTGTCGGGTAACGGACTGCGGGTGCGCGCACTGGATGTGGTGATGCTGGATCTGTCGCAACCTGCGCGGTTTCGCATGGCGGCCAGTGAAGGTGTGAGCCTGTTGATTCCTCGCACTGCGCTTGCGCCGCTCTTGCTCGACTCCGGTCAGTTGCATGGTCTGGTGCTGCGCCGGGAAACGCCATCGGGTGTCATCCTGGCGCGGTTGCTGTCATCGCTGGCGACGACGGCGCCGCAGTTGGCCATGGACGAGGCGTTGCGGTTGACGCTGCCGGTGCTGGGCATGGTCGCCGCGTGTTTGACTCAGGTCGCGGCACGCAAGGCGCCTCCGCCGCGATCCGGCAAGTTGAACCTCGCGCGCAAGGTTCGCCTGTACATAGAGCAGAACCTGTATCGGGAAAACCTCACCCCGGACGCACTCGCCAAGGAACTGGGTGTGTCGCGCAGCCAGCTCTATCGCGCGTTCGAAAAGTTTGGCGGGGTGCGCCACTATCTGCTGCAGCGACGCTTGCGCCAGTCGCTGTTCGCCCTGTGTGATCCCACCAATGTCACGCGGCGGATTGCCGATCTCGCCTACGACCATGGCTTCGTCGACGAAGCGCATTTCAGCCGTCTGTTCCGCAAGGCCTTCGGCCTGTCACCCCGTGCCGCCCGAGCGGCCATCCAGCGCGGCGATCTGCCCGGTTTCACCCGACTCATTCCCGACGACAGCCCTCTGCCCGCGCTCACGCATTGGGTCCGAGAGTTGACGACTGGCTGAGAGCGACCACGCCCGGACCGGTCTGTTTTACCCGGCAGCCATTTTGGGACGCACAGCCTGGTTTTTGGGACGCAGGCGTCAATACACGCTGCCGGGCCAGGCCTAACCTGAGCTCAACCCGACAACCCACCAGCTCCCGGATCGAGGGCATTTGCGGGCGGGCACTGGCATCTGACAAGGAGTTCTTTTGTGGCGAATCAATCTCTGCATCACCTCATCCATAGCATTGCCGGAGCCGTCGCCGAGGCACAGGACAAGATTCAGCGCTTTCAGATTTCCACCGTGCGCAAGTACTTCGATGAGGACAACCGTCCGGTGAGCATCGACGTCAGGCTGCCCTCGCAGGACGCCAACGCCGAGCAAGGCGATGAGCGCCTGGTGCGGGTGCCGTTGCTGTCTCTGGTGGGGTCACGGTTGTTGGCCGTCAAGGATATGGAAATCTCGTTTGAAGTGGGGCTTCACGCCGAGGAAACCCTGGCGCCGCCGGAGCAGCCGGCCGCCGAGGATGAGCAGGCGGCGAACTGGCCCACGGACACGCACAAACCTTTGAGCGTCGATCTTGGCGTTCGTCGCAATGGTGAAGGCGGGCCTTTGGCGCGCGTCACCCTCAGAGTCGAAACCCAGCCCTCGTCCGAGGGGATGGCTCGGCTGGTTCAAAACCTCGATAAATTGATCTGAGGTCAACAGGAGATACACGTATGGCTAACAACACAATGGCTGACCAGTTCCGCGGACTGCCCATGGGCGATCTCATCGGTGCGCCGCTGACGGCCGCTTGCGATGCCCAGGTACGCCTCGCCAACGCCACCGCCGACTTCATCAAGGTCATCGGCTTCTTGCCGCCGACGGCTGAGGGTAAAGAGGTCGGAGACGTGCGCAAGGTGAGTTTCAAATTCGACCGGCCTTCGCAAAGCGTCGAAGGCAAGGACGGCGTCAATGCGATGGAAACCGTGGAACTGGAAGTGCCGCTGCTGGCGGTGGTGAAGGTGCCCAATCTGTCGATCAACAAAGTCGACATCAGCTTCGACATGGAGGTGAAAAATTCGGAGCGCTCCAGCGAGACCGAAGACAAGTCCGCCAAACTCTCGGCAGAAGCGAAGGTGGGTTGGGGGCCATTCAGCGCCAAGGTCAACATCTCCGGCTCGGTGGCTTCGCATAAGGAAAACACCCGATCCAGCGACCAGTCGGCCAAGTACCACGTCGAAGTGCACGCCGTTGATGACGGCATGCCTGAGGGCTTGTCGCGGGTGCTGGACATGATTGCCCAGTCGGTCGCGCCGAAGGCGATTACTCAGCAGGCGGCCATTGCTGGCGGCGGCGCGGGTGGCAGCAGCACCGGCGGTAGCGGTAGCGGTAGCGGTAGCGGTGGCGCAGCGGGCAGTGGTGGCAACGGTTAATCGTCAGTAATCCGGCTTTTCCGGGAAGGAGTCCCATGATGTTCGATTTAACCAACGTAGGCCACGTTAAGCGCATCGTGGTGGGCAGTACCGACCCGGAAAAACCGATTTCCGACGAGGTCGTCGAGATGCAGGCGGCTCTGCTCAACCGGTGCCTCAACGACACCCCGCGCGGACGCATTGTCGGCATCGAGAAAAGCTTCACGTTGCTCAACATCGGTGAGCACCAGGTGGTACTGCAGGCGTTGATCTATCACGTCGGTTTTGCTCGTAAACCTTACTGGCTGAGCGATGACGGGGAGAAGTCGTGATGTCCCGTCTTGAGGAATTCGTCGAGTCATTGAGGCACGAGATGGGGCAGGCGCAGGCGGCTAACAGCCAAGCGTGGCCTGGGACGATTGTTGCCGGCATGGCGTTGGTACTGGCGGCGCGTGTGGAACGTGTCGATGCCTCGGGGACCCTCGGGCTGCGCATCGGAGGGGCGTCGCGCAAGCACGATGTCGTGCATGAATTGCGCATCGACATCCCGGGTGACGGTGCCGAAGCAATCACGGTTCATTTGGATGGCCGGTTACTCGGCCACTACGGGAATTCTCAGTCATGGCGAAGCGCGCAGAACACTCGATGCTGCTGATCCTTTCTCCGCAGGAGAACACGATCGTGCGAGACATCATCAAGGAACGAATCCGGCAGGCGCCACGCCTGTCGATGCAAAAGCGGTTGCTGTGCGCAGTGGGGGCGAGCCTGTTGGTCGCGCTCCTGGTTCTAGGTGTGGTCAAGCCGGAACTGGCCATTGCGATTGCCGAATGGGTGGGCGTGTTGCTCGCGTTTTAAATCTGGATTTGCAATCAAACAAGGAGCGTCATCATGAAAAAAATCATCTCCACACTGGCCGGTGTTGTGCTGTTGTCGAGCCTGCAGACGGCACTCGCTGATGAGAGTTACCGAGGCACATTCAAAGATAAGGCTTCGTCCACTCCCGTTCCGGTGACCGTGAACCTGAGCGCTGCCAACTCGCCGCTTCTCGCCGGCAGTATTCGCTTCGATGGCAAATGGGCATGCGGTTTTGACCTGGAGTTCATCGAGGCTCAAGAGCTGCGCAAGTTCTACGCGCTCAGAAGGGCAGGCGCAGGACGCTGCGAGGTGCTGACGCAGGGCTCATTGGTGAGCCGGATCGAGGGCGACAACCTTCAGGTCGAGCTGCTCAACCACAAAGATGAGTCGCTCTACACCGTCGGGCTTGTTCGCCAAGGCAAATAAAGCCCCTCATCCCCCCCAACATTTCAGTCAAGGCAAGGCGCGCTTTCCGCTGCCATACGGGAGAGGTGCGTCCGCATCAAGGAGAACGACATGTGCATCATCAAGACAGTCGGCATCGGCGGCAGCAACACCGTCGCCGATGTTCGCAGCATTCAATTACTGCTCAATATGAACAGCGGCCAGCGCGAACTCAACAGCCCACTGGTCACCGATGGCCTGTGGGGCGCCGCATCGCGAATAGCGCTGGAGAAATTTCGCCAGGGCGCGGGGATTGCAGCGGACAAACCGGTTGCACCGGGTGACGCAACGATCAAAGCCCTGCGCGCGGGTCTGCCCAATGACTGGGTCGCGCAGAAGCTCTGGCTCATCATGATCGACGCCGGCAGTGAAAAAATCGGCAGATTTCACCAGCCGATCATCGATGCGCTGGCTCACTACAAGATCAACACGCCGCTGCGCATTGCCCATTTCCTGGCGCAGATCGCTCACGAAAGCGGCTGTCTGCGATACACCGAAGAGCTGGCGTCGGGTAAGGCCTATGACGGGCGCGCGGACCTTGGCAACGATAAGCCCAACGACGGTCCTCTGTTCAAGGGGCGAGGGCTGATCCAACTGACCGGGCGCAGCAATTACCGCCAATACGGGCGCGCCTGCGGCCATGACTTCGAAAACAAGGACGATCCGCGTTTGGTCGGCAGCGATCCGGGGCTGGCCGTCGATGTTGCCGGATGGTTCTGGTCCGGTCGCGGGCTCAACGCCTTGGCCGATCTCGATCAGCTGGACGCGATCACGAGAAAGATCAATGGCGGCACCAACGGGCTCAATGACCGTGCGGCATTCCTGGCCCGGGCCAAGTGGTTGTTGATCAATTAATCCCTTTCGACAAGTTTCCTTCGGCATGTCGCCGAGGAAAAAAAGGCTGGCCCGAGCATCGAGCAAGCCTTGATTTCAGCTACATCACTTAAGGAGCAATACCATGAGTACAACTCTTCTCTGCTGGTGCCGCAATGACAGTGAAGTGACGCAAGCCGCCAGGCAATTTCCCTATGATCAGCGCTACACCGGTTGCCGTCGTGCAGCGTTGCCACAGGTTTTCGGCTCATTGAAAACCGGCGACACTCTGGTCATCACTGCACACGGCGCGCCGAAAATCTTTGGTGAGAAAGATGAAAGTTTCATCGACTTGACGGCTGATGAGTTCGCCAAGCTGTTTGTGCAACTCGCCCCTGAAAACTGGAGTGGCAGCGTGTATTTCGATATCTGCGAAGGTCTGGCCTTCGCCGGGAATGTGCGCCGCTTGCTCAAGACCATCCTGCCGAACGTGCGGTGGTTCGGCTGCGAGGGCAGCACCGATATGGAAGTTTCACTCGATAAACATCAGGAAGCCGTGGCGTAAGCAAGCGGTTATTGCCCGCCATTGACCTTGCCGTGTTACTGCAGGAACACCGCAAGGTTCTGCGCCGCACAGCGTCCGGCGTTTTTTGAGCTAACCTCACGAGTCAGCTTCGCACTGTCAGTCCGCAATGCTATTGCGGTCATCCGTGAGGATTCGTACATGGCCAAAGACAAGAAAAAAGCTGCCAAGGCAGCTGAAACGCCCAAGTTGAAGAACAAGGATTATCTTGATCAGTTGCGCAAGTTGCACGTCGAACTGGTCAAGTTGCAGGAGTGGGTGATCGCCAAAGGCGTCAAGGTCTGCATCGTTTTCGAGGGCCGTGATGGCGCCGGCAAGGGCGGCACCATCAAGGCGCTGACCGAACGTGTCAGTCCACGGGTTTTCCGTGTGGTCGCGCTGCCGGCACCGACGAACCGCGAAAAGACCCAGATGCATGTGCAGCGTTACTTGCCTTATCTACCGGCGGGCGGCGAAGTGGTGATCTTCGACCGCAGTTGGTACAACCGCGCCGGCGTCGAGCGGGTGATGGGCTTTTGCACCGACGAGCAGGCTGACAAGTTCCTCAAATCCATTCCGTGGGTCGAGCATGCCATCGTGCAGTCCGGGGTGATCCTGCTCAAGTATTGGCTGGAGGTCAGCCCCGAAGAGCAGACCCGCCGACTGGAGGCGCGGATCAACGACGGGCGCAAGACCTGGAAACTGACGCCAATGGACCTCAAGTCCTATAGCCGCTGGTACGACTATTCGCGAGCGCGCGACGAAATGTTCAAGCACAGCGACACCGAGCATGCGCCATGGCTGGTCGCCGATTCCAACGACAAGCGCCGGGCGCGGCTGAACATCATCAGCGATGTGCTCAGCCGTATTCCGTATGAGGATGTGAAACGCGAGAAGGTGGAACTGCCCAAGCGGCAAAAACCGGGCAAGTACAAAGAGCCGAACTATCCATACCGGCGCGTGGCAGAGACGTTCTGACAGGGGGCATTGTGGGAGCGAGCTTGCTCGCAAAGGCGGTGGGTCAGCCAACCTCTTCGGCACAGACACACCGCCATCGCCAGCAGGGCTGGCTCCCACAGGGTTATGGGTTGTTCACAACATTCGAGCACAGCGCAGATCCCTGTGGGAGCTTGCCTGCAAGCGATGGCGTCGGTTCAGCCAACCCCTCCGGCACAGGTTGTCCGCTTTCTCGAACGCACTACCCGGAACCTGTTGAGTCCTCCGACAGCGCACTGAACCACTCGGCATAGGGCGAATTAGCGACCCGAAACCTGTTGAAGTCCGCGCTGCCATCCTCCCACCAGACAGGACCGCGTTCACCGAGCGCTACTTTGGCGCGGTCTACATCCTCCCGAGCCTGCTTCATCTGCGCCGCATTGCCCGACGCCTTGGCCTTTTTGACCTCACGCCGAGCGGCCATGAGCGCATCGACCAGACGCTGACGCACATCCTCTTCAAGCGCAGGATTTGAACAGCGCCACAGTTGCCCTTTGACTACAAAATAGCGACCGTCCGGTGTCACTGGATGCATGCCTCACCTCGGATCATCAATCCTGCTCTTCACCCATCGCGCTGTAGTGCTTGCGCAGTTTTCGAAGATCTTTCGAGCCCATTTTATCCAGGCCCAACATGGCGTTCTGTGCGTCCTGAGTGGCGCGAATCAGTTCATCGATCTTGAGGTGCAGAATGTCGTTGTCGCGGTTCTGCGTGTTCTGAATCAGGAACACCATCAGGAAGGTAATGATGGTTGTCGAGGTGTTGATGATCAGTTGCCAAGTGTCGTTGTAGTGGAAGTAAGGCCCCGACAGCCCCCACACCCCGATCAAAGCGATGGCCAACAGAAAGGTTTTCGAGCTACCGGCCCAGTTGGACAGCGCTTGGCAGAAACGTGCAAATTTCATCAGTGCAAACTCTCGTTGTAGGTCTGGACTAGACAACCGGTGTGCCTGAAATACTTTATTACATTCTGACCTTTCGTCGGTCGTCCCAGATGGCTGAATCAATTCCGCGCCCCCTAAGTCCATGCAGCCCGCATGGCGCATTCCCACGCTGATCATCCTCTTTGAACTCTGGCTGAAGCTGCCCCGTCCTCTGCTATGAGGGGCTCAGGGCAATTCTGCTGTGCAGTCCCAACAGACGTTTTCTTTCAGAAAGCGAGGGGCCACATGAATACTTCAGACAGCAGGGCGGGATCGCCAACCGGCGATTCTGCAGACGTTAAGCCAGGGCAAGACTTTGAGCATTTGAAGGAGGACGTCACCGAAGCCCTCGGTGGTGCGAGGCAGCAGGCCGATGCGCAGTTCGGCCAATACCGCGACATCGCCGCCGATCAAATCGAGGCGTTGGCCCACGGCGCAAAAAGCTTTGTCTCCGAACTGGAGGACAAGGACACACTGGGCATGTCCGACTATCTCACCGATATGGCCGAGTCGATGACTGGCCTTGCCGGGAATCTGCGCGGCAAGAGTGCCGAACAACTCCTGCATGATGCCGCCGATCTGGCCCGCAACAACCCCGCGCTGTTTATCGCCGGCAGCGTGGCCATCGGCTTCGGTTTGTCGCGGTTCTTGAAGGCCGGCACCTCGGCGGCGGCCACCGTCAGTGCGGATCACCACGATCCAGCCGCAGGCAGCTCGACGCCGCCCTCGGCAGGTTATGGCGTGCATCGGCCCTATGAAACGTCCACCGACCCGAACCCGGGACTCGCGACCGGCATCACTCCTGCGTCGCCCAATGAACACGACCATCCGACCGACTTTGCCGGTGCATCAGCGGCGGTTTCACCCAGCACCAAAGGAGCATTGTGATGAACAGAGACGATCCTGATCTCCCGGGAACCAGACCCTTGGCGCCCACGGACGATGCTTCCGTGGTGGGCCTGTTGCGGCAGTTATCCCGCGAAGTGCCCGCGTTATTTACCAAGGAATTGGCGCTGGCCAAAGTCGAACTGCAGACCAGTCTCAGCACACTCAAGGCCGGCATCGCGGCGGTGGCAGGCGGTGCGATTGTGTTCCTGGCGGGCTTCATCATTCTGCTGATGGCGGCGGTTTACGGCTTGAGCCTGTTCATGGCGCCGTGGCTGGCAGCGCTGATCGTCGGCGTGGTGGTGATGATCATCGGCTTCGCCATGCTGCAGTCGGGCAAAAAACAGTTTGAGCCATCCCACTTCAAACCTGACCGGACACTCGATGCCTTGAACAAGGATCAGGAAGCGCTGCGGAGGAAAGTCTCATGAACACTGAACTGGATATCGAGTCGCAAAAGAGCCCTGAACAGATCGAGCGGGAAATCGATGCGCAACGCGCCAGTATCGGCAACATCGTCGACAAACTGGAAAGCAAATTCACCCCCGGCCAGATGTTCGATCAAGCGTGGGGCATGATGCAGAACAACGGCTCAACGTTCATCAGCAATCTCGGCACTAGCGTGCGCAACAACCCGGTGCCCGCCGTGCTGACCTCGGTCGGATTGCTCTGGTTGATGATGAGCCAGAACCGGCCACCGGTGCCGCAACCAACCTATCGCTCCGGGCCTGATCAGGACAAGGCCGGCGAGTGGGCCGATGGTCTGGCTGAGGGCTTGGGGAGTGCCCGCGAGCACATGCACCAGACCGCCGATTCGATCAAAGGGGGCTACCAGTCGCTCAAGGGCAAGGCCGCCCACTTGGGCGAAAACGTCGGTGCGGCGGGGGAAAATCTCAGCCACGCCATGCACGACGCCGGTGATCGGCTGACGCGCAACTCCCAGGTGTTGGGGCAGCAGTTCAACCAGTTGCTCAGGGAACAACCGTTGGTGGTGGCCGCTGCCGGCATCGCGCTCGGAGCTTTGCTGGGCGCAGCACTGCCCACGACCCAAACGGAACAACGCTACATGGGGCGCACCAGTGCGGGGCTGGTCGACAAAGTTAAAAAACAGGCACAAGAGGGTTACGAAGCGGTGCGCGATACCGTGACGAAAACCACTGAGCAGACAGGGTCTGATGCTTCACCCGCCACAACGTCGGCGAGCGCAGATCTTTCCCGAGGCTTGGGCACCGCCTGACACTGCGACAACGGGAGGCGCGCAACAGGCCTCCCGTCTTTCAGGTCATCCGTTTTTTCGTCAGACATTTTGAACCTAACTCAACCTCGGTTGCTCAACCGGGAAATGTTCGGGGGGGAGCGAAATGAACGCTTTCAAAAACCAACTGACACTCGCACAAGAAAACAAATTACTCGCCCTCGCGGCGTGGCAGCGTGCGCTGGAAAACCTTGAACTGCGCAGGGATTGCCCGGACGCTTATCACGACGAACTGCTGCGCCAATCGGACGAGATGGATCGCTTGGGCATTCTCAGCTGGGACGAGTGGCGCGACCTGCGCAGAGAGGCGGATGGGGCGTACTTGCGTGCCGTCGCCGGGGCCGATTACCACTGAACAGCGCCCGTTGGTCGAACGTGCAAAAGTATTTGAAATTAACTTCGACGCGTTCGCTTCAGATGATTGTGGGTTGGCATTCGGTCTCTTACCGGGTGAACCGCAGCCCTGATTCGCCTGAGGAGAAAGTCATGTTCCTACATAACAAACGACTCCAATACACCGTGCGCGTAGCCCAGCCCAACCCAGGGTTGGCCAATCTTTTACTGGAACAATTCGGCGGGGCTCAAGGGGAACTCGCAGCGGCCTCACGCTACTTCACCCAGGCCTTGGCAGAGGATGATCCGGGCAGGAAAGACCTGCTGATGGACATCGCCACCGAAGAGCTGAGTCACCTTGAAATCGTCGGCTCGATCATCGTGATGTTGAACAAGGGCGCCAAGGGACAAATGGCCGAAGGTGTCGAGGAAGAGGGCGAGTTGTACCGCGCCATCAACGGCGCCGGCAACGACTCGCACATCACCAGTCTGTTGTACGGCGCCGGTGCGCCGTTGACCAACTCGGCGGGCGTTCCGTGGTCGGCGGCTTACGTCGACACCATCGGCGAACCCACCGCAGACATGCGCTCCAATATTGCCGCTGAGGCGAGAGCGAAAATCGTCTACGAGCGTCTGATGAATGTCACCGATGACCCGGGTGTGAAGGAAGCCCTCGGGTTTTTGATGACGCGGGAAATCGCTCACCAGTTGTCGTTCGAAAAAGCCCTGCATGCAATACAGCCGAACTTCCCCCAAGGCAAATTGCCGGGCATGCCGGAGTTCACCAACGTCTACTTCAACATGTCGCAAGGCGAGGGCAGCACGCGCGGCCCGTGGAACGAAGGCGACGATTGGGATTTCGTCGAGGATCCGCAACCCGCCGTGGACGGTGGCGATGGCACTGCGTCGGTGCAATTGAGCGCCGAGGATGAAGCGCTGCTGATGGATATGAAAGTCAGGACGACGTCCGACCCGGACAGCAACCCGATCACCGGCGCGGACTTGGGAGCGGGGGTGCAAGGCGAAACCCAACCTTGACGACGTCACCGCACGCCACCCGGCGTGCGGTTATTCAGCTGATCCAGAGTGGATGCTTACTATCATGAGCAAGAAATCAAACCAGCGTGATCCGAGCTTTACCCCAATGTTTTTAGCCTCCAGCGTCGCGTTTGAACGTGACGCGCAGCATGTGTCCCGACGGTTCTTGCGAGCGCTTGCCGAACCCACGGAAAAACCCAGTGCAGGAAAATAGGAGATCGCCATGCCCGAACCTTTGACCTCATCCGGAGGATCGTTTCGCTATTGGATCGCCCGATTCTCAGGCTCCGGATGGGGCGGGCGGGCCTTCTGGTCAGTTCTGATTGGCGTGACTGTTTTCTTGCTGATCAGCGGGTATGGCGCCTTCGTCGGTGCCAACAAAGACAATCTGCACTTTGCCTTTCTCGGCGGCTTGTCCGGCTTCGCGGCGACGGCCATCGGCGCGGTGCTAGCGATTGCGTTGCGCGATATCGCCGCGCGCACCCAAGACATCATGCTCGGTTTCGCCGCCGGGATGATGCTGGCGGCCAGTTCGTTTTCGCTGATTCTGCCCGGTATCGAAGCGGCTCAAGCGCTCTGCGGTAATCAATTGCTCGCCGCTTGTGTCGTCGTTGCAGGGTTGGGCTTGGGCGTCGCGTTGATGGTGGGTCTGGATCGCTTCGTGCCTCACGAACATGAGAAAAGCGGACGCCGTGGCCCTGACGCGCAGCGCATCAATCGGGTCTGGCTGTTCGTCCTCGCGATTACCCTGCACAACCTGCCGGAAGGCATGGCCATTGGCGTCAGCTTCGCCAACGGCGACATGAAGGTGGGCCTGCCGCTGACCACGGCGATCGCCATTCAGGACATTCCCGAAGGTCTGGCGGTCGCCCTGGCGTTACGCGTGACCGGCATCTCTGCACTGCGCGCTGCGTTGATTGCGGTGGGCTCCGGTTTGATGGAACCGATTGGTGCCATCGTCGGTTTGGGCATTTCCAGCAGCTTTGCCTTGGGCTATCCCATCGCGCTCGGTCTGGCGGCGGGCGCGATGATTTTCGTGGTGTCCCATGAGGTCATTCCCGAGACTCACCGCAACGGTCATGAAACCCCCGCGACCTTGGGGCTGATGCTCGGCTTCGGGGTGATGATGTTTCTGGATACGGCGTTGGGTTAGCGCGTGGCGTTTCTGAAGGAATGAAGCCGTGAGCACAATCATCAGCGCACAGGACTTACACATCGACCTTGAAGGCGCGAACGAAGCCGGGCTTTTCAAATGGCTGCTCGCCAGTTTCCTGATGGGCAAACGAATACAGGGTGCAATTGCCGCCAAGGCGTATCAGGTGATCGTCGAACAACACCAGTGCGATACGCCACAGAAAATCGCCCACCGCACTCACCGTCAGTTGGTGGTGATGCTGGGGCAGGCGCATTACGTGCGTTACGACGAGACCACGGCCTCGCGGTTATTGGCGTTGGCCAAGAAGCTGAATGGGGATTACGGCGGCAAGGTCAGCAACATCGTCGCGGCGAGCGCTGATCGCCAGGCGTTGGAAAAGCGTCTGACTGAGTTTGAAGGGGTGGGGCCGAAGACGGTCGAGATTTTCATGCGGGAAGCCGCCGTTGTGTTGTACCGGCCGTCGACAGGTGCCTCAAAAAACTGAACGTCGGTTCTTGTCCGCCAGACCCATACCGCCGGATAACGGACTCGCCACGTCGAGCATGAATCAACCTCCATCCGTCGACTGCGCTGAACCACCGCGAGGCTGATTGTTTCTACCGTGGGAGTCTTTAAGGAGTGCTCCCCTATGTTCGATCAGCAAAAAAAAGCAAAACTGGCGGCATGGCGCAAACTGGCGACGCAATCGCAGATGCGTCTGGACCCGGAGGAGCAATACGACGAGCTGCTCAAAGCCGCCGATGAAATGGAAGAGCAGGGGCTGATCACCAGCGCCGAGTGGCGGCAGCTGGTGCGCGATGCGGGGAGTGTGTTTACCGGCGATGCCGGTCGATCAAGCTAGGGCACTCAGGTCACACGACCTTTCTTATGCGTCGACTGCGCGCTTCTGGAGTTCTGCAATAACTGCGCGAACGCCATTTTGTCGATCGGTCGACTCATGAAATAGCCCTGCACCTCGTTGCATTGATCCTTGCCGAGAATCTCCAGTTGCTCTTCGGTCTCCACGCCCTCGGCGGTGACGGTAAGGCCCATGGCTTTGCCCAGTCCGATGATGGCTTGCACCACCGCGCGGTCGTTGCTGCCGCTGCTGATCGAAGCGATGAAGCGTTTGTCGATCTTGATGCCGTCGAACGGATAGGCGCGCAGGTAGCCGAGGGAGGAATAGCCGGTGCCGAAGTCGTCCATGTTCAGACGCACGCCGAGTTCCTTGAGGGCGTTCATGGTGGTCAGGGCGCCGTCGGTGTCATTGAGCATGACGTTTTCGGTGATCTCGAGTTCCAGACGGCTGGCCGGGAAACGGGTTTGCACCAGCACTTCGCGCACATCCTCGACCACGTCGCTGACGGCAAATTGCGCGGGCGACAGGTTCACCGAGAGCAGAATGTCCGACGGCCATGTCAACGCGGTTTCGCACGCCTCGCGCAGCACCCAACGGCCCAGCGGCACGATCAGATCCGTCTGCTCGGCCAGTGGAATGAACACGTCCGGGCCGAGCAAGCCTTGGGTCGGATGCTGCCAGCGCACCAGCGCTTCAACGGACACGATGTGCTGGCCATCGACCTTGTAGCGCGGCTGGTAGTGCAGGATGAGTTCATTGTGTTTGAGCGCATGGCGCAAATCATCTTCCAGTTGTCGGCGGGTCTGGATCTGATCGCTCATGTGCGCTTCAAAGTAGCACCAAGTGTTCTTGCCTTCGGACTTGGCCTTGTACAGCGCGATGTCGGCGTAGCGGATCAAATCGCTGGCGGCATAACCGTGGCGGCGACTGAGGGCGATGCCGATGCTGGCGCCGATGTGCAGCGGATGCTGCTCGAACAGCACCGGTTGATGCAGGCTGCCGATCAGCCGCGTGCAGAACTTGTCGATTTCGTTGGGGCTGTCCATGCCGTTGAGCACCACCACGAACTCGTCGCCACCGAGCCGGGCGACGATGTCGTGTTCGCGGGTGCATTCACGCAAGCGTGCGGCGACTTCCTGAAGCACTGCGTCGCCAGCGGGATGGCCGAGGGAGTCATTGATCGGCTTGAAGTTGTCGAGGTCGATCATCAGCAGCGACAGCGCCGGCGCGTGTTCCTTGAGCAGCAGCGCATCGTCCAGATAGCGCGCCAGTTTGTTGCGGTTGGGCAGGCCGGTCAGGGCGTCGTGCATCGACAGGTGCTGGATCTGCGCGTGGGCGGCGACTTCATCGGTGATATCGCTGGCGGTGCCGCGATAGCCGATGACCGTGTGCTGGTCATGGATCGGCCGCGCCGACAGGCGACAGTGGCGCGGCTGGCCGGCATGGTCGCGGTAGGTGCAGCGCAAGTCGCTGGCGTTGGCATCCTCGGTCAGTTTGCGCAGCCACAGTTCCAGTGGCGTCGTGTCGCAACACAGTAACTCGCCAATGTCTTGGCCCAGCCACAGAGTGTTCGGGTACCCGGTCACCTCGCTGAACCGCGCCGACAAATAGGTCAGCGACAAATCGCGGTCAACTTCCCAGATCCAGTCCGACGCCGCTTCAGCCACGGCGCGGAAACGCTCTTCGCTGGCTTCCAGGCCTCGATTGACCGACTCCAGCGCTTGGTTGGAGGCCTGCATCACGGCGAAGCTTTTGTCGACGTATTGCGAAGAGCGCAGGGCATGCCGAAAGAAGTAGGCGGTCAGCAGCATCAGCACCAGCATCGTCGCGCCGAGGGTCGGCAGCAATGACCACAACAGTTGCTGGCCGGGGCGTTCCTGGTCGGCGATCAGGCTGAAACCGGTGCCGTCCAGCGCCACGCGCGGGCGATCCGGGTCGATGCTGTCATTGGGTGCGAGGGTCAGGTTGCGCAGGCCATAGCCGCTGCCGATCGCGCGCAGTTTGGTCGGGGTGAGCTTGTCGACGAACACCAGCACCGAGGCTTTCTGCGGATCGCCCAACGGACGCTCATCGTTGGGCATGATCGCCGCCGCCGAGACCAGCGCCGGCCAGCCTTCGAACAGCGAGTAAACGCTGACGGGCTTGCTCAGATCGGGCTGCCCTTGAACCTGTTCCACCAGCGAAATCGCGGGCAGTTGCAGGAACGCGGCGATGTCGGAATCGAGCAATTGGCCGCGCACCACGGCGTAGCGGGTGCGTTCGCGATCAAGGACGAACACGCCGTCATAGCCGTCGGTGGTGAACAGGGTTTTGCCGATGTTCTGCTCGGTGTACGCCCAATCGATGTCGACCGGATCGCCCAGATGCTCATAGGCCGTGGTCCAGTAGGCGTAGCTGCTGATGTAGTTTTTCGAGGCGGTGATGCGGTTTTCCAGGGCGCGGGCCGAGTAGAACCCGGTTTCCTCGACTTCCTCTCGGTCGAGGCGGTTGGCAATCCCCAGCAGGGCGACGCTGGCCGCGATCACGCCGCTGACGAACAGCGCGCCGACGGCCAGCGCCAATCGCCGGGTGACGGCACCTTGCCGGGGTGGAAGGGGCGCCGCATAGCTGGATATGTCCATGTGTTCGTCCTTGATCCGCTGTCTGTGAATCTAGAACCACGGCGCGGGCGCAATGTTCCGATTCTTCTACGCGACTGCATTCCAAGCGTAGTGAAACCCGCGCAAATTGCGCTGTCCGGGCGGCATCAGGCGACCACTGGCCATCATTGGCCACTGTGCCCGGACGCACGCACGAAAAGATTTCTGGTAGGCTGCCGCCAGCTCAGCTTCGCTCCACAGGAGCCCTTCATGACCGGCCTGAACCTCGCCTCTCCAGCTGCCAACGCGCCGGATACCGACCTCTGTGACATTGACCTGCTGCACCGCATCAGCATCGCGCTGATCGGCGAGCAGGATCGCGAAGCGCTCTACGCCAAAATCGTCGACGCGGCCGTGACCATCACCGGCTCGCAGTTCGGCACCATGCAACGGCTGTGCACCGAGGGCCACAGTCATGGCCACGAGGGTGAGCTGCAACTGTTGTACTCCCACGGTTTGCCGGACGAAGCCGTCGGGTTTTGGCAGTGGGTCAACCCCAACGCTTACAGCAGTTGCACGATGGCGCTGAAGATGGGCGAGCGCGCGATCATTCCCGACTTCGAACAGTGGACCGACATCGCCGGTACGCAGGACTTGCTCGCGTTCCGCCGCGCCGGCATTCGCTCGGCGCAGACCACGCCGCTGCTGTCGCGCCATGGCGATTTGCTGGGCATGATTTCAACCCACTGGGACCATCCTCATCAGCCCTCCGAGCGGGATCTGCGTTTGCTGGACATTCTCGCCCGACAAGCCGCTGACCTGCTGGAACGGACCATGGCCGAAGAGGCTTTGCGCGAAGTCGAAGAGCAGCAACGCCAGACCGCCGCGCGGTTACGCGAACTCAACGAGACTCTGGAACAGCGGGTCAGCGAGCGCACCGCCGAGTTGATGCAGGCGCAAGAAACCCTTCGTCAGTCGCAGAAAATGGAAGCGGTCGGCCAATTGACCGGTGGCCTGGCCCACGATTTCAATAACCTGCTCACCAGTATTTCCGGCGCGCTGGAGTTGATGGGCCGGCGCATCGCCCAAGGGCGCTTGAGCGAAGTCGACCGCTACATGACCGCCGCACAAGGCGCAGCGAAACGCGCGGCAGCATTGACCCATCGGTTGCTGGCGTTTTCGCGCCGCCAGACCCTCGAGCCTCGCGCCACCCAGGTCAACACGCTGATGTACGGCATGGCTGAGCTGATCCAGCGCACGGCGGGCCCGGGCATTCTCCTCGAAACCGTCGGCTCGACCGATCTGTGGCCGGCCTTCGTCGACAAGAGCCAGTTGGAAAACGCGCTGCTCAACCTCTGCATCAATGCCCGTGACGCCATGCCCGATGGCGGGCGCATTACCCTCGAAACCTCGAACCTCTGGTTGAACCAACAAGCGGCACGGGCGTATGACCTGCCGGAAGGCGAGTTCCTCTGCCTGAGTGTCAGCGACACCGGCAGCGGCATGTCGCCGGAAGTGCTGGCGCATGTCTTCGAGCCGTTCTTTACCACCAAGCCGATCGGCCAGGGCACCGGGCTGGGCCTCTCGATGATTTACGGCTTTGCCCAGCAATCCGGCGGGCAGGTGCATATCGAGTCACGCGTGGGCGAGGGCACGCGGGTGTGTATCTTTTTGCCCCGGCATCACGGCGAAGCGCTGCATGACGAACACAGCCTTGGCGAATCGGCGCGGGCGGCCGCGTCTCAGGGTGAGACGGTATTACTGGTGGACGACGAACCGACCGTGCGCATGTTGCTGGCCGATGTGCTCGGCGAACTCGGTTACACGGTGATCGAGGCGGCCGACAGCATCGCCGGCCTGAAACTGCTGCGCTCCGATGTGCACATTGATTTGCTGGTGACCGATGTCGGGCTGCCCGGCGGCATGAATGGCCGGCAACTGGCGGATGCCGGGGTACAGGTGCGTCCCGGTTTGAAGACTTTGTTCATCACCGGTTACGCGGAAAATGCGGTGTTCGACAACGGTCAGGTGCACGAGGGCATGCAGGTGCTGACGAAGCCGTTCGCGGTGGACTCCCTCGGCGGGCGAGTGCGCGAACTGCTGGCCAGATAACCCGGCAAAGCAGCGCCGCTGGCGGGGCGCCGGCCAGCGGTCGAGCCCGAAAGCACGAGACTTCCCGCTGAAAAACCGGATAATGGCGGCCATTCGTTTAGCCGTATTCTGGTAATCCCGCATGGAAATCAAGGTCAACTTTCTCGACAACCTTCGACTTGAAGCCAAGTTCGACGACTTCACGGTGATCGCCGATCAGCCCATCCGCTACAAGGGCGATGGCTCGGCACCGGGGCCGTTCGACTACTTCCTGGCGTCGTCGGCCTTGTGCGCGGCTTACTTCGTGAAGCTGTACTGCGACACCCGCAACATCCCGACAGAGAACATTCGCCTGTCGCAGAACAACATCGTCGACCCGGAAAACCGCTACAACCAGATCTTCAAGATTCAGGTCGAGTTGCCCGCAGACATCTCCGACAAGGATCGCCAAGGCATTCTGCGTTCGATCGACCGCTGCACGGTGAAGAAGGTCGTGCAGACCGGCCCCGAGTTCATCATCGAAGAAGTCGATAACCTCGACGCCGATGCGCAGGCCTTGTTGATGCCGGCCTCCGGTTCCGAGGCGGGCACTTACATTGCCGGCAAGGATCTGCCGCTGGAGCAGACCATCGCCAACATGTCGGGGATTCTGGCCGATCTGGGCATGAAGATTGAAATCGCCTCGTGGCGCAACATCGTGCCCAACGTCTGGTCGCTGCACATCCGCGATGCGCATTCGCCCATGTGCTTCACCAACGGCAAAGGCGCGACCAAAGAGGGCGCACTGGCCTCGGCGCTGGGCGAGTTCATCGAGCGCCTGAACTGCAACTTCTTCTACAACGATCAGTTCTGGGGCGAAGAGATCGCCAATGCCGAATTCGTTCACTATCCGGACGAAAAGTGGTTCAAACCTGGTGCCAAAGACGAGTTGCCGAGCGAGATCCTCGACGACTACACCCTGAAGATCTACAACCGTGACGGCGAATTGCGCGGTTCGAACCTGTTCGACACCAACTCCGGCAACACTCAGCGCGGCATCTGCTCGCTGCCATTTGTGCGCCAGTCGGACAATGAAGTGGTGTACTTCCCGTCCAACCTGATCGAAAACCTCTACCTCAGTAACGGCATGAGCGCCGGCAACACCTTGGCCGAAGCGCAGGTGCAGTGCCTGTCGGAAATCTTCGAACGCGCGGTGAAACGCGAAATCCTCGAAGGCGAAATGGCCCTGCCGGACGTGCCGCAGGAAGTGCTGGAGAAATATCCGAGCATCCTCGCTGGCATCAAAGGCCTGGAAGAGCAGGGCTTCCCGGTGCTGGTCAAGGATGCGTCGCTGGGCGGTGAATTCCCGGTGATGTGCGTGACGCTGATGAACCCGCGCACCGGCGGCGTATTCGCCTCGTTCGGCGCGCACCCGAGCCTGGAAGTGGCGCTGGAGCGCAGCCTTACCGAGTTGTTGCAGGGCCGCAGCTTCGAAGGTTTGAACGACCTGCCGCAGCCGACGTTCTCTGGCCAAGCCGTGACCGAGCCGAACAACTTCGTCGAGCACTTCATCGATTCCAGCGGTGTGGTCTCGTGGCGATTCTTCAGCGCCAAGCCTGACTTCGAATTCGTCGAGTGGGACTTCTCCGGCCAAGGCGAAAATTCCAATGCCGAGGAAGCCGCGACGCTGTTCGGCATCCTCGAAGACATGGGCAAGGAAGTCTACATGGCGGTCTACGAGCACATCGGTGCCAAGGCTTGCCGCATCCTGGTGCCGGGCTACTCGGAGATCTACCCGGTCGAAGACCTGATCTGGGACAACACCAACAAAGCCCTGCAATTCCGCGCCGACATCCTCAACTTGCATAACCTGAGCAAGGTCGGCCTGCGCAACCTCGCCCAAGGTCTGGAAAACAGCGAACTGGACGATTACACCGAGATCACCACGCTGATCGGCATTGAGTTCGACGACAACACGCCGTGGGGCAAACTGACGATCCTGGAACTGCGCCTGCTGATCTACCTCGCCCTGCAGAAGTACGAGCAAGCCAAGGATCTGGTCGAAGCCTTCCTGCAATACAACGACAACACCGTCGAACGCGGCTTGTTCTATCAAGCCGTCAACGTGGTGCTGGAGATGGAACTGGACGAAGACCTGGAGCTGGGAGATTACGAAACCAACTTCCGCCGCATGTTCGGCAACGAGCGCATGGACGCCGCGATCGGCTCGGTCAACGGCAGCGTGCGCTTCTACGGCTTGACGCCGACGAGCATGAAACTGGAAGGGCTGGATCGGCATTTGCGTTTGATTGAGAGCTATAAAAAGCTGCACACGGCGCGGGCGAACGTATCAAGCTGAATGGCCCTGCCTGTATAAAAAAAGCACCTTCGGGTGCTTTTTTTTGCGGGCAATTTTCGCCCTCGCCCCTCAAGCCTGAATCCGCCAACGGTCCCTGTAGGCGCTAGCCCTGCTAGCGATAAAAGTCACCTCGGTGCATCAGTCGAACCCACAATCCGGCAGCACCAAACCAACCTTTGTTTCGTTCAATTGGCGGCCAAGTGCTAGCATCTGCGCCCAGCGCCTAAGGTCATGGGCAATGATTCAATTCAAGGAGCAATGCAGATGTCGGAAAAGATCGTGAAATCCAAACTGGTCAACTTTCTGGTGGCTGATGTTGAAGTGAATTACGACGAGATCGGCGAGTTTTACGATGACGTTGGCGCGGGCAATGTCGGCGTACTGGCGGATGTGATGGACGCTTTCCAGCACGCTTATGGAGGTTTGTGGGTTGGCGGGAAGATGGTCCTGACTCGGACGGCCATTCACCTCAACGCCAATGCCATGAACCGGCTGGTCCAGGACGGCACGCTGGATATCGAGATTCCGATCGGCATGATCCGCAAGGTCAGCAATGAAGGCGGCTTCTTCACCAAGATCATCCGTTTGGACACCGATGCCGGCAGCGTCAAGTTTCGCTGCTATGGCGCCAAGGAGGTGGTCGAGCTGATCGAAAAGATGATCGTGCCGCGGGTGTCGACTGCGGTGCTCAAGCGGGCCTTATAACCAGGCCGCCACCCACACTTAGCGACCGTGCGCGGCATCGGCCAGTTGCGCGGTGTCGACCCGCACAAACACCGAATCGCCCACCGCCGTCAGCACATCACCGGCAAACACCTCGCAAATCACCCGGGTCTTGCGCCCGACGTCGCCTTCAACCCTGGCCTTCAACGTCAGCGGCACACCCATCGGCGTCGGCTTGATGAATTTGATGCCCAGATTGCCCGTGACGCAATCGATACGCGGCAGGCTGCCCGGCTCGCGCTGTTCGGCGCGGTAGTGGTAGGCCATGGCGGTCCAGTTGGAATGGCAATCGACCAGCATGGCGAGCAGGCCGCCGTAGACCAGATCTGGCCAGCCGCAGTATTTGGCGTCTGGCAGGTGTTCGGCGATCACGTGCACGCCGTCTTCATCCCAGCGACTTTTGACGTGCAAACCGTGGGGGTTGCGCCCGCCGCAGCCGTAGCAAACGCCTTCGGGGGCGGCGAGGTCTTGCAGAGAGGTAACGGGACGGGACATGGTTTTTATTATCCTGGAGTGGTGAGCCCGGTCAGGCGCAAACGGTTACGGCCACCGCGCTTCGATTCGTAGAGCGCGGCGTCGCCTTGCTCGATCAGCGCGGTGAGGCTGGCGGGCGGTTGCTCGAACAGGCTGGCACCGATGCTCAGCGTCACGGCGGCGGGGGTGGGGAAGGTCTGCGAAGCGCTGGTCAGGAACTGCTCGCGCAAGGTGTTGCCCAGTTCGACGACGCCTTCGCTGGAAGCGTTGTTCAGCAGAATGACGAATTCGTCGCCGCCCAGTCGGGCGGTGAGCGCATTGCGCGGCAGCAGTGAGCGGATCATTTCGCTCAAGGCAATCAGCAACCGGTCGCCGGCGCTGTGGCCATATTGGTCGTTGACCAGTTTGAAGTTGTCGATGTCGATCAGCAGCAGGGCGCCGGGGCGTTCTGCTGAGACATCTGCCAACAGGCGCGGCGCGCGTTTTTCGAGGGCGCGGCGGTTGTAGAGGGCGGTCAGCGGATCGCGCTCGGCGAGGCGGGCGATCTGTTTTTCCCGGCGGTAGCGCTCGGTGCCGGTCATCGACAGCGCGATCAACATGATCGCCATGGCGCCTTCGACCAGGGAAATTTGAATGATTTCGCCCCGAAAGGCCGCCAGATCGATGAGCGTGCCGGGGATCACCACGGTCAGCGCCTTGGCCACGTAGAAAATCCCGTGCCCCAAGAGGACGTAGCGCAGTTGCACCGCGCCGACTCTCAGTGACTTGCCGTGCGGGCGCAACAGCGAACTGGCCTTGAGCGTCGCCAGCGCCACCAGCAAAGAGTTGGCCGCCAGCATGACCTTCGACCACAGCGGCCCGTCCGGCAACAGCAGCATGACCAGCCAGATCACGAAGATCAGGTACCACGCTACGGACAAACGGATCTGGGTGAAGCGCACCACGCCCAGCAAAAACAGGAAATGCGCGGTGACCAGCAAGCCGTTGGCGAACCAGATGCCGATCAGCAGAAAGCCGCTGCTGCGCAACAGTGCAAGGGTGGAGCCCACGGTGATCGTGGCGAAACCCGCGCTCCAGAACAGCAGCGAAGGCTCGCGGATGCTGCGCCATTCAATCGCCAGATACAGCGCTGCGGCGGCTGCGAGTGCGATCGAGAGGGTGAGCATCGTAGGAGGGTCGAGCGGCATTTCCGGGCGGGCCTGTCTGATTGGCGGTAAGACCGGCGATTGTAAGCGTTCGGACGGGTTTTTCGCAGTGGGCGCGTTGCCGCGCAGACCATCGGCGCGGGGCAGGGCGCGTCTGCATTTTGCGGCTGCGCCTATCGGTCACTGCGACGGCGTCAGCCAAGTGTCGACGACTCGACGATCAAGCTCTTCCCAGTAAGCCATGCCGAGCACGCGGGTGGTGTTCAAACCACGCAAATAGCCGCGCAATTGATTGGCGGTGTCCTGGATGAGCTGCGGGTCGGCGGGGTTCTTGTCGAGCAGCACGCTTTCGTACTGGACCAGGTATTCGGCCACACGCTCACGAAAGTCGGGCAAAACCGCGTCGCGGATCAGGTCAAATGTTCTCAAGGAAGCTTCCTCGCTGCTGTTTTTCTATTTGTAGTGAGTGTGTATCAGTCTGCACGTCGCGCAACTATTGCTAGAAGTAATAGTGACCATCACTAAACGCAAGTTCTGCTTTGTTGGCGATCGGCGGAAAATTGCCTCCATCGAACACGCCGCTCAAGGAATATGCGCGATGAAGACTCTGACCCGACTGGCTTTGGCCGCCTTGCTGACAGGTGCAGCACTTGCCACTGCACCGGCCTTCGCTGGCGACGCCGGGTCTTGTCATCTTCCCGCCATCGCCGCGAGCAGCACCGTGTTGCAACATTCGCAGACGGTTGGCGTGTTGCTCAGCGAAAACACCCTGGACAACCTGCAATACCTTGAGCGCTACCACGACATGGCGGCCAACGGTGCGCAAGACGCGCTGGATTCGCGGATTCGCCAAGCCTTCGTTGGCAGCTCCGATCCGGAACTGGCCATCGACTGGTTGGTGAGTTCGCTGCAGCAGCAGTTCCTGTCGGTGACGGTCTACGACAACCTCGATGCGCTGGTTCAGGCGCACCCGGACGTGGTGGTCAAGCTGGACACTTTCAACCGCTTGCTGACCCAGCGCAACAGTCTGGTGGAAGCGCGTTTTACCGCGCGGTTCTACGACGCCGACCTGCAATACATCGGTAAAGCCGAAGGCGCGGTGGAAAAACAGTTGCCGTCGGTGTGGGTGCACAACCAGTCGGCGCCGGCGATTGCCGCGCAAATCGACAAGCAGCGCGACCTGCAACTCAACGCGCTGAAGCAATTCGATGTGTCGCTGAAGGCGCTGGTAGCGTCGAGCTGACTCTAAAACATAAATGGTAACGGCGGCTCCGTGAGGCTGAACCGTTGCCGGTTGAACCGAACCTTTATTTTCAGGATTACCCCTATGCGTCTTTTCTTCGTGCCTGCCATGGCCGCCGCTGCTTTGTTGCTAACCGGTTGCGCCTCTGCGCCGAACAACCCGACCCTGACCTTGCAGACCAGCAAGACGCCCGCGCAATACGCTGATTGCGTGGTGCCGAAGTTGCAGGGCAGCGCGATGACCCCGACGGTTTCGCAGACTCAGCGCAGTTATCGGATTGTGGTGCCGAGCAAGATTTCGGCGGACAACATTCTGGAGGCTTACAAGGCGGGCACGGGTGGCAAGGTGTTCCTGTATGAGCGTCATTTGCTGGCAACTAACTATTTGCCTTCGAGTTTTGAGCGGGCGGCTCAGGATTGCATCTGATCTGGCCCTCTACGCGTATTTGAAAGAGCTCCTTTGGTTGGCCGCAACCAACCAATTTTTTGCCCGCGCCGTCATTCGGTCGCGGGTTTTTTTTGCCTGGGGATTCACACCCACTTGAACTGCGCCGGGAACCGCGCGACAAAGCAGGTTCCCGATTCAGCGGTTGAGGTGACGCTCAACGTGCCGCTGTGTGCCGCCGCAATCTGCGCAGCGATATAAAGCCCCAGTCCCAATCCCTCGTTACGCTGCCCGGCTTCGGACCGGGAAAACGGTTCGAACAGCAGCGGCATCAATTGCGCCGAAATCGGCGTGCCCTGGTTGGTCAGCGAAATCACGATTTCATCGTTCTCAGCGTAAGCGTTGAGGATGATCGGCGCACTGATCGAGCCATGAGTGGCCGCGTTGCCCAGCAGATTGGACAGCAACTGGCTGATGCGCAGCGCATCGCAATAGACCCCGCTCGGCACGTTCAGCGTGTGCGTGAACGTCGCTCGCGGGTGCGAAGCCTGCACCTCTTCAAGGGTTTGCTGCAGCGTCTGTTGCAGGTCATCCACCAGTTTGCGCTGGACCGGAATCCCGTCGCCCAGGCGTCCACGGGCAAAGTCGAGGATGTTTTCGATCAATACGCCCATGCGCACCGAGCTTTTGCGGATCGCCGAAAGCAAATTGAGCGAGCGTTTCTCTTCGGTCCTGGTTTCCAGCAGGTCGGCGCTCATGCGAATGGCGCTCAACGGTGTGCGCAGATCATGCCCGAGTACCGCGATGAACTGTTCGCGCAGCCGGCCCAATTCATTGGCGCTGTTCAGTTCGGTCTTGGCCGCTTCGAGACGGCTTTGCGTGTCGAGGCTCATCGCAATCAGTTGGGCGAACAGCGTCAGCGTTTTCGCGATGGCCGGCTCGTCGAGCTTCGCCGGGACTGAGTCGATGGCGCACAGCGTGCCGAAAAAGTCGCCATTGGCTTTGACGATGGGAATGGAGATGTAGCTTTCCAGGCCATAGGTTTTTGGCGTGTGGTGCAGGGAAAAAATCGGGTGGGCGCTGGCATGGCCGAAAATGACCGGCTGCTGGTGTTGGCGGATTTCATGGCAGATAGTCGATTCGAGTACCAGTTCGCCACCGGGCATGAGCCCGAAATCGATCGAGTCGTCGACCGCGCACGCCACCCAGTTCTTGTCGGTGACTCGCGCCACCGCCGCAAAGCGCATGCCGGTGAGGTGCTTGACCATGCTCAGGATGACCGGCACGGCGTCAATGCTGCGGATGGCTTCAATGTCGGAGGAGAACACGGGATTGGTCATGGCTGGCGCTTCGAGTGGGTATCGAAGCAGAGACTATCCCTTATTGCCAGCCATGACTAATGCGTCAGAGTCAGAACTTGTATTTGGCCGTCAGCATGTAACTGCGCGGATTGCCGTAGTTGTCGGTCGAGCCCCAGGTCACGTCGGAGCCGATGGACGAGTAGTACTCACGGTCGAAGATGTTGTTGGCGTTGACCTGCAGGTCCAGGTGTTTGTTGACCTCGTAACCGGCCATCAGGTCGGTGACCGCATAGCCGCCTTGTTCGAGACGGTAGCTGCCGCCATTGGCCAGGGTGATGTCGTTGTACATGCGGCTCTGCCAGTAGACGTTGCCGCCGACGCGGAATTTCTCCAGCGGGCCCTGCAAGCGGTACATCGTCGAAACCTTGAACAAGTGCTCAGGCGTGTCGGTGTCGAAACGCTGATTGTTGTTGTCCGGGTTTTCGTCCTTGATGTAGTGGGCGCGGGTGTAGGTGTAGCCGGCGCCGACTTGCCAGTTCTCGGTCAGCGCACCTTGCAGTTCGACGTCCAGACCCTGGCTGCGGACTTTGCCGGAACCCTGGTAACAGGTCATGACCGGGCAGCCGAACTGATTGTCCGCAAGGGTGGCGCGGTTGGTCTGGTCGATCTGGAACACCGCCACACTGCCGTTGAGCGCGCCGTCGAAGTATTCACCCTTGATGCCGACCTCGTAGTTCTCACCGACGATCGGCTCCAGCAGTTTGCCGGACAGATCTTTCTGGGTTTGCGGGGTGAAAATGTCGGTGTAGCTGGCGTAGACCGAGTGGTGATCGTCGAGCTTGTAGATCAGGCCGGCATAACGGGTCAGGTTGCGCGTAACTTTGTAGTCACCATCGCCACTGCGGTCATCGTAGTCGTACCAGTCGAGACGGCTGCCGAGGATCAGCGTCAGTGGATCGCTCAGGCTCAGGCGAGTGGTCAGGTAGAAGGCGTCCTGAGTGGTGACGCTGCGGGTCTTGCCGTCACGCACGAAGTCAGGCTTCGGCGCGCCAATCGGCCAGGCCGTGGTGTACGGATCGTATTCTTTGGAAGTCGCATCGTAAGCACGGTTGCTCGCGCCGACGACCAGTTCGTGGGTGCGGCCGAACGCTTCGAACGGGCCGCTGGCAAAGGCGTCGAACGCGGTTTGCTTATCGGTGTTGTGCGACTGATAGGCCGTGGTTTCCAGCGGACCTGCGTAGCGCGACAGGTAAGTGCCGGAGAATTCGCCGTTCAGCGTTGAGGACGAACCGGCGAGGTGCAGCTTCCAGTCGTTGTCGAAGCGGTGTTCAACTTCACCGAACACGGTGTCGATCTGCAGCTTCTTGTTTTCCCAATCCGTGCCCGGGTAGGTGGAGCGGGGCAGGTCGAGGTGATGGCCATCAGTGCCGATCGGCAAGCCACCCCAGAAATAGTTGGTCTGCTCGTTTTGACGGGAGAAACCGAGGGTCGCGGTGGTGCTCTCGCTCAGGTCGGCTTCACCGATGGCGTAAAACAGGCCGTGATCGTTCTGTTCTTTGTCGCGGAAGCTGTCGGCGCCTTGATAGGAGCCGACGATGCGGCCACGCAATGTGCCGCTATCGTTGAGCGGGCCGGAGGCGTCGAGCTCGCCACGGTAATCATCCCAACTGCCCGCCGCACCGGTAAGGCTCACTTGCGGCGTGGCCGTCGGGCGTTTGCGCACCATGTTGATCGCCGCCGAAGGGTTGCCGGCGCCGGTGACGAGGCCGGTCGCGCCGCGCACGATTTCAACGCGGTCGAACATGGCCAGGTTAGGCTGCACGGCCATGGTGAATGGCGAGTAGGTGCTCGGCAGGCCGTCGTACATGATGTTGTCGATGTCGAAACCGCGGGCGCTGTAAGTCTGTCGACCCGGGCCGCTGGACTGACTGAGGAACAACCCCGGCGTCGCTCTAACCACGTCATTGATGCTGGTCATGTTCTGATCGTCCATGCGCTGACGGGTAATTACCGTCACCGCTTGAGGCGTTTCGCGCATGGTCAGCGGCAATTTGGTCGCGGTCTGCATCGGGCCGGTGGTGTAGGAGTCCGTGCCTTCGGTGGTGCTGCTCATTTGCGTGGCGCCGATCTCGGTGGCGCCGAGTTCCAGCGTGGCAGGCGCGGTATCTTCGGCCAGAACAGGTGTGGCGCCGGCCATGCAAATGGCGAGTGCCAGCAGGTTAGGCGAGAGGTGCGAACGGCGGTGATTGGCGTGAAACGACATCTAACTGATTCCCCCAATGGTACGAAAACGAATCTGATGCAAGCGTATGTAATAATTGTTCTCATTAGTGTCTCAGATCGCATCAACGGAAGAAAGGCATACGAGTCAGTTAGTTAATGAATTTTTCACATTTGCGCGGAAGCACGGCGAAACAACGTCAGCACGAAATGCACGACGTTTTGCCGTCAAGGCGGGGAAAATCGAGGGCTGCAGAGGTGGACGAAAGACTCAGCAGCGACCGGTCAAAAGGGCCTTCGACCGGTGGCACTGCTGATGAAAAATGGACCTGTTGGGAAGTAGTTTCAGTTCAGATCGTCAGCCGAATGCCGCTCCGGCACCTGACTGTCTTCATCACCCCACGTGCGGTTAACGCGCTGCCCGCGAATGACCGCCGGACGCTTGGCGATGTCTTCGGCCCAACGCTGCACATGGGTGTATTCGTCTGCCGCGAGAAACTCCGCCGCTGAATACATATTGTTGCGCACCAGTTGCCCGTACCACGGCCACACCGCGATGTCGGCGATGGTGTAGTCGTCGCCGGCCAGGTAGGCACTTTCGGCCAGACGCCGGTTCAGCACATCCAGTTGCCGCTTGGCTTCCATGGTGAAGCGGTTGATCGGGTATTCCAGTTTCTCCGGCGCATAGGCATAGAAGTGCCCGAAGCCGCCGCCCAGATAAGGCGCCGCGCCCATTTGCCAGAACAGCCAGTTCAGCGTTTCAGTACGCCCGGCCGGATCCTTGGGCAGGAAAGCACCGAATTTTTCCGCGAGATACAGCAGAATCGCGCCGGATTCGAACACGCGAACCGGCGGTTCAACGCTGCGATCCAGCAACGCCGGAATCTTCGAGTTCGGATTGATCTCGACGAAGCCGCTAGAGAACTGATCGCCCTCGCCAATGCGGATCAGCCACGCGTCGTACTCGGCCTCGGTGTGGCCGAGCGCGAGCAACTCTTCCAGCAGAATCGTGACCTTCACACCGTTCGGCGTGGCCAGCGAGTACAGCTGCAACGGTTGTTTGCCCACCGGCAGGGCTTTGTCATGGGTCGGCCCGGCGGTTGGGCGGTTGATGTTGGCGAATTGACCGCCGGACGCTGCGGTGTTTTTCCAGACCTTGGGCGGAACGTAAGACGCTTTGCTCATTGAAACGGACCTCATCGTTGGCAGGTTTAGCATTGATCGCCACGTACCGGAAAGATCCCGGCGCATAGCATTGCATGGTGACGTTATCGTTCATCTCGTAGGCCAGCGTCCAGCCAGATGTTCGGTCAGATAGTCCACGAACGCTCTGACCTTCGGCGTCATCGCCTCGCGTTCCTGCACGCAGGCGTAGATCTCCATGGGCTCGATCACCGCGCTGTGGTGGTCTTCGAATAACGACACCAATTGCCCACGCTCGATCAGCGGCGCCGCGACAAATTCGGCGAGGCGGGTGATTCCCGCGCCGTTGACCGCCATGTGCGCCAGCGCATCAATGTCATCGCTGATCGCCGTGGCATTGATGTCGGCGTCGTTGCGCTGCCCGTCGCGGACGAAACCCCAGCGCAGAAAACGCCCGTCCAGCGGGTAGCGAAACGCCAGGCACGCGTGGTGTTCGAGTTCATCGGGGGAGCGCGGCCAACCGGCGCGCTGCAGATAAGCTGGCGCGGCGCAGAGGATGAACGGCAGTGAGGCGATCTGGCGCGCGACGATGCCGTCCTCCAATTGCGGCTTGATGCGCAGGCTCAGGTCGATGCGATCCTGAATGTGGTTGATTTTGTTGTCGGTGGTCGAGAGTTCGATGAGCAGACGCGGATGTTGCGCGGCGAAACCGGCAATCAACGGCGCCAGCACATGGCGGCCAAATGCAGCGGTGGAGGCGATGCTCAAGCGGCCCTGCAGTTCGGTTTCATCGCTGCTGATTGCGCTTTGCGCCGCTTCCAGATCCTGCGCAATGCGCCGAACCTTTTCGTAATACACCGCACCGTTTTCTGTCAGCGCCAGGCTGCGCGTGGTGCGTTGCAGCAAGCGCACACCGAGGTGCGTTTCGAGGCGATTGAGCGTCTGGCTGACCGCCGCGGCACTGATGCCCAAGCTCTTGGCCGCGCCGACGATGGAGCCCGATTCGACCACTTTGATAAAACTGGCAATCGCCGCCAACAGGTTCATTCGGGTCCGTCCATCGCTTTCGATTCGTAAGGTTTTCTTTATAAAGCAGCAAGCTTTGAGCGTCTAGTGGGCGCAAATCATCATTGTTAACGTGCTCGTTCCCTGTCAACTGGATGGAAAAGTTCCTATGAATCAACGTGCCACCGAAGCAGTTTATATCCGCCGTCGCCGGCTCTCCCATCGTGCCACGCCCTATGTGTTTGCGCTTTATATGGCGACGATCATGGCGTTTCTGATGTCGCTGGTGATCACGGCTGCCAATGCTGGCATTGATAACAATTACCTGAGCAATGCGCTGCACGCGTACAAAACGGCGATGCCCGTGGCGTTTCTGTGCATCCTGGTGGTTCGGCCGATCGTGATCAAACTGGTGACGTTGACCGTGCATCCACCGCGCTAACGCACCGGGGATCGCATTTCAAATGTGGGAGCGAGCTTGCTCGCGAATGGCGCTGCGGCGCTATCCATTCACAGCCCTGTGTACACCGAGGCTGGAAAATCAATCGAAACTTCGCTGTCCGCCCAACTGTCCAGACCCTTACATCGGCGAAAAGACGAGGATCGAGATGACAATGACAGTGGGAGATTTTCTGGTTGAGCGGCTCAGCCAATGGGGCGTCACGCGGATCTTCGGGTATCCGGGCGACGGCATCAACGGCGTGTTCGGGGCGCTCGATCGAGCCAAGGGCAAGATCGAATTCGTTCAGGCGCGGCACGAGGAAATGGCTGCGTTCATGGCTTCGGCCCACGCCAAATTCACCGGCGAACTGGGCGTGTGCATGGCCACCTCAGGCCCCGGCGCTTCGCACTTGATCACCGGGCTCTACGATGCGCGGATGGATCACATGCCGGTGCTGGCCATCGTCGGTCAGCAGGCGCGCACCGCATTGGGCAGCCACTATCAGCAGGAACTCGATCTGGTCTCGATGTTCAAGGATGTCGCGGGTGCCTTCGTGCAACAGGCCTCGGCGCCTTCGCAAGTGCGGCATCTGCTCGACCGGGCGGTGCGTACAGCGATAGGTGAGCGCCGCGTGACCGCGCTGATCCTGCCCAATGATCTGCAGGATCTTGCATACGAGGCCCCGGCCCGTGCCCATGGCACCGCGCATTCCGGCGTCGGTTACACCAAGCCGAAAGTGCTGCCCTACGACGCTGACTTGCAGCGAGCGGCAGACGTGCTGAACGCGGGCGAGAAAGTTGCGATTCTGGTCGGCGCCGGTGCTCTGGAGGCGACCGACGAAGTCATCGCCATCGCTGAAAAACTCGGGGCTGGCGTTGCCAAAGCGCTGCTCGGCAAAGCGGTGTTGCCGGATGATCTGCCTTGGGTCACCGGCAGTATCGGTCTGCTTGGCACCGAGCCCAGCTACAAACTGATGAACGAATGCGACACCTTGCTGATGATTGGCTCGGGTTTCCCGTACTCAGAGTTCCTGCCCAAAGAAGGTCAGGCGCGCGGTGTGCAGATCGATTTGCAGCCCGACATGCTCAGCCTGCGCTATCCGATGGAAGTCAATCTGGTCGGTGATTCGGCAGAAACCCTCGCGGCGCTGCTGCCGCTGCTCGAGCAAAAGACCTCGGGCAAGTGGCGCAAAAAGATCGAAGGCTGGCGCGGCAGTTGGGAGAAAACCCTGGAAAGACGCGCGATGGCCAAAGCTGATCCGGTCAATCCCCAGCGCGTGGTCTATGAGTTGTCACCGCGCGTGCCGGATGACGCGATCATCACCAGCGATTCCGGCTCTTGCGCCAATTGGTTCGCTCGCGATCTGAAGAT
The DNA here is from genome assembly GCF_050586545.1 of Pseudomonas sp. WC2. Classification (NCBI taxonomy): domain Bacteria; kingdom Pseudomonadati; phylum Pseudomonadota; class Gammaproteobacteria; order Pseudomonadales; family Pseudomonadaceae; genus Pseudomonas; species Pseudomonas sp. WC2. Next base: position 201,412 of record NZ_JBOBDR010000003.1, on the reverse strand, counting down.
TCGTCGCGGCATGAAGTGCTCGCTGTCCGGCGGCCTCGCCTCGATGGGCGCCGCTGTGCCCTATGCGATTGCGGCGAAATTCGCTTATCCCGAGCGCGCAGTGATTGCGCTGGTCGGCGACGGGGCGATGCAGATGAACAACATGGCCGAGCTGATCACCGTCGCCAAATACTGGCGGCAGTGGCAGAGCCCGAAATGGATCTGCGCGGTGTTCAATAACGAGGATCTCAATCAGGTCACCTGGGAACAGCGGGTGATGGAGGGCGATCCGAAATTCGTCGCCTCGCAGAGCATTCCTGACGTGCCGTATCACTTGTTTGCGATTTCCATCGGCCTGAAAGGGATTTTCGTGGATCGCGAAGAGGATGTCGCCGGCGCCTGGGAACAGGCTTTGGCTTCGGAGGTGCCGGTGCTGATCGAGTTCAAGACTGACCCGAACGTGCCGCCGCTGCCGCCGCACATCAAACTTGAGCAGGCGAAAAAATTCGCCACGACGTTGCTCAAAGGTGACCCGGACGAGGCGGGCATCCTGGTGCAAACCGCCAAGCAGGTGCTCGGCTCTGTCCTGCCCGGCAAGAAGCGGTGAGCGATTGATTTTCATCGGTTGTGCCGGGTGGAGTCTGGGGCGCGAACACTGGCCGGAGTTTCCGGCCGAGGGCACGCACCTGCAACGCTACGCCGCCCGGCTCAACGGTGCGGAAATCAACAGTTCGTTCTACCGTCCGCATCGCCGCTCGACCTATGAACGTTGGGCAGAATCGGTGCCGGCAGGCTTTCGCTTTTCGGTGAAGCTACCCAAGCACATCAGCCACGAACGCCGCCTGGTCGATTGCGAGGCGGCGCTCGACGAGTTCCTGTCGCAGTGCAACGGCCTCGGCGATCGCCTGGGCTGTTTGCTCCTGCAGTTGCCGCCGTCACTGGCGTTTGATGCTGTCTGCGCCGAGGGGTTTTTCCGCGCACTGCGTCATCGCTACGACGGCGCCGTGGCGCTGGAACCTCGTCATGAGTCGTGGGTGAAGGCCGAACCACTGCTGTCGGCTTATCGGATCGCTCAGGCAGTCGTCGATCCATCGCGTATCAGCAACGACGTGTCAGCGGCTGGCTGGGAAGGGACGCGGTATTGGCGGCTACACGGTTCACCGCGCATTTATCACAGTGCTTACGATGACGCTTATCTGCAAGATCTTGCGAAGACTTTGCAGGCTGCCGAGGCGCAGGGGGCTACGATCTGGTGCATTTTTGACAACACCGCCAGTGGCGCCGCGACAGCTAACGCGTTGGCACTGGCAGTATTGTTGAGCGGATGACGCGATCAATTCAGATGGCAGAGAAGGTCAGTTGCCATCCGCCACTTTGCGCTCGATCTCATCGACCTTACGCTGCAGTTCTTCGGCATCCTGCTCTTTGACGCGGGTGGACGAAGGCGTGATGATTTCGTCCACTGCTTTGGTGTCATCGTCACGATCGTCAAGGTCGCGCTCGACCACGTTGACCGGTTTGCCGGACGTATCGGTAGGCGGCGCATTTGGGGTTTTGTTGTCTTTGCTGTTCATGGTGGTGACCTCCAGTGGTGTAAACATTGGAGGCAACGGTTTGGCAGGCGTTCGATATTTTTGCGCAGTGCGGCAACCGCCATCGACAGCAGGGCTGGCTGCCACAAATTCCTGTGGGAGCTCGCCCTGCTAGCGATTGTCAGTCTTTAAGAATGTCGCGATCCTTGGTTTCCGGCAGGAAGAACGTGCCGAGGATCGCCGTCATCACCGCAATCACGATCGGGTACCACAGCCCGTAATAGATATCCCCGGTGGCCGCGACCATGGCAAATGCCACCGTCGGCAGGAACCCGCCAAACCAGCCGTTACCGATGTGATAGGGCAGTGACATCGAGGTGTAACGGATGCGCGTCGGGAACAACTCGACCAGCCACGCGGCGATGGGGCCGTAAACCATGGTCACGTAAATCACCAGAATGGTCAGCAGGAGCAGCACCATCGGGTAATTGGTTTTCGCCGGATCGGCTTTCTCCGGATAACCGGCTTCTTTCAACGCGGTGCCCAACGTGGCGGTAAACGCATCGTTGCGCGTCTTGAAGTCGGCAGCCGGCAGCGCACTGCCTTCAAAACTTTCGACGACTTTATCGCCGATGCGCACTTGCGCAACGGTGCCCGGTTCGGCGATCACGTTCTCATAAGGGATCGCGCGTTTTGCCAGCAAGGTCTTCGCCAGGTCGCAGGAACTGGTGAATTTGGCCTTGCCCACCGGATCGAATTGGAACGAACACTGATCGGGGTTGGCAATGACTTTGACCGGGTTTTTCTCCTGAGCGATGAACACGTCAGGGTTACCGTACTGGGTCAGCGCATGAAAGATCGGGAAGTACGTCAACGCCGCCAGAATGCAGCCAACCATGATGATCGGCTTGCGTCCGATGCGATCGGACAGGCTGCCGAAGATCACGAAGAACGGCGTGCCGATCAGCAGTGAGCCGGCGATCAACAAGTTGGCGGTCTGCGGGTCGATCTTCAGTGTTTGCAGGAGGAAGAACAGCGCATAGAACTGCCCGGTGTACCAAACCACCGCTTGCCCGGCAGTGCCGCCGAGCAGCGACATGATCACCACTTTGAGGTTGTCCCAACGTGCGAAGGATTCAGTCAGCGGCGCTTTCGACGCCTTGCCTTCGTCCTTCATTTTCTGGAACACCGGCGACTCGCTCAGTTGCAGGCGGATGTACACCGAGACGATCAGCAGCAGGATCGACAGCAGAAACGGAATGCGCCAGCCCCAGGCTTCGAACGCTTCAGTGCCCAGCGCGGTGCGGCAGGCGAGAATCACCAGCAGCGACAGGAACAGGCCGAGGGTTGCGGTGGTTTGAATCCACGACGTGAAAAAACCCCGCCTATTGCGCGGCGCATGTTCGGCCACGTAGGTCGCTGCGCCACCGTACTCACCGCCCAGGGCCAAGCCTTGTAGCAGACGCAAAGTGATCAGGATGACCGGCGCGGCGACGCCGATGGTCGCGTAACCGGGCAACAGACCGACAATGGCTGTCGAGACGCCCATGATGACGATGGTGATGAGAAAGGTGTGCTTGCGTCCGATCATGTCGCCGAGCCGCCCGAACACAATCGCACCGAATGGCCGCACGGCAAAGCCTGCGGCAAATGCGAGCAAGGCAAAGATGAACGCGGTGGTTTCATTGACGCCGGCAAAGAAATGTTTGGCGATGATCGCTGCCAGTGAGCCGTAAAGGTAAAAGTCGTACCACTCGAAAACCGTACCGAGCGAGGAGGCGAAAATGACCTTGCGCTCCTCTTTGGTGATGCCGCCGCTGCGCGGTGGACTGCCGGTGGATGCTGTGTCGATTGTGGCCATGGGTGTTCTCCGTCGTGCTTATTGTTGTGGGCCGGAGTCCCCCGTTACTGCTTACCGCACTCTGGCCTTGTGGCAGATGCCGTCATCGTTTCCGCGTGAAGCTTGCACAGTCAGACCGCCGCACGGATGCGCGAGGTTTCCTTGAGCATAATCAGCTTTTGCCAGATATCCACTGGCGCTACGCCTTGACCCAGCGCTGCCGACTCCAGGCACTCAACCAGTCGACCATGAACACCAACACCAGCATCGCCAAGATGACCGTACTGGCCTGGGCTTCCTGAAACAGACTGAGGCTGACATACAGCATCTGCCCGAGCCCGCCGGCACCGACAAAGCCCAGCACGCTGGCCATGCGGATGTTGTTTTCCCAGCGGTACAGGATGTAGGCGAGCAGTTGCGGCGCGAGATTCGGCAAGGTGCCGTAGCAGAAAGCCAGGACCGGATTACTGCCTTGCAAACGAATGGCTTCGGCCGGTTGCGGCGGAGTGTTTTCCAGCGCTTCGGCGAACAGTCGCCCGAGCACGCCCGTGGTGTGCAAGGCGAGGGCGAGGGTGCCCGCGTTCGGGCCAAGGCCGGCAGCAAGCACCATCAGCGCCGCCCAGACCAGCTCCGGAATCGCCCGCAAAGCGTTGAGCAGCAAACGCGCAACGCTTTGCAACGGCCAGCCGAACCGCCCGGCGGCCGGCAAAGCGATCAGGATGCCGAACACAGCGGCCAGCAAGGTGCCGAGCGCCGACATGGCCAGGGTTTCCAGGGAACCGTGGACGATGGCTTTGAGGTAAGCCGCGCTCAGATCCGGGCTGAGAAAGCGCTGGATGTACGCGCCCATCTGTTTGAGGCTGTTGGCACTGCCCAGTTCTTCGAGGTCCAGGCCCAGATAAGCGAACGAAGCGACGACGGCGACCGCGATGCCGGCGATCAGCAGCAGGTTGATCAGGCGATTCATGTCAGCCTCCAGCGCAGCAAGCGGCTGAGTTGATCGGCGCCCAGCACCAGCAGGAGGAACGTCAGCAACATGCTCGCCACTTCACCGCCGGCGAACATGCGGATCGACAAATCGATCTGCTGCCCCAGCCCGCCAGCGCCAACAAACCCCATCACCACTGAAGCGCGGATCGCACATTCCCAGCGATACACCGTGTACGACAGCAATTCCGCGCCGACATTGGGCAGCGTGCCGTAGGCGAACGCCGCCAGTCGCCCACTGCCAGCCTGCAACAACGCGTGCGCCGGACGCTGATTGGTGGACTCGAAAATCTCCGCGTAAACCTTGCCAAGCATGCCGCTGTAAGTGATAGCGATGGCCAGCACACCCGCCGCCGGGCCGAGGCCGACCGCACGGACAAACAGCAGCGCCCAGACGATTTCCGGCACGCTGCGCAGGAATATCAATAAGCCGCGAACCGGCCAGCGCAGCAGACGGCCCAAGCGGCTGGGCACACCGCCGCGCGAGGCGGCGGACAGCGACAAGGCGCGGCTGGCGATCAGACTCGCCGGCACCGCCAGCAGCAGAGCCAACGCCATGCCTGCGGTCGCAATCGCCAGGGTTTGCAGAGTCGCTTTGAACAGGATCTGCAGAAACGCTTCGTCGTGCGCGGGTGGCCAGAATTGCGCCACAAACCGGCCCATTTCGTTCTGGCTGCCGGGCAGCAGTACGCCCAGATCCAGTTCGCTGAGCTGAATGCCCGGCCATAGCAAGGCAATCGCCAACAACGTCAGCAGCAGTCGTGGCCATGCAGCGGGATCCCGTGAATCGGCCTTCAGCATCGTGGAATCTGCACAGTCACAGGCGCCACCGCAGCGGTCGGCGATTGCAGTTTTTCATTGGCGTACAGCGCATCGAGCATCGAGGGAGTGACTTCGCCGGACGGGCTGTCGAACAGAATCTGCCCGTCACGCAAGCCAATCACCCGCGGGAAGTGCGACAACGCCAGATCGACCGCATGCAGGCTCGCGATCAAAGTGACGTTATGTTCGCGCGCATGCCGCGACAGGATCGACAGCGTGTGCCCGGCCATGACCGGATCCATGGCCGACACCGGCTCATCGGCCAACAGAATCTCCGGCGCCTGATACAACACCCGAGCGATGCCGACACGTTGCAGTTGGCCGCCGGACAGTTGCTGGCAATGGGCGAAGAGTTTGTCGCCCAGATCCAGCCGCGCCAATGCCGCGCGGGCACCGACCACGTCCAGTGGATGCAGAAGATTCAACAGGCTTTTGCCCAGGCTCCACTGGCCGAGTTTTCCGGCCAGCACCGCGGTAACCACGCGCTGACGCGGTGGCAGGGGCGGAGCCTGATGCACCAGGCCGATGCGCGCGCGCAAGCGTTGGCGTTGGCGGGCGGACAAGTGCCAGGCACGTTCACCCAATACTTCCAGCTCACCGCTGCTGGGCCGCAATGCGGTGGCCAGCAGGTTGAGCAGACTCGATTTGCCGGCCCCGGACGGGCCAATGATGGCGACCTGTTCACCAGCGCCGATGTGCAAGTCGACACCGCGCAGGGCGTCGACTCCGTTGGCGTGGCGCAGGCTGCCCTGGTTGAGGCTCAGGGTCATTTCAGCAGTTCGGCGGCGCGGGCGGCTTCCTCGATGCCCTTGTAGTTCTCAGGCTTGGTGTCGATGAAACGGCTGGCGGCTTGCAGATCGAGAATCTTCTTCTGCTCCGGGTTGGCCGGGTCCAGATCAAGGAAGGCTTTTTTGATCTTCGCCGCGAGCGCCGGATCCAAGGTGCCGCGTACGGTCCAGTTGTAATCGAAATAGGTCGGCGTGGTGGCGAAGACCTTGACTTTGTTGGTGTCGACCTTGCCGGCGTCGACCAGTTTCTGCCAGACACTGGCGTTCAGCACACCGGCGTCAACCTTGCCGGCCTGCACCCAGGCGACGGTGGCGTCGTGGGCGCCGGAATAGGCGACACGGCTGAAATAGGCTTCTGGCTTGATGTTGTCGTTTTTCAGCATGAAGTAGCGCGGCATCAAGCTGCCCGACGTCGACGACACGGAACCGAAGGCAAAGGTCTTGCCTTTCAGATCGGCGAGGCTGTGCACATTCGGGTCAGCGGTGATGAATTTACTGGTGAACTGCGCATCCTGCTCACGCTGCACCAGCGGGATCACCGGGGTGGTGGCGTCGGTCTTCAAACGCGCCTGAACGAAGGTGAAACCGCCGAGCCAGGCCATGTCGAGGCGATCGGTCGCCAGCGCTTCAACCACCGCCGGGTAATCGGCCACCGGCACGAACTTTACCTTCATGCCCAGTTGCTGCTCCAGATAGGCACCCAGCGGTTCGAACTTGCGCAGCAGTTCGGTCGGGGCTTCATCGGGAATCGCGCTGACGCGCAGTACGTCGGCGGCTTGTGCAGCCAGTGCAGAAAAAGACAGGGCCAGGCCGGCGGTCAGTGCCAGAGTTCGTTTGAACATGGAAATCTCCGTTTCAGGGGCGTCGATAGAGCTGAAATTACGGGGTGAGGCGCAAACTCAGGGTAGACGAATCGGCGAGGTTATACGTACTCACACGCGCAAAGGCCAGCGCCATCGAGAAGAGGGCGGCGCGATTATGGGGGATGCAGCTTTTGCCGAGCTCAAAGAAACTGTTACCGCGGTATTCCGGGCTGTGACAAAGGCCAGGTCTCTGCCTATTCTCCATGACACTCTCAACGTGGCAGCAACTGCTCACCGTGTCCCGCCCATCACCAGAAGTTTTGTTCATGGATCAAGCGTTACTCACATCATTGGTTGTCCAGAAGTGGAAATCCGCGCTCCGGGTGAGGGGATGAAGCGTTCCCGGCCGATGCCGATCGATCTGCGCGGACTGATACTGCTGTTCGTGCTGTTATCGGTCGTGGCGACCCTGTGCAACAGCCTTTATGTCGCCTATCGCGTGCAGCGTGAGGCGCTGATTCAATCGACGCTGGAAGCCAATGGCGCGTATGCGGCGAAAGTCGCTTCCAGCATCGGCGAATTTCTCGGCGCGGCCCACAATCATTTGAGTTACAGCGCGACGGTGCTGGGCGATCAATGGGATGAGCCTGAGATATTGCGCAAAGAAGCCATGCGCTTGCAGGCGCAGGACACCGATTTCAACTCAGTGACGATTCTCGATGCCAGCGGTCAAGTCCTTCAGGCGTATCCGCAAAGCCTGCAGATTGTCGGTGCCACGCTGCAATCGCAGGGTATTCAACAAGCCCTCAAGGAGCGCCGGCCTCTGGTCAGTGAGGTGTATGTTTCCTCGGCAGGCAATCTGGTGGTGTTCGTTTCGCAGCCGGTCTTCAGCCCCTCAGGCACATTTCTCGGGATCGTCGGCGGCTCTGTGTATTTGCTTGAGCAAAGCGCGTTCCACACCATTATCAGTCGCCACTTTCATCACGATGGCACGTTCGCTTTCGTGGCCGATGGCAACCGGCGGCTGTTGTATCACCCGGATCCGAAGCGGATCGGCGAAGTGCTGGGCTGGAGCCTTACGGTAGACGCCGCTTTGCGCGGTGAGAGCGGAACCTTGCAAGGTGACAACTACAAAGGTGTGCCGATGCTCGCCGGGTATGCCCGGGTGCCAGCAGCCAATTGGGCGGTGGTGGTGCAGCGACCTCGTGAGCGCAGCCTTGCCCCGTTGGGGCAATTGATGCGCGACATGATCGTCGGGATGATTCCAGCGGGCCTGTTCGGCCTTGCGCTGATCCTCGTTGGAGCGACCCTGATCGCTCGGCCACTGCGGCAGTTGTCGGCGGTTGCCGACCAGTTGGCAGCCCCTGACACCACGCAGCGGTTGGATCGGGTGCATGCCTGGTACCGCGACGCCGCCGCGATCCGCCAGGCCATGTTGGCCGGCGTGCAGTTGCTGCAACAGAAACTCGGCCAGCTTAGCCATGAAGCGCAAAGTGATCCCCTCACCGGCCTGGCCAATCGGCGCGCCATGGATGCATCCCTGGAGGTGCTGGATCAGACCGGGCAGGGGTATGCGGTGCTGGCGCTGGACATCGATCATTTCAAACGCGTCAACGACACCTTTGGGCACGACGTTGGCGACATTGCCCTGAAAAGCGTTGCCGACATCCTCAAACAGAACTCGCGTTCGGGCGATCTTGCGTGCCGCTCCGGTGGCGAAGAGTTTGCGCTGATTCTTCCAGACGCGTCTCTGGAGACCGCGCGAATGATCGCGCAGAGAATCCGCGTGCACCTCGAGGAAACCGAGGTGCCGCAGGTGGGAAGGTTGACGATGTCCATCGGTGTGGCGTGTCGCGATACCGACGCTGCGACCGCGGCAAGCGTCTTGAAGCTCGCGGATGAACGCCTTTACGCCGCCAAGCAGGGCGGGCGCAACAAGGTGGTATGAATGGCCCAAGATCGCTACGGCAATTTGGCAATCACCTTGATCTCGAAATCAAACCCATACAGCCAGGTCACGCCAACAGCAGTCACGGTCGGGTGCGGGGCATCGCCCCAGAATTCGCTCTGCACGACATTCCAGATCGTCTCGAACTTCGACTGCGGGTCAACGATGAATACGGTGACATCGACCACGTCGTCGAAGCTGCAACCAGCCTCATCGAGAATGGCGTTGAGGTTGTTGAAAGCCTGACGCACCTGATCTTCAAGATCCGGCTCGGGCGTACCGTCCTCGGTGCTGCCGACTTGCCCGGAAACAAACAGAAAGCCGTTGGAGCGAATGGCTGGCGAGTAACGGTTACGTTCGTACAGGGTACGGCGGGTCGGCGGGAAAACCACATCGCGCTGAGTCATGGAGTGTCTCCTTCAGTTGAGTTGATGGAGTCACTGTAGGTATTTGCAGGCGGGCGATAAACGCGCAAGCTTGGCGCTCACTGTTTGTGAATCCCAAACAATCGAGGCGCGAACCTTGGACCGATTCGATGCAATGCAGGCCTTCGCTCGGGTGGTCGAGGCGGGGAGCTTCACCAAAGCGGCGGAAACCCTGCACATGAGCAAGACCACCGTGACCCAGTTGGTACAGCAACTGGAAGCGCGATTGCGGGTGAAGTTGCTCAATCGCACCACGCGCAAGGTCAACGTCACGGCTGACGGTGCCGCTTACTACGAGCGTGTGGTCAAGTTGCTGGCTGACCTCGACGATGCGGAAACCAGCCTGCCCGGTACGGCGGCGGTGCCCTCTGGCCGATTGCGGGTGGACGTGCCGAGCCCGTTGGCTCGGTTGATCCTGATTCCCGCATTGCCCGACTTTCACGCGCGCTATCCGCACATCCAGATCGACATGGGCGTCAGCGATCGCATCGTCGACATCATCGATGAGAACGTCGATTGCGTCGTGCGAGGCGGGGAATTACTCGATCAATCGTTGATGGCGCGCAAGGTCGCTGATCTGCCGTTGGGTGTGTTCGCCGCACCGGATTACCTGGCCCGCGCCGGAATACCAGTGCATCCACGAGAACTCGAAGACTCCGATCACCGAGTGGTCGGTTTCCTGTGGGCGCGCACCGGCAAACCGCTGCCATACGCTTTGCGCAACGCCACGGAACGCCTGCGGATCAAAGGGCGTCACGTGCTCGCGGTCGATGATGGTAATGCCTATCTCGCGGCAGGTTTGGCAGGCATGGGCGTGCTATGGCTGCCCACTTATATGTCCGATGCCCATGTGGCTTGCGGCGAACTGGTGCCACTGTTCAAGGACTGGCAACTCGACCCTATGCCGCTCTATGTGGCGTATCCACCGAACCGGCACGTCAGTCTGAAGTTGCGAGTGTTTATTGATTGGGTTGTGGAGTTGATGTCGCTTTAGAAAAGTGGTGCGCTTATTGCTTGCCAGCGCGGTAATGCCGTCAAAAAACCAACTCGAGCGGCGACTTGAAAGCGTGCAGTGATGAGATGCGTGACTTTCGAACCCAGGAGGTCCCCTTGCAATGAATATGTACATCGATATCGTCGGCGCCTGTAACTTGAGCTGCCCCTCGTGCCCAATGGGCAACTCGGAAAATCTCAACTTCAAAAAAGCCATGCAGATCGACATGTTCAAACAGATCGTCGAAAAGGCCCGCACAGAAGGGGTCAAGTCGATCTATCTGTACAACTGGACTGAGCCTTTGGTTCACCCAAAAATTGGCGAATTCATCGAGATCATCAACGCCGCCGGTATGGGCAGCGGTATCAGTACCAACCTCAATCTCGCCAAGAATATGGAAAAGGCCTTGTTGGCCGAGCCGGGTTACTTCCGTATTTCGCTCTCAGGCTTCTATCAGGAAACCTATAAGAAGGGCCATGTAGGCGGTGATATCGAAGTTGTAAAACAGAACATGATTGCGCTGCACGAGATCAAGCAGCGACTGGGTTTGAAAACCCGTGTCGACGTCTACTATCACCGCTACCTCGATAACATCGAAGAGGAAGCGCTGATGCGTGAGTTCAGCGAGCGCCTCGGCTTCAAGTTCACCACCGGTTATTCGGTGATGATGCCGCTTGAGAAAACCTTGGCCATTATCGAGCGCGACCCTTCAGTCACCGATACCGATTATGAAACCCTGAAACGACTGGCGCTGCCGCCCTATGACGATATTGTCAATGTTGCCCAGCAGTACCCTCAGCAAGATTGCCTGCTCAAAGATGACTGGCTGGTGATCGACTGTAACGGCAACACGATCTTGTGCTGCACGATCTTCAATCAGAGCGAATATCAGGTCGGCAAGTACCTCGATATGCCGGTAGCGGAACTGATGCAGCGCAAAAACTCGCAGAAAAACTGTGTCGACATGTGCAGCCGCTGCGCCAAGAAGGGCATGCATATCTACTCGATGTTCCCCAACCAAGGGGTGCTGGAGCGGCATGCAGTCAATCGCATCATTGACTTCGAGAATCTCAGCAGCATGGGATTTGCTGTGGACAGCGAGTTACTGGGGCGTACGGGTGAGGTCAGCGCTGAAAACTTCGACGAGGCCCAGTATTTCCGATTGAACGAGGATGTGAGGCGCGCAGTGTCCACCGGTGAATTCTCAAGTGGTTACCAGCATTACGTGCTTCACGGTCGACTGGAGGGAAGATTGGGCGCTGGCGTGTTCTCGGTGGTTTGATCAGCACTCAGATTGGCTGACAACCAAGCAGTAAAGCTTTTCGCCAGCGGATCATGCTCACTGTCGCGATGGGTCAGCAACGCCCAGTTCGGCCCGCGAATGGTGTCCTCCACCAGCGGTTGCAACACGCCGTCAGCCCGCGCCTGACGGCTGAGCAATTGACTGACCAGCGCAATGCCAAGCCCGGAACAGGCAGCGTCGAGCAGCAGGCCGGGATCAGAGAAATTCAGGCCCTGATCCTGCTGACCGACGTCGATTCCGGCCTCGACTGCCCAATGGCTCCAATCCATTTCCCGCTCACCATGCAATGTGGTGCGGTGAGCTGCCGGCAAGGCTAAAACCCTCGGGTGGCACGCGGGATACAGACGATCGGCATGCAGCACCTTGAAGCTGCATTCGGCCTGGGAACTGATGTCATCACGCACGGCGATGTCGATGGTTTGCGTGGCCATGTCCGGCACTTCATCGGTGCTATAGATCCACAGATCAACGTCCGGATGTTGCGCGCGAAAGTCCGCCAATCGCGGCAGCAACCAGTGGCGGGCGAACGCCGGCGTGGTGTTGAGCACCAGTTGATTAGGTTTCTGATACTGGCCTAAACGCCGAATCCCCACGGCCAATTGCTGCAGCATTGCTTGCGTGGTGCTGAGCAAATCGTGGCCGGCATCGGTCAGCGTCACACTGCGTCCGCTGCGGAAAAACAGCGGTTGCTCCAGGTACGCCTCAAGGCTGCGAATCTGCTGGCTGATCGCCGACTGGGTGAGGCTCAACTCTTGCGCTGCCTTGTGAAAACTGCCGAGGCGGGCGGCGGCTTCGAAGCCGCGCAGTGAGCTGAGCGGCGGCCAGTGTTTAAGCATATCAATAAGCTCCTCTAATCAGTTGTCCGCAAAATCCATCGTTTGTTTGCCGTTTTCATGGCTCGTAGCATAAGCGCATTGAACACAACGGCTTAACTGACGAGGCTTATCATGCAGCACAACGACAATAAAAACAGCGCCTGGATGATGCCGGCAGAGTGGGTGACCCATGCCGCGACGTGGATGGTCTGGCCGCACAACAAAACCTTGTGGGAGTCGGGATGGCGCGTGACCTTGGCGCAAGTGCAGGAAGATTTCGCTCGCGTCGCCAATGCCATTGCCCGTTTCGAACCGGTGAAGCTGGTGGTCGATCCATCGGCGGTGGCCAGCGCCAAAGCACTGTGCGGGCCGAACATCGAGCTGATTCCGTTAGCAGTGAATGACAGTTGGTGCCGCGACTCAGGGCCGACCTTTGTTTGCCATCCGCAGCAAGGACTGGCCGGCGTGAGCTGGCGCTTTAACGCTTGGGGCGGCAAGTCGGCGCACGATCTGGATGAAAGTCTGGCGCGCCGTGCGCTCAATCACCTCGGCCTGGAATGCTTCGGCACGCCGCTGAGCAACGAAGGCGGGGCGATTCACGTCGATGGCGAAGGCACGCTGATCACTACCGAATCGGTGCTGCTCAACCCCAATCGCAACCCCGGCATCGGCAAAGCCGAGATGGAAGAAATCTTCAGTCGTTTGCTCGGCGTGAAGAAAACCATCTGGCTACCGGGCGATCCTGATTACGTCACCGGCGACATGACCGACGGCCACGTCGATGGCGTCTGCGCCTTCGCCCGTCCCGGCGTATTGCTGGTGGACGCCACTCACGACCAGTCTTCGGTGTACGCCGAAGTGGCGAGCGAAAATCGCCGGGCACTGGAACTGGCCACCGATGCCAGCGGGCGCAAATTCGAGCTGATCGAACTGTTCGAAGCCACCGACGCCGTCGACACCGAAGCCGAGGTGTTCTGCGCCTCGTACACCAATTTCTACATCGCCAACGGCGCGATCATCATGCCCGCGTATGGCATCGAGGCTGACAACGTCGCCGCCAAAGTCCTGGAGCAGACCTTCCCCGGCCGCGAAGTGGTGCCGGTACGCATCAATCATCTGGCGCACGGCGGCGGCGGGGTGCATTGCATCACGCAACAGCAGCCTGCCTGGCCGGTGAGAGGTTGAAGCCATGACGATTTTGACCATCGCCACTACGCAGATGCCGTGCACCTGGGATCTGCCGGGCAACCTTGATCGCGTCGAGCAGCTCGTTCGTGACGCAGCTAAGCAGGGCGCGCAAGTGATCCTGTTGCAGGAGCTGTTCGCCACACCGTACTTCTGCATCGAACAAAGCCATAAACACATGGCGTTGGCCGAGGAATATCGCGACAGCCGTGTGCTTGCTCGCTTCGCCGCGCTGGCCCGTGAACTGGGCGTGGTGTTGCCACTGAGCTGGTTCGAAAAAGCCGGCAACGCGTACTTCAATTCGCTGAGCGTGGCCGATGCCGACGGGCGCCTGTTGGGCGTGTACCGCAAGACGCACATCCCCAACGCCATCGGCTATCAAGAGAAGGAATATTTCAGCCCCGGCGACACCGGTTTCAAAGTCTGGGACACCGCGTTCGGCCGTCTCGGCGTGGGTATCTGCTGGGATCAGTGGTTCCCGGAAACCGCGCGCTGCCTGGCCTTGATGGGCGCCGAAGTGCTGCTGTATCCAACCGCCATCGGCTCGGAGCCGGGCTGCGCGGCGCTGGATTCTCGCGATCACTGGCAGATGACCATGCGCGGTCACGCCGCGGCCAATCTGCTGCCGGTGGTGGCGTCGAACCGCGTCGGTCGAGAAACCGCGACCACCGATTCGAGTCTGCAAATGAGCTTCTACGGCTCGTCGTTCATCAGCGACCACAAGGGCCAATTGCTTGCCACCGCTGACCGCGACAGCAGCGGTGTTTTGCTGCACAGCCTCGATCTGACGGCCATGCGCGAAGAGCGTTTGAGCTGGGGCATCTATCGCGATCGTCGTCCGGACATGTACGGCCCGCTGTTGAGTCAGGACGGCCGCCACCTTCATGCACGCTGGAACACCCAAGGGGTTTGACATGGCTACCCATCACAAACGCTTGCGCGGCGCGATCGGCCTGGCGCTGATCTGCTTGATACCGTCGCTGCACGCCGAAGACAAAACCCTGCGGCTGTACAACTGGGCCGACTATTTTGCCGAAGACACGCTGAGCCGCTTCACCGCCGAAACCGGAATCAAAGTGATCTACGACGTCATGGACGGCAGCGAAACCCTTGAAGCCAAGATGCTTTCCGGCGGCAGCGGTTACGACCTGATTTTTCCCGGTGACACCGTCGCCGAGCGCTTGATGCGCGCCGGCAGCCTGATGCCGCTGGATCAATCGAAGTTGACGGAACTGGCTGACATCGAACCCGGTTTGCAGAAACTGCGCGGCCATTACGAGCACTCCAGCAACGCCACGGTGCCCTACACCTGGGGCACCATCGGCCTGACCTACAACGAAGAGCAGATCAAACAACGCATGGCTGGTGCCCCGGTCAACAGCCTCGACATGCTGTTCAAACCGGAACTCGCGGCGAAGTTTGCCGATTGCGGGATTTCGATGATCGACTCGCCGGATGAGGCATTGGCGGTGGTACTCAATTACCTCGGTCGCGATCCGCGCAGCGCCAAAGCCGAGGATCTCGCCGCCGCCAGTGAATTGCTGATGAAACTGCGTCCCTACATCCGCAAGTTCCAGTCGCAACCGGTGACCGATCTGGTCAACGGCAATCTGTGCCTGTCGCTGGGTTACAGCGGCGACATGACCCAGGCCCAGCGCACCTCGGACAGTGCCGGTAAGCACACGAAGTTTCAGTATCGGGTGCCCCGCGAAGGCACCACGGTGTGGATGGACACCATGGCCATTCCGGTCGACGCCAAACACCCGGAATACGCCTATGCATTCATCAACTTCGTTATGCGCCCGGCGAACATGGCGGCGATTAGCAATTTCACTGGCTACCCGACTTCCAATGCCAAGGCGAGGGCGGACGTCGATGCAAGCATGCGTGACAACCCGGATATCTACCTCGACGAAGCGACCTATGCTCGATTGATTGCGGGCAAGGACATTCCCCAGGCGGACATGCGCGCACGCATGCGCACCTGGACCAAATTCAAGACCGCCACTGGCAAATGATCCACGGCCGGCGTTCGCATCGGCCCTCGTTTTTACAGGAATACACAGCATGTCGACTCGTCGTGAGTTCATCAAACAACTAACAGTTGCCGCGGGTGTTGGCGCTGTATTCATGGGCGTCGGCCTGTCGCCGGGCAAAGTCCTGGCCGCCGCGCAAGGGCGCTGGTTCATGCCCGACGAAGGCGACAAGCATGAGCGCGCCTACATCGCCTTCGGCGCGCAGGATGCGATCTGGGAAGACTTCACCGAAGACGTTCAGAAGGCCCTCGGTCGCATTGCCCGCGCCATCGCCCGTTATGAGCCGGTCACGGTGTTCTGCCGCAAGAACGAGCGCAGCATTGCCGAAGCATTCTGCGGCACGAGCAATATCACCTACGTTACCGCTGGGCTCGATGACATCTGGATGCGCGACATCGGCGCCAATTTCGTCATCGACGACAAGGGCGGATTGGGCGCGGTGGACTTCAACTTCAATGGCTGGGGCAACAAGCAGCAGCACAGCAAGGACGCGAAGATTGCCGGATTGGTCGCCGACGACGCGCAAGCCACCTACATCCGCACGGAACTGGTGGGCGAGGGCGGCGCCATTGAAGTCGACGGCCACGGCACCGGAATCATGACCGAAAGTAGCTGGATCAACGCCAACCGCAACCGCGACTGGAGCAAGGCCGACGTCGAAGCGGAACTCAAAGAGCGACTCGGCCTGCGCAAGATCATCTGGCTGCCTGGGATCAAGAACAAAGACATCACTGATGCCCACGTCGATTTCTACGCGGGCTTCATCAAGCCCGGCGTGGTGATCGCCAACCTCGACACCGACCCCGAATCCTATGATCACAAGGTCACTTTGGCGCACCTGGAAATCCTCAAGAACGCCACCGACGCTGACGGGCGCAAACTGCAGATTCACACGATTTCGCCGCCACTCAAGCCGCGCAAAAGCAAGTTCAACCGGAACAACCCGGACTTCGCTGCGGGTTACATCAATTACTTCGTGATTAACGGTGCGATCATCGCCCCGGAATTCGGCGATAAAGCGGCGGACAAAAAGGCGTTCGATCTGCTCTCGCAGTTGTATCCGCAGCGCGAAATCGTCCAGCTCAACATCGATGCGATTGCCGCTGGTGGGGGTGGAATCCACTGCGTCACCAGCCATCAACCGCAGGCGTGATTGACTCTGACGCGGATCAAGCCAACTATCGGCGCATAACAACATGACCGATGGACTCGAACTTGATCGAACGACGCCAATTCAGCGGAGGCATGAAGGGGAAAAACCTCCGCTATCTGAATGAACACAGCGCTGCTGACCCGCTGCTGACCCGCACCGGTTTTCTGCTGCTGGAACACTTTTCACTGCCAGCGTTTACGCAGGCGCTGGACACGGTGGTCACCACTAATTTGCTGCGCCCGGGATTGTTTTCCTCGCGCACGTTTGGTTTGGGCGACGGTGAAGTTATCAGCGATCTGGGGCTGGTCATCCGCCCCGATGCTCGGCTTGATCTGTCTGCGCTTGATGAACTGGATTTGCTGGTGGTGTGCGGCGGTTACCGTACCGAGTTGCGCGCCAGTGACGAATTCATCTATTTGCTCAAGGCTGCGGCGGAGCGCGGTATCAGCTTGGCTGGATTGTGGAACGGTTCGTGGTTCCTCGGCCGCGCCGGGCTGCTCGACGGCTACCGCTGCGCGATCCACCCGGAACATCGCCCGGCCCTCACCGAAATCGCCAAAACCACCCACGTCAGCAGCGAACCCTACGTGATCGATCGCGACCGCCTCACCGCGTCGAGCCCGTCCGGAGCGTTTCACATGGCGCTGGATTGGATCAAAAGCCTGCACGACAAAGCGTTGGTCGAAGGCATCGAAGACATTCTGGCTTTCGAGGAGTCGCGCTATCGGCGGATCAAGCCGGATGAAAATATCTGCGTCAGTGCGCCATTGCGTGAAGTGGTGAAACTGATGGATGCGAATCTGGAGGAACCGCTGGAGCTTGAGCAACTGGCGGTGTATGCCGGTCGTTCTCGTCGACAGCTGGAGCGCTTATTCAAGGAACAACTGGGCACCACGCCGCAGCGCTATTACCTGGAACTGCGCATCACCGAAGCGCGGCGTTTGCTGCAACACACTGAGTTGTCGCAGGTGGAAGTGCTGGTCGCGTGCGGCTTCGTCTCGCCGAGTCATTTCAGCAAATGCTACAGCTCATATTTCGGCTATCGCCCATCAAAAGAAAAACGCTTGGTCAAATAACCCAAGCCGTCACCCACCTGAGTTCACCTCGCAATCCCACGTCGGCATACCGCTCCCAAACACCCCGGTCAGTTCCCTCTCCCTCTGGGAGAGGGAAAGGCGGGCGGCGTTCCGATGAGGGGTTTTTAAACGACATCACCTACACACGTTTAACTTACACGCACTGTTACGCCATAACGGCTACAACACCTTGCGCCGTTGCCTACGCGTACGCCAGAATCCGCCGGCTTACGCGCCTTGAGGCGGGCTGTATCGTTTCCCGGTCACTGCAAACCAGTGATCGGGTTTGGTAGCCCGTTTCTTGACAAGAGTACGCCATCACCTCTAGCAGTCTCTTTTTGAGGCTCGGCTTTTATGGTGGCCATGCGTGGGGCTCCCTTGTGGAGCGCCGGGTTTTCTCTGTCTTGACCGGTCTACCAACCCACGTGTGGCCGCCACCCTTCGTTTGGTAGCGAAAGTGACGGCTCTTCATTCTTTCAAGAAAGAGGTGCAGTTATGTTCAAAGTCACGCCAAACCCGCCAGAAACCGATCCCATCCCCTACGACGCTTCGCTCGAGCCTCAAAACATCAAAGAGGCCACCGAACGGGCCATCAACTTCTACCTCAGTCCTGGGTCGCAGAAGCTCTCGATTCCCACCCGCAAGACCGGCAAGATCTACGTCATCGACCCCACAGTGGATAACGAAACGTTGTTGGTCGAGGCGTCCGAAACCTTGTCTTCCGCCAGTGACATGGCGCGTGAACTGGCCGATTCGATCGACAGTTCCCAGCGCAAGAAGATGCTGATTCTGCAGCAGGTGATCATGCTCAGTGAGCTGGTGGTCGGTCGAGTGCTGGATAACCAGCGCTTGCCGCACTAGTTGCGCTGCAGATGAGTGAGGGGGGCGTGCCTCCCTCATTGGACAGAGGCGTCCATGATCGCGATGCCTCACGCCTTCTATCAAAGAACCTTCTTGTCTGGAGTTTCAACTGATGTCACAGCTACCCGAACCGTCGGTCACCGATCCGGCATCGCCTTACGTATCACCTCATTCAAGAAAGCTTCACGACGCGGCAGAACGAGCCCTTGACCATTATCTTTTGCCTGCCGCGATCACGGCCGAGCCCTATACGGCCAGCACGCTGTTCATGGTCAATCCACAGTCGGACGCTGAGTCTTTGCTGACCAATGCCAGCGGTTCGCTGGCGTCCGCCACGGTCATGCTCGGTAATTTTGCAGGCGTACTGGAGGGATCAAACCGTCATACCCTGCTGGGCATTGCGCAAGTGGTGATGTTGGGGGAGTTGGCCGTCAACAAGGCGTTGGATCTTGTGGTGCCAACGGAGTAATCGCACGCGTTAATGATTAAGCAGTCAGCCTGGGTGGCTGACTGCTTTTTTGTTTCTACAGATGGTCGGCATCAATCACAGCCTTGGCAAACGCCTGCGGATCCTCCTGCGGCAAGTTGTGGCCAATCCCGCCATTGATCAAGCGGAACTGATATTTGCCGGTGAAGCGTTTGGCGTAGTCCTCAGGTGCCGGGTGCGGCGCGCCGTTGGCGTCGCCCTCCAGAGTGATGGTCGGCACGCTGATCGACGGCGCGGTGGCGAGTTTCTGCTCCAGCGCTGCGTATTTCGCTTCGCCTTGCACCAGGCCCAGGCGCCAGCGGTAGTTGAACACGGTGATGTCGACGTGATCCGGGTTCTGCAATGCCTTGGCACTGCGGTCGAACGTGGCGTCATCGAACTTCCATTGCGGTGAGGCGGTTTGCCAGATCAATTTGGCGAAGTCATGGGTGTTTTTCTCGTAACCGGCGCGACCACGGTCAGTCGCAAAGTAGAACTGATACCACCACTGCAACTCAGCCTTGGGCGGCAGCGGGTTTTGCCCGGCAGCCTGATTGCCGATCAGGTAACCACTGACCGAGACCAACGCCTTCACGCGTTCCGGCCACAGCGCCGAGACGATGTCCGCCGAGCGTGCGCCCCAGTCATAACCACCGAGCACTGCTTGCTTGATCTTCAGCGCATCCATGAAGTCGATGACGTCACTCGCCAGTGCCGCCGGTTGGGCGTTGCGCAAGGTGTCTTTGGAGAGGAACTGCGTATCGCCATAACCGCGCGCATACGGCATCAACACCCGATAACCCTTGGCCGCGAGCAGCGGCGCCACGTCGTCGTAGCTGTGAATGTCATAAGGCCAGCCGTGCAGCAGGATCACTACCGGGCCGTCGGCAGGACCGGTTTCGGCGTAGGCCACATCGAGGACGCCGGCCTTCACGTGTTTCAACGGGCCAAAGGGCGAGGGTGCGGAATAACTGACGGCTGCCGGTTCTACGGTCTGCGCCTGAACGCTACTAGCGACAGCGCCGAACAACGACAACGCCAGAATCGACAAACCGAACGCGGTGTTGCGGGTGTGCAGTGCCTTTTTCATGCTGACGTCTCCTGCGAACCTTTGGCCGAGGGGTCTGGATGAACCCTTGAAACCTTGGGTGCATTTGAACGTGGGGACGTATCTGGGCTGTGTCTAAAACAGGCGTTGTTGAAAGGGGATGTATCGGCAGGGAGCGCGTACACACTGTGATACATGACGGCTGAAGAGGGCCGTGATTGGCTGCCATTCCGGCGAAAATAATAAGTCGCTGTTTTAAAACAAAAAATATTTCACTCCGCGCTTCACAAAGCGGAAAAACCTTGGTAAATTGCGCCCCGTTCTCACAGCGAACCTAACGAAGTAGCTGGACAGAGCAGTAGGGGCGTCGCCAAGCGGTAAGGCAGCAGGTTTTGATCCTGCCATGCGTTGGTTCGAATCCAGCCGCCCCTGCCATATTCGAAAAAACGCCAACTTCGCAAGAAGTTGGCGTTTTTTTATGCCTGCGATTTGGCCAAGCGGAGTGGGGCAGGCGTGCGCAGCGCCGAAGCACTGCGCACGCCGTCCACTCAGTGTGGTGCGCGCGGAATGGTTTTCATCAGGTCTTCGGGGCTGATGTGGCCGACCACGCTGCCCGGTTGCGGCAGGTTGAGGATGTGGCCCTTCATCTTGCCGATGATGTGCATCTCGCACGGCTTGCAGTCGAACTTCAGCGTCAGCACTTCATCGCCGTGGATCAACTGCATCGGCGCGACTTTGGTGCGCACGCCGGTCACGCCTTTGGCCTGTTTCGGGCACAGGTTGAAGGAGAAACGCAGGCAGTGCTTGGTGATCATCACCGGCACTTCGCCCGGCTCTTCGTGCGCTTCGTACGCCGCGTCGATCAGCTTCACGCCGTGACGGTGGTAGAAGTCGCGCGCCTTCTGGTTGTAGACGTTGGCGAGGAAGGTCAGGTGCGAATCCGGGTACACCGGCGGCGGGCTGGTCTCGGCTTTACGGCCGCCACGCGGGTGAGCGGCGACACGGGCGGCGGTCAGCTTCTCGATCACTTCACGACGCAGGGCTTTGAGCTGCGAGTTGGGGATGAAGAACGCCTCTGGCGCATCCAGTTTGATGTCGGTGGCGTGATACTGCGTGGTGCCGAGCTGGCCGAGCAGATCGCGCAACTGTTCCAGCGCTTGCTCAGGTTTGTTCGCCACACCGAACGGACCGCTGAGGGTGACGCTGGCACTGATGCCTTCTTCACTGGTGGCGGTCACTTCCAGCTGTTCTTCACGCAGACGCGCGACCCAGCTCAGGGCCACACGACGCTCGGACGAGGTCTTTTGCAGCGCTTGTTGCCAGTTGTGATCGAGGTTGCGATTCAACGGGTGATTCGGGCGCAGCTTAAACAGGCCTTCCGGCATCTCGTTCGGCTCGACGCGGTATCGATAGCGCTTCTCGCCGTCTTCTTCGAACTCGCCTTTGGCTTCGGCGATGTTGGCGCGGAAACCGACCACTTCGCGTTTGACCAGCACGTTCAAGCCGTCACCGTTGGACAGCGGCTCGTGGGTGACGACCTGCATGTCGCGTTTGCCGACTTTCTCGACGGTGCCCACCGGCAGGCCGGTGAAGGTCGGCGAATCGAAGGCACCGATGTCGATCTTGCGATCGGTGACGAAGTAGTCGGTGCTGCCACGGTGAAAGGTTTTTTCCGGGTCAGGCAGGAAGAAGTGCGCGGTGCGGCCGCTGGAAGCGCGGGCCAGGTCCGGGCGATCTTCGAGCACGTCGTCGAGGCGCTGCCGGTAATAGGCGGTGATGTTCTTCACATAGCCCATGTCCTTGTAGCGACCTTCGATCTTGAACGAACGCACACCGGCTTCGACCAGGGCGCGGATGTTGGCGCTCTGGTTGTTGTCTTTCATCGACAGCAGGTGTTTCTCGTAGGCGATCACGCCACCCTTTTCATCTTTGAGGGTGTACGGCAAACGGCACGCCTGGGAGCAGTCGCCACGGTTGGCGCTGCGACCGGTCTGCGCGTGAGAAATGTTGCACTGTCCCGAGAAGGCCACGCACAACGCGCCATGGATAAAGAATTCGATGGCGGCGTCGGTTTCGTCGGCGATCGCACGGATTTCCTGCAGGTTCAGCTCACGGGCCAGAACCAGCTGCGAGAAACCGGCCTGATCGAGGAACTTCGCCCGCTCCAGCGTGCGGATGTCGGTCTGGGTTGAGGCGTGCAGCTCGATCGGCGGAATGTCCAGCTCCATCACGCCCAGATCCTGAACGATCAGCGCGTCGACACCGGCGTCGTACAACTGATGGATCAGCTTGCGCGCCGGCTCCAGTTCGTTGTCGTGCAGGATGGTGTTGATGGTGGTGAAAATGCGCGCGTGGTAACGGCGGGCAAACTCGACCAGCTCAGCGATTTCGCCGACTTCGTTGCAGGCGTTGTGGCGCGCGCCGAAGCTTGGGCCGCCGATGTACACGGCGTCGGCGCCGTGCAGAATGGCCTCGCGGGCGATGGCGACATCGCGGGCAGGGCTGAGCAATTCCAGATGATGCTTGGGCAAGGACATAGTTTTTTTAGTCAGGCTGTCACGGTTAGGCGCGCATTCTACCCCCGAAACGCGCGCCCGGCACGCCCATGCTGCCCGATGGCATTGCCGGGCGTATGTGGCATGCCGATCCCTGTGGGGGCGCCCTGCTAGCGATTGGGCCAGTGCAGGCAACCTCTTGATTGCCTGACCGACCGCTATCGCCAGCAGGCTGGCTCCCACATGGTTATGCGGTGTGAAATCAGGCCTTGGCCGCCATCGCAGTGACTTCCACGCGCATGCCTTCAACGGCCAGCGCAGCAACACCGACGGCAGCGCGCACCGGCCATGGTTTAGCGAAGAAGCGCTTGTACACCTCGTTGAACGCGGCGCGGTCGGCCATATCTGTGAGGTAGATGGTCAGGTGCATGACCCGATCCATCGAACTGCCGGCGCGTTCCAGTGCAACTTTCAGCGCTTGCAGGGTGCATTCGCTTTGCACGGTGATATCACCGAGTTCCAGGCTGCCGTCGGCGCGGGTCGGAATCTGCGTGGAGACCATGATCCCGTTGAAGGTCGCGACGTCCGAGGAAATCGAGTCGGCGTCCGGATCGGGCGTGAAGGTGATGTCTGCGTTGGTCATGGTGATCTCTTGTTTGAGCGAGTGAAGATCGCCGCAGTTTACAGATTCATCGTCGATATGGCCCGCGCCACGGCAGCGGACGATTACACCGCCAGCGTCGCAGCTTCCGCTGCCAGGGCCGAGATTACACTGGGACGCGCGGCGATGCGCTGCCTATAACCGGCAAGCGCCGGCCAGCCTTCGATGTCGATGCCGAACGTCGGCAGCCACGTCAGCACGGTAAACAAATAAGCGTCGGCCACGCCGAAGCTGCCCTGCAAATACGCCTGATCCAGGAGTTGCTGATTGAGGTAATCGAGGCGCTTGAACAGCGTGTGCCGGAAGATCGCTTTGACCGCTTCGGGAATGTCGGCGTTGAACAGCGGCGCACAACCCGCATGAATTTCCGAACTGATGAAATTCAACTGTTCCTGCAGACGAATCCTTTCCCACGTGCCCGGAGGCGGCGCCAAGGTGTTAGCGGGCGCCAGGTCGACGAGGCATTGCAGGATCGCCGGCCCTTCGGTCAGCACCTCGCCATTGTCCAGTTGCAGCGCGGCGACGTAACCCTTGGGATTGATCTCGCGAAAGTCTCGGCCATCAGCGGTGCGTTTGCTTCGGTTGTTGACGCGAATCAGCTCGAAAGGCAGGCCCAGTTCGCGCAAGACAATGTGCGGCGACAGCGAACAGGTCATGGGGGCGAAATACAGTTTCATGGCGATTCCCAACAGAGGTGAGCCGGCAGAATCCATCACCGCTGAGGGATTCGCAAAGGTCATTTACGCTGCTACCGTATGACAAAATCTCATGAGTGCTGTATTCACTATGGTCGCCAGACTTCCTTCGTTAAACGGTTTGCGCGCCTTTGAGGCGGCGGCTCGGCACATGAGCTTCACCCAGGCAGCCGAAGAGCTCAACGTCACGCAAACCGCGATCAGCCACCAGATTCGGCGACTCGAAGAGGAACTGGGTGTGCAGCTGTTTCTGCGGCTTAAGGACGGTCTGGCGCTGAGCGAGGACGGCCACGCGTATTTTCCCGGCATCCGTGCGGCGTTTCAGGAACTGCGTTATTCGACCCAGGCCCTGTTCGAGTCGCGCCATCACAGCGTGCTGACCATCAACACCTTGGTTTCGGTGGCGTCCAAGTGGTTGTTGCCGCGACTGGCGGCGTTTCAGCAGGCGTTCCCCGATATCGATGTGCGGGTCAGCGCCTCGACCGAACTGGTGGATTTTCGCAAGGGCGGCATCGATGCGGCGATTCGTTATGGGCGGGGCGACTGGCAGGGTTTGCGCGCGGATTTTTTGATGTCCGATGAGATTTTTCCGGTGTGCAGCCCGGCCTTGCTCAACGGGACGAAGACTTTGCGCACGCCCGCGGATTTGGCGCAGCACACACTGCTGCAAGTCAGTGGCATGACCGCCAATGACTGGAGCACGTGGCTGAGCGCCGCTGGCCAACCCGCGCAACTGGCCCAAGGGCCGCGACTGACCTTCGACCTGGCGATGATGGCGGTGCAGGCCGCCGTCGACGGGCAGGGCGTGTGCATCGGGCGTTCGACCTATGTCGACGATGACCTGCGGGCGGGGCGGCTGGTGGTGCCCTTCGATTTGCGCCTGAAAGACGCACTGGGCTTCTACCTGGTGACACCACACGAAACCGCTGACTCGAAAAAAATCACCGCTTTCAGAAGTTGGCTGCTGACGCAGTGCCAGGGCGGCGAGTCGTTTGTATAAGCGTGTATCCAGACCCGCCCTGTACACACTTGAATAACCAACGGCGATTCGGCGACACAGTCTGCATACATGCCGCACTCACAGTAGAGGCCATCACACCACTACGTTTGAGAGGGCCACACCATGTACCGTCGATTGATTCTCGCCAGCGCTGTTGTATTCGCATCCTTGAGCCACCTCGCCCACGCCGCCGACAGCCAAGCCAAGAGCTGGCAACAAGGGCTGAGCCGCTCCGATCTGATTCATCAGGATCTCGGGACGGCCGACCGCGAAGTGATTCAGGCGCGCATCGATTTCGACGCTGGCGTGGCGGCGCCACGGCATGCGCATCCTGGCGTCGAGGTGGCCTATGTCATCAGTGGGCTGTTTGAGTATCAACTGGAAGGGCAGGCGCCGGTCACGCTGAAGGCCGGGGATTCGCTGTTCATCCCGGCAGGTGTCGCCCATGTGGCGAAAAATATCGGCAGCGAAAAGGGCGCCGAACTGGCGACATACATCGTCAAGAAGGGCGCGCCACTGTTGATTCTCAAGCCCTGAGTTGCCGTCATGCTTTCAGAAATCTTGCCGCGTAGCTGACGAACAGCAACAGAAATACCAGAGCACCCAACGCAACCACCAGCGTACTGATGTGGGCAACCATGCCAATGAATGCCGGCCCCATGAGGATGCCGGCATAACCCATGGAAATGATCGCCGGAATGGCGGTGCGCTGCGGCATATGCTGTTGCCGACCCGCTGCGGTAAACAACACCGGAACAATATTCGAGCATCCCGCTCCGACCAAGGCATAGCCCAGCAGTGACGCCTGCCAGCTGTCGAACGCCAACGACACCAGCATGCCGACGGCAGCGCAGACACCGCCCAGCGCGACGACGCGAATGCCGCCCAATCGACTGACGATGGCGTCTCCAGTCAGGCGCCCGACTGTCATTGCAGCCGCGAAGCACGCATAACCCAAGCCGCCGTAGCTCGGTTCCATTGAACGGTGCGAAGCCAGGAACACGGCGCTCCAGTCGAGCATCGCGCCTTCAGTCAGAAAAACAATGAAACACAGGCTGCCCAACAGCAGCACGATCCCGCGAGGAACCGCAAACAACGGGCCGTCCCTCTCAGTGCCATAGGTCAGCAAACCTGGCACGGCCTTGTACAGCGCAGCGAGAATGATGGCCACCAGGCAAAGCACCGACAGCAGCGGATCCAGGCCCAGACTGAGCATCGCCGTCATGGCCCCGGCGCCGGCGATTCCGCCGACACTGTAGAGCCCGTGGAATCCCGACTGCAGGGTTTCACCGCTGTTCTTTTCGACGATGATCGACTGAATATTGATCGCGCAATCGAGCATGCCCATGCTCGCGCCAAACAGCAGCACCATTAGCGCCAGTCCCGGTAGCCATGCCAGATGGCTCAACACCGGCAGCACCGCGCACAAGGCGATGGTTGAACAGATGATCACCGGGCGACAGCCAAAACGTGCAGTCAGGTAACCGGCAAAAGGCATGGCCATGATCGAGCCGATGCCAAAGCCCAGCAACAACAGGCCAAGGCCGCCGTCGTCCAGTCCCGTACGGGCTTTCACCAGCGGCACGAGTGGCGCCCAGGCCGACATCACAATGCCGGTGATCAAAAATATGATGCGTGTGGACACGCGTTCGCCGTGGTTTGCCAGAGGCGCGAAGGATGACGTAGAGGTGCTCATTGATGCCGGCATCCTTATCGGGATAACAGTTTTCTGCAGGCAAAAATCCCCTCCGGCACCCGGCGGGATGCTGAAGGGAGGAGGTTAAACGTTGAAGAACGGCGGTTTCACCAATAACCGCCGTCGTGGAAAGCAGCAATCAGCCAACCGACTTCAATGGGATTGGGCCTTTGAGTCGATCCATCATGGTCGCGCAATACCAGTCATCGAACTGGCAGACGCCGGTCTCGGCGGTTTCCGAATACGGGCCTGGCTCGTACGAAGGCGAGGTCACGCCGCGTTGGGTGCCCTCGACCAGCGTCCGGTCTTGATCGTTGGTCGCAATCCAGACTTTGGTCAGTCGCTCGAGATCGTAGTCAACACCCTCCACCGCCGTATTGGGCACCAGCCACTTGGTAGTGACCAATGTTTCCGTGGCGCTGATCGGCAAAACGCGAAAGCTCAATGCATGGTCACCGAGGAAGTGATTCCAAGTGGACGGGTAGTGGAAGTACAGCAGCGCACCGATGTCCGCTTCGGCTGTTTTGTCCAGGCGACCGGCGACCGCTGGCTTGCCGTCCATGGTGTAGCTGACGGCGCCGGAGGACAGTGGGATGCGAGTCATGCGGAACTGACCGTTGATATCCATCACCAATCGGCTTGGCAAACCCGCACGCTCGCACTTGGACCAGTAAGCCGACAGCTCTGGATCATCTTCGCCACTGATGCCGCCCACCGAAAGGTTATCGACGAACGAATGCAGCAGCTCCGGGTGGGAACCGTCGCAGTGGTAGCACTCGCGGTTATTCTCGAAAACCAGCTTCCAGTTGCCTTTCTCGACGATGTTCGATTCAAACGCCACTTTGCAGTTTTCAAGGTAATGCGGCGCTACGAAAGGGCTGACGGCTTTGCGGAAACCTTCGAAATCTGGAGCTTTAGCAGCAACGCAGACGTAGATGTAGGTGTCGACGATCTCGCAGTGGACGCTTTTGAGGCTGTATTGGGACTTGTCGAAATCCTGGCCCATGTTGCCCGCGAACAACAAGTTGCCATCCAGTTCATACGTCCACTTGTGATAAGGGCAAACCATCTTGGCCACTTTGCCGTGATCTGCTTCGCAGATTTTCGCGCCACGGTGACGGCAGGCGTTATGGAAAGCCCGAACCTCGCCATCTTTGCCACGGACGACGGCGACGGGATAGTCACCGATCTGCAGGGTGAAATACTGGCCCGGCTTGGTAATTTCAAACGTGTGGCCGGCGAAGATCCAGTCCTTGTGCCAGATCTGCTCAAGATCCTGACGGTAAACGCTGTCACTGCTGTAAAGAGCGCCAGGCAGCGAGTGCCAGGGTTTGCGCTGTGCGATCAGGTCAAAAACGGTTTCTTTATTGTTCATTCTTATCCTCCCAGGACATAAATCTTGAGCGGTCACCTTTAATTGTGACTTTGTGAGATCTTCCTCAGCCTATAGCGCTCCCGGCAACCATCACAAACGACATTTGCTGTGGGCAATGCATGCGTTGGCGTTATGGGTTGGTTGGCTGGAAAACCCGTTCGAGGGAGGTGATGGCGCAGGAGGATTGGGCGATGGTGCTGATCGCCGCTTTCACAGCAGCACTTCGCTCATCACCGAGACCACGAGCAAACAGATCAAACTTTTCACTCAATTCTTCAGCGCTCAGGGCGGTTTCGGGATCTCCGCGTGCGGCGGTGATCGGGCTCACCAGCACATCGCCATTCTTCAAGGTGAGGGTCAGCCGGGAGAGAATTTGCTCAGGAAATCGAGCCGAAATATCGGCAGCTTCGACGACTTCGATGCGGCGGCTCAAAGCCCGAATATCTTCGGCAAAAATCGCCGCCCCGGTGACTTCTTCCGGCCCGACTTTGCCCCTGACAATCAGTGCTGCCAGCGGAAAGGCGAGGGCGTATTGCGCCTGGTCGGCATCGCTCGGTGTATGCCCCTGCAAACACATCGACTCGTAGAATGTTTCTACACGAACGGTTTCAATCGCGTCGGCACTAAGCAGCGGGTGTTCCCGCTGCAGTTCGAGCATGGCGGTTAGCGACGGTTGCGCCCAACGGCAGACTGGCCAGGGTTTGAAGTACTGGCTGTCGATCTCCCAGCGTTTGCCGATGTCAGTCCAGTATTCAGCGACCGTGGCGTCTTCCACTGTTTCCGCCGGTGCACCGGTAATGCCTTCGCGAGCCATGAATAACGCATTCAACCCGGTAAATGCCCCAGAACCGTGGGCATCACGCAGCATGGTCGGCGCATGAATCAAGCGCATCATCGGACAGCGTGCGCTGAAATACTCGGCGATACCCAAAGCGTGGCGGAACGTCGGTTCATCGAAGCCCAGCAAACGCGCGCCGGCACACACCACTCCCATCGCCGAAAAACCACCTGATGCATGATACGTAGGTGATGTCGCCATCAACGCGGAGCCAGCGCGCAGCGCCGTTTCATAACCAATACACAGGGCCGTCAGCAACTCATGGCCACTGATGGACTTGCCTTGATGATGGAGCGCATCGGCGAGGGCGAGCACGGCGGGAACCACGCTGGCACCGGCGTGCCCCTTGGATTTGAAGTGGCCTTCGTGGGCGTCGAGACTGTCAGCGCTGAATCCACCGGCCCAGGCTGCACCCAGCACATTGACACGCTGCCCGGCAAAGATCAGGCGACTGCTATAGGCGCCCGCCGGGTAATGCAGTTCGGCAAAACGCCGAATCGCAACCGTGGTGTCGTTGTTCGCTGCACCGGCCATGACGCCGACGATATCCAGCAGACTGTCCTGCACGATTGCACGGGTCTTGGGCGGGGCATTCAGGAAATCAAAGTCGCGACAGAATTCGAAGAGTGACATTCAACAATCCCTTCCTGTGAGTTGAGCCGAACCGATCGTGGTCGGCGCCGCTCAACAATGAGCCAGGGGGAGGATGCTGCTCTAGCAACATTTTCGTCGGGCTATTGATAACCAAATCACCCGACAACTGTGTGAATCAGATTAGCGACGGGGAAATTTCGAAAGAATCCATTCGCGAAAACGCCGCAGTTCATCTTCATTGTCCGAGTTTTCCCGACAGCTCAGGTAATGCCAACTGTTACGCAACTGCACCTGTTGCTCGATCGGTCGAACCAGCAAGCCTTGCTGCACTAACGCCGTGACCAGGTGATTCCAGCCCAGCGCGATGCCCTGATGGGTCAACACCATGCTGATGAGCAGGTTGTAGTCGTTGGCGTTGAAGATCTGCGGACTGTTCGCCGGGCGATCGTCGATATCGATTGCCTGAAACGCCAGCCACACGCCCCAGTCGACATGCTCTGCCACCTGCGAACGGCCGTAAGGGCTGAGATTGAGCAATGCCGAATCACGTACGCCCTCAATGGTCGCAATCTCCGGGTGCTTCTCCAGATATTGCGGTGTGCACACCGGATAAATCACGTCGTGGCACAGCGGATAGCTTCTATAGCCTTCGCGGATGCGCGAAATCTTGGTGATGAAAATATCCGGCTGCACGCCGGGCTCCATGGTCAGGAAGTTTTGCGTGGTGATCAGGTTGAGTTCGATGTCCGGGCACTGGGCGAAAAACTCCTGCAGATGATTGGATAACCACAGCGCGGAAAAGGCCGGAGAGCAGCAGACGGTGAGGACCTTCTTGGTCGACTGGCTGCTGCGAATGCGTTCAGCGGCCTGGGCGATGTTGACGAACGATAGCTGCGCCGCATCGAAGAACACCGCACCGGCGGCCGTCAGTTCAACGGCACGACCCACCCGTGTGAACAGCTGCGCGCCCAGATAACTTTCCAGCTCTCGGATCTGCCGGCTGATCGCGGCTTGAGAAACGCACAAAGCCTCCGCTGCCCGGGTGAAGCTTTCGTATTTGGCGGCAGCGACAAATGCCTTTACAGCCCTCAAGGACGGCATTTTCAGCAAGATGGTGTCAGGGTCGACATGCTTGGTCATTCGTACACTCTCCTAACGATACAGCTCCCCAACGAAGCGCGAGGAGGGTAACGGAACCGTACGCGGAGGGCTACGCGAGCGTCGCTGTCGGGATAGACCCGGTCGCTCATAGTGCTAATGCGGCACTCAGCGATGCCTGTCGCCGCAACTGATAACCCAACGTTATCGAATTGCCCCTGTAAATGTAGTTGGATTAAGCGCGGTGATGCTAATAAATTTGAAACATCCCTTTTTCCTAGGGCCTCAAAAATAATAAAAGGAAGCCCGTCGTGAAGACATCAATTCATTACCGCTGCCGTTTGAAATTATTTTCGCTTGTTAGCAGTTCGCTTAATGCGAAAGATGCGCGACGCGAAGGAGGCAAGGTATGACAAGTTCCGACGAGATTATCTGCGTCAAGAATGTTTTCAAAGTCTTTGGCACGCAGCCAGCACTGGCCATGAAAATGATTGAAGAGGGCGCTTCGAAAGCCGAAGTGTTCAAAAAGACTGGTCAGGCCATTGGTGTTTTTGACGCCAATTTTTCCGTTCGCCGGGGTGAGATATTCGTGATTATGGGTTTGTCAGGTTCCGGCAAATCGACCATGGTCAGATTGTTCAATCGACTGATCGAACCCACTTCCGGTAAGATTTTTTTAAACGGTAAGGAAATTACCGGTTTAGCTGACAAGGACTTATTGCAAGTTCGCCGCAAAGACATGGGCATGGTCTTCCAGTCGTTTGCCTTGATGCCCCATATGAGCGTCATCGACAACGTCAGTTTCGGTCTGGAAATCAGCGGTGTCAGCGAGAAAGAACGCTATTGCCGCGCGATGGGCGCACTGGAACAAGTCGGACTTGCCGGGCAGGAATTCAGCTTCCCCCACCAGCTCTCCGGTGGCATGCAGCAACGCGTCGGCCTGGCTCGCGCCTTGGCCAACGATCCCGCGATTCTGCTGATGGACGAAGCATTCTCGGCACTCGACCCGATGATTCGCAGCGAAATGCAGGGCGAGCTGATCAAGCTTCAGGCCGAGCAGGATCGCACCATCATTTTTATCTCCCACGATATTGAAGAAGCCGTTCGCATCGGTCATCGCATTGCGATCATGGAGGGCGGACGGGTGGTGCAAATCGGTACGCCACGTGAACTTTTGTGCAAGCCAGCGAATAAATATGTACGCGACTTCTTTAATGGCTTCGACACCAGTCGAATCCTGAGAGCTGGCGATATTGCACAACAGGATTCCACCACCGCTTATGTGCCTGGCGGTCAAATACCGATAAAGGCTGACGCATCGTTGCGAGAGATCTTTCACATTGTTGCTGCCTCGGCAACTCCCATGCCGGTAGTGGATGAAGTTGGACTTTATAAAGGTTCGATTTCGCAAGGCCATCTTCTGAGCTGCCTTAGTAACAGCTGAACTCCGAATAATCAGAATTGCTAAGTAGTTTCTGAGGGCGAGGTAGCACCATGTCAGACTTCAATTTTTTAGATCCTTTCCAAAGTCTTAATATTCCTTTGGGTTCGTGGGTGGAAACCGCCCTTAAATATCTCGTGCACAACTTCCGGGAAGTGTTTCGTTCAATTCGCTGGCCGGTCGATCAAGTGCTGGACGGTGTTCAGTGGGGCCTGCTTTCAGTTCCACCCACGGTGTTCATCATCATTGCCGGCCTGATCAGTTGGCAGATTGGCGGCAAACGCATCGCCATCTTCAGCGTCGCGACGCTTACCGGGCTCGGACTGATCGGTGTGTGGAACGATGCGATGGTCACGCTGGCTCTGGTGCTGACATCGCTGTTGTTCTGCGCCGTTATCGGCATTCCGCTGGGCATCTTGTGCG
Source organism: Pseudomonas sp. WC2 (assembly GCF_050586545.1). Classification (NCBI taxonomy): domain Bacteria; kingdom Pseudomonadati; phylum Pseudomonadota; class Gammaproteobacteria; order Pseudomonadales; family Pseudomonadaceae; genus Pseudomonas; species Pseudomonas sp. WC2. The sequence continues at coordinate 169,035 of NZ_JBOBDR010000003.1, read as the reverse complement.
CACGCAGTGATCGCACGGAAATGATCATTCGCCCGGTGCTGGACGCCATGCAAACCCTTCCCGCATTCGTCTATCTGGTGCCGGTGGTGATGCTCTTCGGTATCGGCAACGTACCCGGTGTGATCGTCACCATCATCTTTTCTGTCGCGCCCTTGGTGCGTCTGACCAACCTCGGTATCCGTCAGGTGCCGGCGGACAAGGTCGAAGCGGCTCGAGCGTTCGGCTGCACGGCTACGCAAATGCTCATGAAGGTGCAGTTGCCATTGGCGGCACCGACGATGATGGCCGGCCTCAATCAGACGTTGATGCTGTCGTTGTCGATGGTGGTGGTCGCCTCGATGATCTCGGTGGGCGGTCTCGGCCTGATGGTATTGAGCGGCATCGGTCGCCTCGACATGGGCCTGGCCAGCGTCGGCGGTGCCGGACTGGTACTGCTCGCGGTATTCCTTGACCGACTGACCCAGGCAATGGGTGAACGCAGCAGCGATCTGGCCACCGGTCAGCGCTGGTATGAAAGCGGCCCGGTGGGGCTGGTCATGAAACTAAAGAAAAAGAAGAACCTTGCACGTCCAGTGACAAATTAAGTTTGCCTGCTCACCCATTAAAAAACTCCAAGCGTGGTGAAACATGAAACTGACAAATCTCAAGAAAAGCGTGGTTGCGAGCCTGGTGGCTTCAATGTTCGGCACCTTACTGTGCTCGGCGGTGTATGCGGCTGATGCGAACAAACCCGGTGCCGGCGTTTCCATTACGCCAATCTTCCCGACGATCGCCGAAGAGCGTTTTCGCGGCGAGGTGGCCATCGCCGGCCTCAAAGAACTCGGCTACGACGTCAAACAGCCGAAGGAAGTCGACTACCCGGCGATGTTCCTCGCGCTTTCTTACGGCGATGCGGATTTCACCGTGCATGAATGGGAGCACCTGCACGAAGCGTTTTACGAGAAGGCCGGCGGCGATGACGTAATGGTCAAAGTCGGGCAGGTCATGAAGGGCGTGCTGCAGGGTTACATGATCGACAAAAAGACCGCCGAGGCTTACCACATCAAGGATCTTGCCGACCTGAAGAAGCCCGAGATCGCCAAGTTGTTTGATAGCAATGGCGACGGCAAGGCCGACTTAACCGGCTGCAACCCGGGTTGGGGCTGCGAAATCATGGTCGAGCACCACATGAAAGCCTACGGCCTCGAGCCAACCGTGGTCGACAACCGTGGTTCGTACTTCGCCCTGATGGCAGACACCATCGCACGCTTCCAGCAAGGCAAACCCGTGCTGTTCTTTACCTGGGTTCCGCAGTGGATCGCCAGCGTGCTGGTGGAAGGGCGTGACGTCGTCTGGCTGCCGGTTCCTTTCACCTCGTTGCCGGATGGCAAGGAGAGCAAGGACACCTTCCATGATGGCAAGAACCTCGGCTTCCCGGTGGACACCGTCAATGCCGTCATGAACAAGGAGTTCGCCGAGAAAAACCCGGTGGCGCGCAAGTTTCTCTCTGAAGTCAGCATTCCCACCTCCGCTGAAAGTGCGCAAAACCTGCGCATGCAGAACGGTGAAAAGTCGCTCGCCGACATCAAGCGCCATGCCGCCGAATGGATCAAGGCCAACCAGCAAGCCTATGACGGCTGGGTGAGTGATGCACGGGCAGCCGCGAAGTAATCTCGACCACGGGATGGCGGCGGGCATGCCTGTCGCTGACCCGATAGGTTGTCGTTTCAAATGAAGGTGAGTGGGTGAAACAAGATGGAAACATTCCAAAGTCCGTTGAAACAACAAAATATCGGTTTTCGACAATCGACGGTGTTGTCAGGTCATGAGCGTGTCGTGCGGGTGGCTTTTATTCTGCTCGATCACTTCTCGCTGACGACCCTTTCAACCGCGATGGATGCCTTGGCCACCGGGAACCTGATCAACGGCGACACGATTTACAAAGTTTCGACCTACTCGCTCTTGGGTGGGCTGGTGGAGAGCGATATTGGTGTGCCGCTGTCCACTCAGAAGTTGGTCGCAGAAGGATTCAATGACGAGGCGGTGATCGTGGTCGGCGGTCAGCGCGTGAGGCTTGTTGCGCAACCGCTGCTGCGTCGAGTGCTGAAGAAATCCGTCAGTAAAAGCATTGTTGCGGGTTGCTGGAATGCCGCGTTTTATCTGGCTGATGCCGGCTTGCTCGACGCCCAGGACTTCGCCTGCCACAGCGACAGTCGCGGCCTGATCGGCGAGTACTTCCCGCAATTGCAGGCGTCTGGTCGCGAATTCACCTGCGCACAGCGCCGCGCCACCTGCGCCAACGCACACTCGGCGCTGGATATGACCCTGGCAATCATGCAAGCGCTGGGATCACGCGGTGATGCTGTGCTGGTTGATGAAATAAAGCGGGTTCACCAGCCGGTGCATGGCAGCCCGAGAATCTCGGCAAATGCCAACAACATTCGCTGCTCATCGATTCCAAAACCTTTGAACATCGCGCTCAACCTGATGGAAAAAAACATCGAGGAGCCGATGGAAATTGACGAAATCGCCAGCCAGGTCGGCGTATCGCGTCGGCAACTGGAAAGAAGGTTTGCCCGTTACCTGAATGCGGCACCGAATCGATATTACCTGGAGCTGCGTTTGACTCGGGCTCGGCAATTGATTGTGCAAAGTGATCGCTCGCTGACGGATGTGGCGCTGGCCACCGGGTTTGTCAGTTATCCGCACTTCTATAAACGCTTCAAGGATCTGTTCGGCTTACCGCCAATGACCTTCAGGGATTATTACTATTCCACTGATTACGCCAGCACCGGTCGTTATGCCGTGGCGGCCAATTTTTAAAACAAGCAGTCAATCGTCACTGTTTAACCAAGTGCCATTTTTGTCAGTTTTTTGATCAACGCCACTGCGTGCGTTTGCTTTGTGCCGCGTGCGTTTTGCAACTTCAACGATTAACGGTTCAACACTATGAAAGTCAGTTCATTACCCGCCGATGATGATAGTTGTGGCTGGTTTCATTTGAGCAAGCCACGCAGTCCCCAGCCGGCTCACCGCGGGCACCGTTCTGCACGGTGGGTGATCATCGGTGCCGGTTTCACAGGACTCGCGTGCGCCCGGCAACTTGCGTTGAATTTCCCAAACGACGAAGTGGTACTTATCGAGGCGCAGGAAGTTGGCTTGGGGCCTTCGGGTCGCAATGCCGGATTTGCCATTGATCTGCCCCATGACATCGGCGCCGACGATTACATCGGCGACATTGCACTTGCGCGCACCAGTCTGAAACTCAATCTGGCGGGTCAATCGATACTTCGCGATCTGGTTGACCAGTTCAGCATCGACTGCCAGATGAAAGCCTGCGGTAAATATCAGGCTGCGGTGGAGAATCGTGGAATCGCCGTGCTCGATGCCTACCGACGCGGGCTGGAAAAACTCGATCAGCCTTTTCAGATGATTGATGCCGATGAGTTGCCTGAGCATCTCGGCACACGGTTTTACCGCAAGGCGTTGTTCACGCCGGGCGCGGTATTGCTGCAGCCGTCTGGCCTGGTGAAGGGCCTGGCCGACCATCTGCCGTCGAACGTGACGCTGTATGAGCGCACACCGATCCTGGAAGTGGAATACGGCGCCAAGACCATCTTGAAGCACGCCCACGGCAGCATCACCGCCGACAAGCTGATTCTGGCGAATAACTCGTTCGGCATGCGCTTTGGTTTTCTGCAAGGACGCATGTTGCCGATCTACACCTACGCCAGCATCACCCGGCCACTGACAGAAGAAGAGCAGGCGCGTCTGGGTGGCAAACCGTTCTGGGGTGCCATTCCTGCGGATCCGTTCGGCACCACGGTGCGCCGTACCCCCGACAACCGTTTGCTCATCCGCAACAGTTTTACCTTCAACCCGGATGGCCGCAGCAACAGCAAATACAACGAACGTTTCGTGCGCCGGCACAAGGCCTCGTTCGATCAGCGTTTTCCGATGTTGCCGGACGTTACGTTCGACTACACCTGGGGCGGCGCATTAGCTATGTCGCGCAATCACAACGGTTTCTTCGGTGAATTGGCGCCCAATGTGTATGGCGCGCTGGGCTGCAACGGTCTCGGTGTCACGCGAGGAACCGTCACCGGCAAGTTGCTCGCTGACTGGCTGGCGGGAGAGCGTGACGGACTGATCGATTTCCTTTTGCAGGCGCCGGGGCCCAACAGTAACCCCCCAGAACCGTTCCTTTCACTAGGGGTGAACATGAACCTCAAGTGGGGGCAGTACCGCGCCGGGAGAGAAAGCTGAGTCTCCTGTTGCCCGATATCGCAAAGAATAAGGACAAGAAATGAACAACGTGGGTGTTTCAATCGAAGACGTGCCGCTGAACGGCTTTCATCGTCTGCTGACGATCCGCTCGGCAGGTGGCTCCTTTGTGGACGGCTATGTGCTGAGCATTATCGGTGTCGCGCTCATTCACATGTCGAAGTCCCTGGCGCTGGATGATTTCTGGGAGGGCATGATTGCCGCCTCGGCGCTGATCGGGATTTTCTTCGGTGGTTTTCTAGGTGGATGGCTGACTGACGTCTTGGGGCGCAGGCGTCTGCTGTTTGCCGGCCCGACATTGTTCGTATTGGCTTCGCTGGGCCAGCTCTGGGCCGACTCGGCGATTGTCCTGTTCATGCTCCGATTGCTCCTTGGCATTGCGGTGGGCATCGAGTATCCGGTGGCCACTTCGCTGTTGGTCGAATTCCTGCCGAAAAAGTATCGCGGCCCGCGTCTGGCGATGCTGACGATCATGTGGTTCGCCGGCGCGGCAATGGCGTACATCGTCGGTGAATCGATGTTCAAGGTGTGGGGTTCGGATGCATGGCGCTGGGTGCTCGCCAGCGCTGCAATCATCGGCGCGCTGTTGTTCCTGATCCGCATCGGCACGCCGGAGTCCCCACGCTGGCTGTTGAGCAAGGGCCGTCCGATGGAAGCAGAGGCCATCACCAAAAAGGTTTACGGCAACGACTTTTCCCTGGCCAATCTTCCTGAGCAGCCGACCGGCGACAAACTGACGATTTTCAATCTGGTGCACTCCGGATATGGCAAGCGCATGTTGTTTATCGTGGTGTTCTGGACCTGTTCGGTGGTTCCGCTGTTTGCCGTCTACGCGTTTGCGCCCAAGGTCCTGGCTGCGTTGAACCTGCAGGGCGAGTGGGCTTCGCTGGGTTCGGTCGCGATCACCTTGTTTTTCGTAATCGGCTGCGTGATCGCGACGCGCATCATCAACCGGGTAGGGCGGCGCAACCTGCTGATTTACAGCTTTCTGTGTTCGGGCCTTGCGTTGCTGGGGCTGGCCATCGGACACGCCGGGCCAAGCCTTCTGGTGCTGTTCTTCTTCGCCGTCTATGCGCTGTTTATCGGTGGAGCCCAAGTGCTCACGCTGGTGTACCCCAACGAATTGTTTCCCACGGAGATTCGCGCATTTGCCGTGGGCGTTGGCACTTCACTGTCACGGATCGGCGCAGCGGCAGGCACGTATCTGGTGCCGATCTCCTTAAGCAAGCTGGGTATCGCCGAGACCATGTATGTCGCCGCGGCGGTCACGCTGGTCGGTCTGGTGTTGTCCTGGGTTCTTGCGCCGGAAACCCGCTCGCTCAATCTGCAACAAGCCGCCTCACTCAATTAACCACGGTGTGTCCGGCATGCCGTCGGGCGCACGGATTGAATATTGAACCACTGGAGAAAACGCTATGAACTTTGACGGAATTTTCACCCCTGCCATTACCCCGTTGTCCGCCGATGGCCAAATCGACTTTTCGGCGTTCGCTGAGGTGATCGAATACCTGATCGAGTCCAAGGTTCACGGCATCGTTATTGGCGGTTCGACCGGCGAGTACTACGCGCATACCGCAGAAGAGCGGGTAGCGGTGGCCGAGCGGGCAAAGGATGTGATTCGTGGGCGCTTGCCATTGGTCATCGGCACTGGCGGCATCCGCACCGAAGACTCGGTGTACTTTGCCGAGAAAGCCAAGTCCCTTGAAGCGGACGCGATCCTCGTCGGCTCGCCGCCGTATGCGTTACCGACGCAGAAGGAAATTGCCGCTCATGTGCTCGCCGTGGACAAAGCTGCCGGGCTGCCGATCATGCTTTACAACTACCCGTCGCGGATGGGTGTGGCGATGGGCGACGAGTTTTTCGAAGCCATTGCCGGTTGCAAGAACATCGCCGCCATCAAGGAAAGTTCGGGCGAGATGAGTCGCCTGCACCGTCTGGCCCATGCACATCCCTCGATCCAGCTGTCCTGTGGCTGGGATGATCAGGCCCTGGAGTTTTTCGCCTGGGGTGCGCGTAGCTGGGTGTGCGCCGGCTCGAACTTCATCCCGCGTGAACACATTGCGCTCTACCAAGCCTGCGTACTCGAGAAGAACTTTGATAAAGGCCGGCGGATCATGTCGGCGATGCTGCCGTTGATGGATTTCCTCGAGAGCGGCAAGTTCGTGCAGTCGATCAAACACGGCAGCGAACTCAGTGGTCTGCGTGCCGGCGGTGTCCGAGCGCCACTGCAACCGCTTGAGCCTTCGGAGAAGCAAGCGCTGGAAGGCGTGATCAAAACCCTTCAGAAAAACGTCGCGCGTATCGTCGAGGAGGCTTGAAATGGCAGACCTGCTGAGTAAAGAGCAATATCGTGAACTCGCTGCGAAGCTTGAATTTCGCCATCAGGCGTTCATCAATGGCCAGTTTTGCCCCTCCAGATCAGGCAAGACTTTCACCACGACCAACCCGGCAACCGATCAGGTTTTGACCGAGATTACCGCGTGCAATGCCGACGATGTCGATGAGGCCGTAGCCGCCGCAAAGGAAGCCTTCGAAGACGGGCGCTGGCATTCACTGGCACCGTCCGCGCGCAAGTCCGTATTGCTGCGCTTTGCCCAGTTGCTGGAGGACAACGCCCATGAACTGGCAGTGCTCGAAAGCCTGGACAGCGGCAAACCCGTTCGCGAATGCCAGAACATCGACGTGCCCGAGACAATTCACACGTTGCGCTGGCACGCCGAGCTGATCGACAAGATTTACGACGCGACAGCGCCGGTCGGTTCCGGGGCCGTGACGATGGTCGTACGCGAACCGATTGGCGTCGTCGGCCTGGTGTTGCCATGGAATTTCCCGCTGCTGATGCTCGCCTGGAAAATCGGCCCGTCGCTGGCAGCTGGTTGTTCAATCGTAGTCAAACCGGCCAAGGAAACCACGCTGAGTACGTTGCGCGTCGCCGAGCTGGCGCATCAGGCGGGGATTCCTGCCGGGGTGTTCAACGTGGTGCCTGGGGGAGGGAAAGAGGCGGGCGAGCCACTGGGGCGTCATCCTGACGTGGCCATGGTCAGCTTCACTGGATCAACTGATACCGGGCGGCTGTTCCTCAAATACTCCAGCGAATCGAACCTGAAACGCATCGTGCTGGAATGTGGCGGCAAGAACCCGGCAGTGGTGATGAATGATGTCGAAGACGTCGATGTCGTTGCCCAGCATGTGGTGAACGGCGCGTTCTGGAACATGGGCGAAAACTGTTCAGCCTCATCGCGGCTGATCGTGCATGCCGACATCAAGAACGAACTGCTGCAGCGTATGCAGGTGCATCTGGGTGACTGGAAAATGGGCGATCCATTGGATCCTGAAAACCGCCTGGGCTCGATGATCAGCAAGGCGCACTTCGACAAGGTGCGTTCCTACCTCGATGTTGTCCGTGACGAAAACCTCAGCGTGTTGGCGGGCGGCAAGACTGCCAACGACATTTTCGTCGAGCCAACCATCATTGACGGGGTGAGTCGTGACAGCCGCCTGTTCCAGGAAGAGATTTTTGGGCCGGTACTGAGCGTCACTACGTTCCACACGGTTGACGAAGCCATTGAGCTGGCCAACGACACGGCTTACGGCTTGGCTGCGTCGGCTTACACCGGAAACCTGCGCCATGCACTGAAGCTGTCACGCGGGATCCGCGCCGGCATTGTCACGGTGAACTGCTTCGGTGAGGGCGACGCTTCGACGCCGTTCGGTGGCTACAAGGAGTCTGGTTTCGGCGGCCGCGACAAGTCCATCTGGGCCCACGACCAGTACACGGAAATCAAAACCATCTGGATCGACGCGTCTTGACAGCAGACTGACAGCAGGTGGCCCCCGTTGAAGGCTTTCTTCGGCGGGGTCGTCTTCCATCTAGTTTTTGCGCTGCCACACCCGCACGTAATCCACCCGAAATACTGAAGGCAAATCCCCATCGTCGACGACGCCGAACCAGTCCCACATGGCTTCGCTGTCGAAGACGATTTGCATCGGGAAGTGCCAGTGAGTGTTTTTCGCTTCCCTGACCAGCACGCCATCGACGTACCAGCGCAACGTTTCCGGTTGCCAGTCGAAACCGTAGACATGAAACGTGTTGGCCAGCCGCCACGGTGCTTTCCAGGTGCTGCCGGCGCTCAGGTGTTCGGTGCTCTGCGGTGTGGCCCAGACGTGGGCGTTCATGTTGTAGAGGCGGTCGAAGGCTTCGTTTTTGGTCTTGCCGCCGATTTCGAAAATATCGATTTCGGTGGCGTTGTCCGGCAGGCCGGTCCAGGCCAGCCAGAAGGCGCTGGAGCCGGCGGAGTTCATCGGTTTGGCGCGGGCTTCGTAGTAGCCGTAGAGGCCGCGTTCTTCGGTGCGCACCATGGCCGAGCTGTAATCCTTGTAGCCCAGGCGCAGGTATTTGTCGGGCAACGTCTGTTTGCGGAAGGTGATGTTGAGGTTGCCGCTGCCGACCTTGGCATTCTCCGGCAGAAACAGCGCCGGTTTTCGACCCAGTGAGTCGGTGCCGGTCGCGTCGTTGACGTGCCAGCGAGCGGCGTCGAGTGTGCTGCCGTTGAACTCGTCGGACAGCCGCGTATCGCGTTGCCAGCGCCCGACGTTGGCTTGATCCGACAGCGGCAGGTCGGCATCGGTCGGTGTCGGCGTGGTGCCGAGCGGGCCGACACGGGTCCAGGCGTCGGCCTGCGGCGGAATGGCGACCGCCCATTTCTTCGCCAGGTATTCGAACACCTTGCGCCGCTCGGTCTGGCTGCTGAAGGGGCGGTCATACACCAGCACTTCGGCGATATCACCACGGAGTATTTCGGAGGTGCCCACCACGTTGCGCGCCACCGCGAACGGGCCGATCGGCACGTCATTGCTTTCCAGCAAGGCCAAGGTCGGCTCATAGGCCGTGGTCTGCTGCACGCTGATGCCGAAGTTCGGCGCGACGTTATCGTTGTCGGCCAATTGCGGTCGCGAGCTGAACAACCGCTGCCAGGCTTTGCCCCCCGCTTGTTCGGGCAAACGTTGTGACACCACGAACACCGTGACCGGGCCTTTGGCGGTGCGGATTGCCTTGCCGACGAAAGCCGCCGTGCCATTGAAACGCACGACGGCGCGACCGTTGAGGGCATTGCTCACGCGCAACGGCAAGGTCGCAGCCTTGGGATTATCGACGTCGACATCGTTGCCCTTCGCCGACTTATCGCGCCAACGCAGGATCTGACTCTGCGCGTCGAGGGTCATTGCCGCCGGATCGTCCGCGTCCAGCCACAGCACCAGGCCATCACCGGTCGGCGCTTCGAGCGCCGCGTGCGCACCGGTGCTCAGCACCATCAAGGCCAGCAGCAACCACGCTAATCTGCTCATAAGTCATTTCATGCCGACGGCAAGCAGCGGCGCCGGTTGCGCGCTGTAACCCCGAGGGTTGTTGGATTGCCAGCGCCAACTGTCGATCAGCATCTGCGTCAGATCGCGCTGGGCGCTCCAGCCCAGTTCGCGCTCGGCCTTGCCGGCATCGGCCCAGCATTCGGCGACATCACCGGCGCGGCGCTCGGCAAAACGGTAGGGAATACTGATGCCGGTGACGTCTTCGAAACCGCTGATGATTTGCAGCACGCTGTAACCGATGCCGGTGCCGAGGTTCCAGATGTGCAGACCGGGTTCAGCCTGCAAAACCTGCAAAGCCTTGAGATGCCCTTCGGCCAGGTCGAGCACATGAATGTAATCGCGAACGCAGGTGCCATCTGCCGTTGGATAGTCGTTGCCGTACACGGTCAGCGCCGACGACAGGCCCATCGCGACCTGCGTCAGGCACGGTAGCAAATTGTTCGGCTGCCCATTGGGCGCTTCGCCGAGCTGGCCACTGGGATGGGCGCCGATGGGGTTGAAGTAGCGCAGGACAGCGATGTTCCAGCGCGAATCCGCCAGCGTCAGATCGGTCAGCAACTCTTCGATCATCAGCTTCGAACGACCATAGGGGTTGGCCGGTTTGCCGGTGCCCAAGGCCTCGACGATGGGCGTTGTCGCCGGCTCGCCGTACACCGTCGCCGAGGAACTGAACACCAGATTGAACACGTGGGCGCGGGCCATCGCCTGACACAGGTTGAGGGTGCCGACGACATTGTTGGCGTAATACTCCATCGGTCGCCGCACGCTTTGCGCGACCGCTTTGAGCCCGGCGAAATGCAGCACAGCATCGATGTCGAAAGTGCTGAAAATCTCATCCAGTAGCGCCGCGTCGCGGATATCGCCTTCGATGAAATCGATGTTCGAGTGACTCAACTGTTCCAGCCGCGTAATCGACTCGCGACTGCTGTTGCTCAGGTTGTCGAGGATCAGGACGCAACGCCCGGCCTCGACCAGTTGCAGGGCCGTGTGCGAACCGATGTAACCGGCTCCGCCAGTGATCAAAGTGGTTTTACGCATGACGACGTGCTCCAGTGTGGGAAAAACCGGGTCAGCGGGCGGTGAACACCAACTTGAATTCTTGCGGCCAGCGCGGGTGCAACAGGCTGTAGGCCAGCGCGTAGGTCAACGTGCCGACAGCGACGTCGCCGGCCAGATGCAGGTAGCCGGACAAGCCCGAATGCGCGGACGTCCAGACCACGGCGGCGGCCATCACCGAGGAAGCGACCATGCTGCGGTAACCGGATTCGAAACAGGTGCGCCAGTGATAGCCGATGGCGGCGTGCAGGCCGCGTATCTGCAGCGGCGTAATCAACAACATGCGCAGCAACAACGCCCACGCCGCCGCGATACCGCCAAATGGCGCGCCGAACAGGTACACCAGCGCCAGCGCCACCAGCGTAGTGAGGACTTCGGCCTTGAGAGTCAGGTGGGTGCGGTTGACCGCCACCAGTGCGGTGGTCGCATACAGCGCCAGATTGCCCAGCGCCGCGGTGCAGGCGAGCACTTGCAGCATCGGAATCGCGTCGGCCCACTTGGCACCGAAGATCAACAGAATGATGTCGTTGGCGGTCAGGGCGATGCCGAAAAACAGCGGTGTGAGCACAAAACCGCTGATGGCCGTCGAGTCGCCGATCACCCCGATCAACCGCGCGGGCTCGGCACTGCGCCGGGCAAACACCGGCAGGGCATAACTCATCAAACCGTTGTAGATCGCCGAGCGCGGCAGGTCGATGATGCGCATCGCCAGGTTGAACATGCCCACCGCGTGGGCCCCGGCCGTCATGCCCAAAATCACGTTGACCCCGCGTTGCAGGGTTTGGGAACTCATGACGTTGATCGCCACCGGGGTGCCGGCGCGCAGCAGTTCAGCGAGCACCTGACGGTCGATGTGCAAGGGGATGCGCTGACGGTCGTTGCGCATCAGCACCACGGTCGCCACGCCATCCATGATCAACGCCTGGGCGATCACCGCCCAAGGCCCGAAACCCAGCAACGCCACCGCCACACCGCCCACGCCGCCGGCAATTTTGCCGAGCAAGGTACGCGAAGCCAGCAACTTGAAGTTGCCGCTGCGGCGCATCTGCGCCACATAGACCCGCGCCATCAGGGTGAACAGAATCTTCACCGACGCCACCGCCGTCATCCAGCGCAACTCGACGGAGGTGGTGTAGAGCACGACGCCCAGGGAGATCAGCAGAATCGACGCCAAACTGACCAGCACCGCAAACCAGAACACGCTGCTGATGTGTTTGCTTTCCACGCGGGGCAGGCGCACCAGCGGGTCTTCGAGCATCGAGGAAAACAGAATGCCGACCACTTCGACGATGGCGATGATCACCGTACCGACGCCCAGCTCCGTGGGCGTCAGCAAGTGCGCGTAGACGACGAAGGTGATCATCGAGAGGAAAATCAGGCCGAATTTTTCGGTGAAGATCCAGATCAGCGTCATCAATCGATGGTTGGCCATGGGGCAAGACCTGAAAGGAAGGGCGCTGGGTTCAGGCGCTTCTGCGCAAGGTTTTCACCCTTGCGTAGAGGTAGCGCAGGGTCGGTTTGCCACGGAACACCAGCAACGCTTGCCACGAGTGCGCAGTCATCTGCCGGAACACCTGGACGACCCGCGCGTGATCGCCGCGCCGGGAAAACGCGTTGAGAAATTCGGCGTGGTTGCTCAGCACGAAATGGATGCGTTGTTGCTTGCTCAGGCGCGCGCCGTAGCGGCTCAGATACAGTTCGATGAAGCGGATTTTGTGCGGGTAATATTTTTCCGGCTGCGCGGTGATGTTGGTGCTGCTGACGGCGCGCCAATGCAGAATCTGCGGCACGGTATGGATCTCGCGCAGCTCGGCGATGCGTGTCCACAGCAGGCGATCCTCGGCAAAGCGCAGGCTCTGGTCGAAGCCGCCAATGGCGACGACCAGTTCGCGCAACGCCAACACGCCCGAAGTGCCGTTGATCATGTTCTCGCGCATGAAGTCGGCGAAGTGATCACCGTGCTTGCGGCGGTCTTCGAGTTGGCGCTTGCCGTCGTCGAACTCACTCATCTGATAGCAATCGATCAGGCCGACGTCATGACCTTCTCGGGTCAGTTCGGCGAACAGCGCCAACTGCTTTTCCAGTTTCTGCGGGTGCCAACGGTCGTCGGCATCGAGGAAGGCAATGAAGGTTTCTTCTGCCGTGAATACCCCGCGATTGCGCGCTGTCGCGGGGCCTTGGTTGGCCTGTTGCGACAGCAGCAGCGGGAACGGCGCGGCATAGTCTTTGACGATTTGCGGGCCGGCATCGCTGGAGCCGTCATCGATGACGATCACCTTGTCCGGCAGGCGCGTTTGCCCGCACACCGAATCCAGCGTCTGCGCAATGCTCGCTGCCGCGTTGTACAGCGGAATCACCACGCACACGGTCACGGGTGGCTCCGGGCGGTCGTTCAGCATGGCGTTTGCTCCTTGAAGGCAGTGCGCAGAGGACGGGCATCGACCGCGACGGGGCGCTGCACCGTGCGTTTGATCTGGTGATGACGGAACGTCAGGCTGAGCACGCAAAACAGCAGAAACTCGCCCGAGCGGTAGTTGGGAATCACGTAGGCGACGTAGTTGGTGACCACGAACAAACCGATGATCACCAGCGCGCAGGCCTGGTAGCGGGCGGAGTGATCGGCAGTGGTGATGGCGCGATAGCGTTTGACCAAGGCCTGGGCAAACAGCAGCAGCAACGCGATGAGCTGAATCATTCCGCCATTGAGCAGCGTTTCGACGTAGCCGCTGTGGGCATTGCCGATGTAGCCCCAGCGATTGATGAACGCGTCGGCATCGGAACTGGCCCAGAACGCGCCAAAGCCGTAGCCCTTGATAAAGCGGTCATCGATCAACGGTTGGAGCAATTCCCAGATCAGCGTGCGGTCGGTGAGCGACGGGTCGCGACCGACTAGTTCCAGCAGCAGCGCGTAATTGGCGTAGAGCATCAGGCACAGCAGAAAGAACACGATGGTCGCGGCGAACAGCGCGGCCATCGAGCGGTTGATGCGCAAGCGGATCAACAGCAGAAAATAGCCATAGCTCACGCCGCCCGCGACGATCAGCGCAATCGCCGTCGCCGATTGCGCCAGGCCAATGGCAATCAACGCGCATAAGCCATAGAACATCGCCAACGGATTGCGTTGGCGAATCATCGGCAGCAACAAGAGGATCGCGATGGCATTGAGCCGGGCTCCGGCGTTCTTTTCCGCGAAGATCCCGCGAAACGCGCCATCACGAATGCCGCCGGCAATGAAGGCGAAGTCCGGGCGAATCAGGGCAAAGATCAGCCCGACCAGAGCCGCCGCGCCAATCACGCAGCCGAACAGGAAAGCGATTCTCTCCAGGCTGTAGCGGTAGGCGATGAAACCGGCAAAAAACACCACGCTGAGCAGGGCGATGAAACGCTTGAAACTGAGCATCGGCTCGCTCGACCAACTGATCGACGCCGCCACACAAGCGAGGAACAGCAGCAGAAAGAAGTTCTGCCGGTAGAAGCTTTTGCTGAGGAAGACTTTGTGGCGGATGAAGAAGAACAGCGGCACCAGCAACGTCAACAATCCGCAAACCTGGTTGGCGACGTTACCTTCCAGATCCTGCTGCGCATCGTCCAGCACCGAGACGTTACCCAAGCGCAGAAAGAAGCTGATCACCTGGGTGTAAAACAACACGCCGAACAAGGTGAATGCATCGCCCAGCGTAGAATAACGCACTTGCAGACGGTTCATCGCTGCGGCCTCCCGAGCAATGCCCGCAGGTACGTCTGCACGGCGCGGGCGTTGACGAAACGGGCCGCGGCGTCGATTCGCCGTTGTTGATTCAGCGCCCGAGGAGTCGCCAGTTGCGCGCGGATCGCTTCAGCGAGGGCTACTGGGTCGTCGACATCAACCAAGGGGGCGACGCGGCCGTCGGCGAGTATTTCCTGCGGGCCATACGGGCAACGGGTCGCCACCACCGGCGTGCCCGTCGACAGGGCTTCAACCAGCGCATTGGGGCTGCCTTCGAAGCGTGACGACAAGACAAAGCAGTCGGCCCGGGCGATCTCGGCGATGGGATCGGCGGCGTAACCCGGCAGGTCGCAACGCTGGGCGACGCCAAGCGCCGTGGCCCGGGCGAGCAAGTCACTGCGCAAGGAGCCTTCGCCGAAAATGATCAGCCGCACCGTGGGATCCGGCAGACGGGCAAAAGCGTCGAGCAGGGTGTCGAAGCCTTTCTGCCGGGCCAATCGCCCCACCGCGACGATCACTGGCGTCGATTTGTCGTGCAGCCACGGATGGCGGGGGGCGGCGGGCGGGCGCTCGCGAAAATCGTTGTCGAGCACCGGGTTGTCGGCGGTGGTCACGTCCCGTGGGCGGGCGATGGTGCTGTCCACCAGATCCTGAGCGACCCCTTGCGAGACGCAGATCACCGGGTTCGGGATCAACCGATACAGCCACGGTGCCAGCCAGTAGGCGAACCGCACCGACCTGGCCGGGTTGACGTGTTTGTCCCGGGAAAACGCATTGCGCTCGCTGACGTGCAGGCGTTTCAGCGTGCCGGATAACGTTGCGGCGGCGATGGCGACCACGTTGACGTGGGTCAGCGCCGCCAGTTGCGCGTCGAAACGGTTGGCGCGCAGAAAACGTGTCAGCGCCGGCACCGCGACGGCGCTGCGTGGACTCTGCAACCGCACTTGCCGCACCCGTGGATCGAGGGCGGCGAGATTGACGCCATCGCCGGTGAGCATCAGCAACGTCACTTCATTGCCGGCCTCCACTAACGCGCTGGCCAGGCGCACCATCATTTTCTCCGCGCCGCCGGCGCCGAGGTCCTGAAGAATGATCAGCAGATTGTTCATCGCTGCCACACCTGATAGTAGGCCTCGGCGGCGTATTGGCTGGTGTAGGGACGGATCGCCTCGCTGACTGAAGGGCGGGCGGGTGCCGCGTTGTTCAGGCTGTCGAGCAGCGCCTCGGCCAGCGCCGGCACATCATCGACGTTGACCAAACGCCCGAGGCGACCGTTGTCGAGCAGCTCACGCGGGCCGCTGCCGCAGTCCGTCGAGACCACCGGCGTGCCCAGCGCCAATGCCTCGACCAGCACCGTCGGCAAGCCTTCGTGCAGCGAGCTGAGCACCAGCATTCGCGCCTGACGGATCAGCGGATAGGGATTGCGCAGATGCCCGGTGAAATGCACTTGCCGTTCGATGCCGAGCCGGTTGGCTTGTTCTTCGAGCGAGGCGCGCATCGGGCCGTCGCCAGCAATCACCAGATACGGCAAGAGACGCTGCTGCGCCGCCAGCGCATAGGCCTCCAGCAACAAATGAAAACCCTTGGGTTGCACCAGCCGACCGATGCCCAGCCAATAGTGATGGGGCACGCCGCCGGGCAACGGCGCTTGCGCGGCCCGCAACAATTGCTCGGTGATCACCGCGTTCGGGCAATAGCGAATGCGCGGTTGCCCCCATGGCATCAGGCCCGTCAAGGATTGGCGCAAACCTTGGGACACCGCCACGACTTTGCCGCTGCCGCACAGGTACAGCGCGTACAACAGGCGCAGGCTGGCGAGGCCGGTTTTCTGTTCGGCGCAATCGAGCGCCGCGTGACGGCTGTAAATGACTTTGCACGAACTGCCCAGCGTGGCGAACCACGCGCACAGATTGGCTTGCTCCTTGGCGCCGATCAGGTGAGTCACGCCTTCGCGGCGAATCAATTGGCGCAGCAAGATGATCGACGTCAGCAGCCCGCGCAATCCGCTGCCGCCACCGGCCGTGCTCGGCGCGCCGTCGACGTTGGGCGAATCGCCGTTCATGACGAAGAAACTCACCCGGCGGCCATCCTGCAAAAACTGCTCGGCCAGCCGTTGCTGCACGCACTCGACACCGCCGCCAGTCTGGTAATCCTTGAGGGTAAACAGAATATGCATCGGCGTGATCCTCACGGGGCAGTGACATCGATGGCGACCTGACGACGAAGAATCAATTCGGTCAGGCGCAGTGCGTTGCTGGGGTAATCGAGCAGGTAGCGTTTGATCGTGTGCGGCTCGCGGTACATGCGGTAGAACGCGCGCAGGTGCAGGCGGTTGATGGTGTCCGGGTAATAGCGTTCGTTGGCAGTGGCTTCCTGGCGAATGAACCCGCCGCAGGTGAACGCCACGCCGTTGAAACCGCCTTGCAGCGCTTGCAACACAAAGCGCTCCTGCAGCCCGGCGCCGAGGCCGACCAGCAAAACATTGGCCCGACGGCGGCGAATCTCGGCTTGCAGCGCCGCACCTTGTTCGGCGTTGAAATAGCCGTCGTGCGCACCGACCAATTGCAATCGCGGGTACTGCTTGCCGAGTTTTTCGACGAAGCAGTCCAGCTCCGCCTGACGGGCACCGACGAGGTAGACGCGCTTGCCGCGTTGCTCGCACTCGCGCAGCACCGGATCGGCGATGGAGGTGAAATCGAAGCTGACCCGTTCCACCGCGCGACCGGTGATGCGCGACATGAAACCGGACATCAGCATGCCGTCGCAAAAGTACGCCAGCGACTGCGCGGGCTGATGCAAGAAGCTGCCGATCGAGGCGAAATTGATAAAGGAAAAGGCCCGGTTCGAATCGAGCAAGGCCGGCGAATAATGGTCCACCAGTTCCAGGCGGATCATGATGCGAGGCCTTGCGCCTGGGCGTCGTGGGTCGGGCGCCCGACGCTGATGTAGGTAAAGCCCTTGCTGCTCAGGCGCTGCGGATCGAACAGGTTGCGCCCGTCGAAGATCAGCGGCTGTTTGAGCTGGCGGGCGAGCAGTTCAAAATCCGGCGCGCGAAACGACGACCATTCGGTGACGATGACCAGCGCATCGGCATTTTTCAGTGCGGCTTCTTTGGTCCCGGCCAGCGTCAGGTCGTCGCGTTCGCCATAGAGCTGCTGGGTTTGCTCCATCGCCTTGGGGTCGTAGGCCTGAACGTTGGCGCCGGCGCGCCACAACGCCTCCATCAACACGCGGCTGGGCGCCTCGCGCATGTCGTCGGTATTGGGCTTGAAACTCAGCCCCCACAAGGCAAAGGTCTTGCCTTCCAGCGCGCCGTTGAAGTGGTCGGCGATCTTGTGAAACAGCGTGGTCTTCTGCTCGTTGTTGCGCGACTCGACCGCTTTGAGCAGGCGCGCATCGATGTCGACGCCTTGGGCGGCATGGATCAGCGCGCGCACATCCTTGGGAAAACACGAGCCGCCGTAGCCGACGCCCGGGTAGATGAATTGATAGCCGATGCGTGGATCCGAGCCGATGCCGTGGCGGACCATTTCGATGTCGGCGCCAAGCTTCTCGGCGAGGCCGGCCATCTCGTTCATGAAGCTGATTTTGGTGGCGAGCATGCAGTTGGCGGCGTACTTGGTCAGCTCGGCGCTGCGCACATCCATGACGATGATTTTTTCGCGGTTGCGATTGAACGGCTCGTACAACTCGCGCATGACCGCTTCGGCGTGTGGGCTGTCGGTGCCGATGATGATCCGGTCCGGACGCAGGCAGTCTTCGACCGCGCAGCCTTCCTTGAGGAATTCCGGGTTGGAGACCACCTCGAACGTCAGATCACCACGCCCGGACTCCAGGAGCATTGCGCTGATGCAGTCGCGCACCCGATCCGCCGTGCCCACCGGCACCGTCGATTTGTCGACGATAATTTGCTCGCCGCGCAGGTGCTGGCCGATGGTGCGGGCCACGCTCAGCACATGTTTGAGGTCGGCCGAGCCGTCCTCGTCCGGCGGTGTGCCGACGGCGATCAACAGCACCTCACCGTGGGCGACAGCGCTGGTCAGATCGCTGCCGAATTGCAGACGCCCGCTCTGGTGATTGTCGCGCACCAGACTCTTTAGCCCCGGCTCATACAGCGGCAGGGTGCCGTCGTTCAAGGCCTGAACCTTGGCGCTGTCGACGTCCACGCAGAACACGTTGTGGCCAACCTCGGCCAGCGCGGCGCCCTGGACCAGTCCGACATAACCGATACCGAATACACTCACATTCATGGGAAAACCTCATGCGCGATGGAGCGGGTCAGCGGGGGTGGCCGCTGTCAGTAGATGTTTTTCGAGAACAAGGTGAAGGGCGTCTTCAGCAGGATCTTGATGTCCAGCCACAGTGACCATTGGTTGATGTAGTTGAGGTCTTGGGCGACCCGCCGCTGCATCTTGTCGAGGGTCTCGGTTTCACCGCGGTGGCCAGTGATCTGCGCCAGACCGGTGATGCCGGGTTTGAGGCGGTGGCGCGCCATGTAGGCGTGGACCTTGCCGGTGTAGTAGATGTTGTGGGTGACGGCGTGGGGCCGTGGGCCGACGAGGGCCATGTGGCCGAACAGAACGTTGAACAGTTGCGGCAGTTCATCGATGGAACTGCGCCGCAGAAAGCGGCCCAACGGCGTCACGCGGTCGTCATCGCGGGTGGCCTGGCGCACCTGCTGATCGTCGTGCTGGCGCATCGAACGGAATTTCCACACCCGAATCACTTCGCCGTCACAACCATGGCGGTTCTGCTTGAACAGCACCGGGCCCGGCGAGGTCAGCTTGATCGCGATGGCGACACCCAGCAGCAACGGACTGAGCAGGATGATTGCCATCGCGGCGACGCTGCGTTCGAACAAGTCCTTGCAGAACAGGCTGCCCGGGTGCGAGGTGAGCAGGCTTTCGTTGAGGTAGATCGCCGGCATCCGCTCGATCTCCGAGATCGAGTGATTGAGCAGCACCATGCTGCCCAGATCCGGAATCCACACCACGTCGACGTTCATGTCGAGCAGGTTGATGTACAGCGCCTCGATCGTTGCTGCCTCGGCCATCGGCAAAACAATGTAGACCCGGCGCGCCTGCAGGCGGGTGATGATGTCGCGGATGTCTTCGACCTGGCCCAACAACGGCAAGATACTCGGCGCCGGGCCGCTGTCCGCCGTGCCGACGAAGCCGAGCAACATGGCCCGCTCGGGATCGAAGAGCTTTTTCGCCAGCTCATCGGCGGTCGGGCAGGTGCCGATGATCACCGCGCGGCGTTCGTTGCGGATCATCCGCGTGTACAGCCGCACGAAACAATGCAAAGGCAGAAAACTCGCGGCCTGAACCAGAAATCCCGCCACCGCCCAGACGACAATCACCTGACGGGAAAACAACGCGCTGGTCTGGGTCACGAAGGCGATGCTCATCAGCAATCCCAAGAGGATCAGCCAGCCAGCGAGCAAACGACTGAGCCCGACCAGCAGACCGTGGCGTTTGTGATAGACCTGCACCAGGCTGTAGACCGGCAGCGAGCCGAGCACCGTCAGGCTCATCAGCACCCGGTATTCACTGGGCAAGTCACCGACGCGCCAGTGCACCAACAGGATCAGCAACAGATTGACCAGGGTCATCGCGCACAACCATTGCCCCCAGAAAGTGAGGCCACGGCGTTGTGCCATTTGCGCGGAATATTGCGACGTCATCGGCTCGATCTCCGATTCGACCAACAGGGAAGGGATGCTGCGAGAGCGGGCGGCACGGCCCGCGAAATCAGCGCGCTGCGAAGTCGTATTCGTAGAAGGATCGGGAATGGCCGTGGCCGTACTTGCGCGCCTTGCGCAGATCGACCTGATTGAGCACCACGCCAAACACTGGCGCCTGGCTCTGCTGGAGCATGGCGATGCTTTTGCGCACTTGGCCGACCGGGGTGCTCTGCGCCTTGACCACATAGATCACCGCGTCCGAATGCTTGGCCAGCAACAACGCGTCGCTGACGATTTCCGCCGGCGGCGAATCGATGATGATGTGGCGGTAACGGGTCTTCAGCACTTCGAGCATGCGGCCCAGTCGGGGCGAACTGAGCAAGTCTTGCGCCGGTGGCTGGGCCACGGCGTAGCGCGAACCGTTCGGCGATCTCAGGCGTGGCGTGTCGAACGGATCGAGCGTCGAGGGCGTGAGGCAACCGGCTGGCAGCATGTCGAGATTGCCGACGGTGCGGATGCAGTCTTCCAGGCGCGCGGTGCCGGCCATCAGGTTGGCCAGCCCGGGACTCTCCGCCGGAAAATCGAAGTTCAGCGACAGCGTCGGTTGGCGCATGTCGGCGTCGATCAGCAACACCCGTTCGAGTGACGCCAGCGAGCAGGCGAGGTTGTTGGCGATGGTACTCTTGCCTTCGCCGGACACCGAGGACGTCACCAGCACCACTTGCGACGGCGCTTTGCTGCTTTGCAGCATCAGCCAGGTGCGCAGGTTGCGGATGGTCTCGCAGAACCTTGGGTGGTCGTTGTCTTCGAACAGCCGGGCCAACTGGCGACGGCTTTTTTTCACCACCAGCGGCACCACGCTGAGCAACGGCACATTGAGCAGGCTTTCGACGGTGTCATCGGTTTTGAAGGTGTTGCTCAGGGTGTCGAAAAGGAAGGCGAGGGCAACCCCGACCACTGCAGCTGCCAGGGCGACAATCGCGACGATCAGGGATTTGCGCGGTTTGCTGGCTTCCAGCGGCATGATCGCCGGATCGACGATGCGCGCCTTGGCCGAATCCATGTCGGAGGTGGCGGCGGTTTCCTTCAGGCGGGTGACGAAGGTTTCGTACAGCGCACGGTTGCTGTCGACTTCGCGCTGGAACTCGCGCAACTGAAATTCCTTGCGCGAAATGTCCTGAATCTGTGCCTTGTTGCTGTTGAAGGATTTGCGCAGGGCGTCTTCGCTGGCCACCGACAATTGGTACTGGCGCTCGATGCCGGCCACCACTTGCTGCACTTGCAGACGCAGGCTGTTGGCGGCGGTGCGTTGTTCGGAGCGGGCGGAAATCAGCGCCGGGTGTTTCGGTCCATAACGGCCCGACAACTCTTCGACCTTGGCTTGTGCCTTGGCCAGATCCGCCTGGAACTGTTGGATCAACGGATTGCTCAGCACCGCCGGGACGCTGGACAGGCGACTGATATCGCCATTGCTCAGGGACTGCGCCTGACGGAACTGGCTCTCCGCTTCGGCGCGATCACGCCGCGCATCGATCATGCGGTTGCCGGTCATTTGCAGTTCGTTGGCGCTGATCGTAGCAACGCCGTCGACGTCCACCAGACCTTGTTCTTCGCGGTACGCCTGCAGTTTGTTCTCGGCGACGCGCAGGTTGTCGCGCAGCTCGACCAAGCGCGTGTTCATCCAACTGGTGTTGCTTTGCGAGGACTTCAGGCTGGTGTCCTGTTGGCTGTCAATGAAACCTTGGGCGAGGGCATTGGCGGCAGCGGCGGCGAGGGCCGGGTCGGGCAGTTCGACGTCGATTTCGAGCAGTTGGCTCTTGCCGACGAATTTGACGCTGGTGTGCAACAGCAGGTTTTGCGTGACGTCGTTGAACACGTCCGCCTCGGTGGGCGCAGGTTTGGGCGGCGGCAACAGATCCAGCCACGGCAGCCATTGGCCGGCGTTGAGGTCCGCCAGCCATTGGCGCGGCGCGAACCAGCTCTTGGGTTGCTGACGCGGGTCGGTCAACGGGTTGGTCGTCAGGCCCAGTTTGCGCACAGCACGCTCGGCCAGGTCACGCGATTGCAGCAGGGCTTGCTGGGTCTGCAAGTAATCCGTGGTGGTGCCGCCGTCCCTGGCGTCCGCCGCTTGCTGAAAGCTGAGGATGGGCGGGGTCTTGTCCTTGATCAGCAAGGTCGCGCTGCCGACGTACTGCGGCGTGACGAAGGACAGAATCACCACGGCGAGTGCGCAACTGATCAGCACCAGCCAGGCAATGTTCCACTTGGCGGACCAGACGACGCGCCACAATTGCAGGAGATCAAGGGTGTCCGACTCGTCACCGGACGCTGGCGCCTGGTGTGTCTGGAGCGGACGTTCGAGGTAGGTGCTGGGGCTGTTGTCCATGATCAGAAAAAGCCTTGTGCAATGGAAATGGTGTCGCCGGGGGCGATGACGGTGGTGCGTGAAATGTTTTCGGTGACCGGCGGCCCGCCGCTGCCGCGCAGGATCGTTACGCGTTTCATCGAGGCGCGTTCGGTGAGGCCGCCGCCCAGGGCAATGGCTTTTTCCAGGGTCAGGCCCGGCTGGAAGGGATAGCTGCCGGGTTTCTGCACCTCGCCATTGATGTAGAAGGGGCGGTATTCGATCTGGGCGAGGCTGACTTTCGGATCGTTCAGATAGCCTTGCTTGAGGCCGTCGACGATTTTCTGTTCGACCTGGTTGGGCGTCAGGCCCATGGCGACGATTTCGCCTAGAAACGGGTAAGAAAAGGTCCCGGAATCATTCAGGCGGATCTTCTTGAAACTCAACTCGGGCTCGCCGAACACGGTAATGCGCAAGACATCACCGGCGGCCAAACGGTAATTGGAGGGCGGGTCTGCAGCCTCGACAGTCGGTGTGATCCATAGCAATAGCAGCAGC
This sequence comes from Pseudomonas sp. WC2, assembly GCF_050586545.1. Lineage (NCBI taxonomy): Bacteria > Pseudomonadati > Pseudomonadota > Gammaproteobacteria > Pseudomonadales > Pseudomonadaceae > Pseudomonas > Pseudomonas sp. WC2. Next base: position 146,055 of record NZ_JBOBDR010000003.1, on the reverse strand, counting down.
AATAACAGTCGCGTGTTCATGGCCCAACCCTCTTACAGACTGACGTCGAACGTGATCTGGAACACATTGCGGGTGAAGCTTTCGTTCTCGGCGTCGGAGTCGTTATCGCGGTGGCGATAGGCGGCTTCGATATCCAGCCAGCGGCGCATCTTGTAGATCACGCCGAGCTTGTAATCCTGCAGGTCGTCGCTGCGGTCCTGGCCTTCGTAGACGTAGTGACCCATGCCGGCTTCGGCGACGGAGGTGATGCGCTCGGTCCAGCCGTGGCGCCAGCCGATCTGGGTGAAGGTGGCCTTCACCGCGTCCGAGCCGTCATCGCCCTCGGCCATGGCTTGGCGGGCGAGGAAGGAGAAGGTCGAGTAGGTGCGCGGTTTCCACGCCAGATCCACTTGCCAGGTTGGATTGCTGAGGTCGTCGGAACCGCTTTCATCGAAGTTCTTGCGCTCGTAGCCCACGCGCACCTTGCCGGTGGTTCGCGCGGTCAGGTCCCACTCGGCGCCGGCAAGCACGGCATCGGAGCGGCTGCTGCGCGTGCTGTTGGATTGCAGGTAGTCGAAGCGGGTGTGGTCGTATTCGAGCAGTCCGCGCGTCTTGCTGCCGAGGCGGTGATACCAGGTGGTGCTGAGGTTGCTGGTGTTGCGTTCCTTGTCGTCATTGATGCCGTCGCCGTTGTCGTAGCGCAGTTGCGCGTAGTTGGCACCGAAGTCGATCTGGTTGGCGGCGCTGCGGGCGCCGAAGGTGTAGACGCCCCCGACGCGCTGGCTCTCGATCTTGTCGTTGATGCCATCGACGGCGGTCGAGGTGGTGCGTTCGTATTTGCGTGCTTCGGCTTCAAGCTTCAGGCGATGGCGATCGGTGAACTCCATGATGCTGTCGGCCCGCAAGCGCTGCGCGGTGTTCGAGGCGTCAGTAGCCTGGTGATAGATGTAGCGGGTCGGTTCCCAGATCATTCGGGTGGCGCTGTTGCGATCCTCAGCCTTGAGCTCGAAAGCGGGGGCCAGTCGCGTGACCATCGTCGATTCGACGTCGTGTTCGACTTCGCGAAAGTTATCGTCGTAGCTTTCCGACAGGGCGAATGTCGGGGTGAAGTCGAAGCCATACACGTTGATGGCTTGCGGGTCCGTGCTCCACGCGGCTTCGGGGCATAAACAGGCCACGAACAGCGCGGCTGGACAGCGAGACCTCAGGGCCATAGCGGGTGCTCCTGAAAGAGGATGTCGATGTCAGGCTTGGGCGGTTTTTCGAGGCTATTGCCGCTGACGCTCGAGGTGTCGCAGGGGCACGCAGACAGGTTGCTGGCGGTTGAGAAACTGCAGCAGGATCATCACGCGTTCGTCGCCTTGCATGGACATGAACACGCCTTCGAGCGGGGTCAAAGGGCCCTGGACGATTTGCAATGGTTCACCGGGCTCAAGGGCGTGACCGGCAGGAAAACCAATCGATTCCAGGCTGCGTTCGCGCAAGTGCGCAATCACCTGATCGTCGACCATGGCGGGGACATGATTGAACTCGACAATGCGGCTTACCCCCCTGGTGGAACGAATGGGTGCCCAATTGTCATCGCGACTGAGCTGGATAAACACATACCCGGGGAACAGCGATTCGAGCACCCGATGACGTTTGCCACGGACACTCCGCTCGCTCATCAGCTGCGGACGAAAAGTCATGTAGTTTTGTTGCTGCAAGTTGAGCTGGGCCCGTTCATCCTGGCGGGGCTTGCACTGCAATAAGTACCAGTTAGAGCCGTTGCGGCAAACTGTTAGCATGCTGGAGTACTCCATACATAGCGATCGTTTCAGCAAGACGAGCGATAACGTGGAGCGCGCCGTCGTGCTGGCTAGTAGGTAGTAGGCTGATCAAGGCAAAGTGGCCAAGCCAGATGCATCAATGTCTTTATTGGCAGGAGGGAAGTGTTTCAATATTGAATCACTTGGGGCGCGTTATTGTTATATGTTGCGGTATTTAGGCTATTAGCCCCTTGCTCTTTTGTTTGAGCAAAGCTACCGCACGGTCCGTGTTCGCGACCTTCAAGATTGTTTCGTTACATAAGTTGCCCAATGTTGGGGAACATGAACAGGCGTATCTGCACTGTCTCCCATGGGCAGGAAGTAGTTATCGACCACTCTTCGCAAGCTGTCAATTAATAACAGTCAAAAAGAATGCCTTTTATCCATTTTTTAGTGGCTAAGTAATTAAGCTATTGTATTTGATGAAAAAAAATATTTAATTCGTGGCACTAAACTTTTTTCGTAATCAGTGGTCGGCGTCTGTTAGTTGCTACAAATGATATCAAACTAGTTGCATTCATATTCCCCTGCGTCGGTTTGTGTTGTGCGTCCAAAGCTGTGTTATGCATGCGCTATTGTCGGATGATCAAACTAGATAAGTGCTTGATAGTTGTTTTGTCACAGAAGCAGGTCCAAGCTTCAAGCGCCACTGGCGTGAGTCGGTTGCCGGCGATGCAGCCATTAATCAACGAGATCTTGTTGATGGGGAGTTTCTGTCATGACCCTTCTGGTAACGGGCGCCGCTGGATTCATCGGATTTCACACGGTCAGGCGTTTGTGTCGGCAAGGGCTGGAAGTGGTCGGTATCGACAACCTCAACCACTATTACGATGTGACATTGAAACAGGCACGCCTGCGAATATTGCAGACAACGGATAACTTTCACTTTTACCCGATCGACATCGTCGACAAATCCGCACTCGTCGGACTGTTTCAACGCTACAACTTTGATCATGTCATTCATCTGGCTGCACAGGCTGGCGTGCGTTATTCACTCGACAATCCTGATGCCTATGCGCAGTCCAATCTGCTCGGATTTCTCAACATTCTGGAAGCCTGCCGACAGGTTCCACCCGCGCACCTGATATACGCTTCGAGCAGTTCGGTGTACGGCGCCAATCGCCAAATGCCGTTTCGTGAGGGCGACCCGGTCGACTCGCCGGTTTCACTGTACGCCGCGACCAAACGCGCCAATGAGTTGCTCGCTCATAGCTACTGCTATCTGTATGGATTGCGCGCCACCGGCCTGCGCTTTTTTACCGTGTACGGCCCTTGGGGGCGGCCCGACATGGCGTTGTTCAAGTTCACTGCCGCGATGCTTGAGGGCCGCCCGATCGAACTGTTCAATCAGGGCGAGATGTCGCGGGACTTCACCTATATCGACGACATCGTCGAGGCCATTGATCGATTGCGGGACAAGCCGCCTGCGCTCAGCGACGGCCGCGGCACCAATCGCCTGTTCAACATCGGCCGGGGCAGCCCGGTGGCCTTGCTGAGCTTCGTCGAATGCCTGGAAGAGGCGCTGGGCATCAAGGCCGAGCGGCGTTTTTTACCGATGCAGGAAGGCGACGTGCTGAAGACCTGGGCCGACGTTTCCGCGCTGTCAGACTGCATCGGCTTCAGCCCGCAAGTGCCGGTGGAGCAGGGGGTGCCGGCGTTCGTCGAATGGTATCGGGACTTTTATCGGGTGTGAAACCGGCGCATCAATGCAGCGTCACCACCCGACGGCTTTCGCCAATGCGAATCCGGTCGAGCGCGCGGTTCAGTGCATCGAGCGCATCGAGCAAGGCTTTGGCTTCAGCCTCCCGACCTTCACCCCAGAGACGCTCGGCCATTTTGTTCAAGGTCTGGATGGCGCGTTCGATTTCGGCGGCGGTGGCGGGTGCTGCGTTGGTGGGAGGTGTCTTGGGCATCGAAAAACCTGTTGAGTGGATGGGATAGGTGGCTGAAAAAGTGGCCAAGTGCTAGCGTTCGCGACCTCGTTGGATTTTACACTCTCAAGGATTCTCGAATGACTTACCTGCGCCTGCTTTTTGCTGCTGCCCTGATCGCCCTGTGCACTGGCTGTGCCACCTCCGCTCAAGTTTCCGGCATGACCGTTGCAGCCGATCAGGACAAAGCAAGCACCTATGACGCACAGCTGAAGAATAACGTACGGGTTTCGGAAGTGAATGGCGGGGATAAAACCAATCCGCTGTGGACTTCGGAAATCGACAGCCCTGACTTTGGCGCTGCACTCAAGCAATCGTTGGCCAACGCTGATTTGCTTGGCGGCGAATCTGCCCCTTATGCGCTGCGGGCGAATTTGCTGCGCGTTGACCAGCCGCTGTTCGGGCTGAATTTCGAAGTCACCAGTGAAGTGGAATACACCTTGGTGGAAGCAGCGACCAACAAGGTGGTTCTGCGCGAAGTTATCCGCACGCCGTTCACCGCAGGTTTCGGTGATTCCGTCATCGGCGTCAAACGTCTGCGCCTGGCCAATGAAGGCTCCGCTCGCGTGAACATCGTCGCGCTGCTCAAGCGCCTCAGTGATCTGAAAATTGATGCCAAACAAGTGGCGTTGAAGAACTAGGTCTTTCCTGAGCTTGATTCAGGCATGTCCCTCGGATGGGCGGCTCAAGTAGCCGCCCATCTGCTTTTTCGGATCTGCTGCCGGCCACCGTCGATAGACACTCCATTTGACCATCCGAATTCCTGTGCCTAGGGTTCTTGCAGACATTCAGTCGTCAGGCCAGTGCTTCAGGCGAGTTGCCCGTCGCACCTCCTCGTGAAAGGACGCTCGCATGAACTCGTCACGCCAGTTACTGTTTTGTGTTTTGCCCCTCTGCGCGGCACTCGCCAGTGCAATGCCTGCACACGCCAGCACGCCGGATTTGTTGCTCTCCACACCCGCAACACCGGATGCTGTGGAGAAAGGCATGCAAGCCGATGGCTACAGCCTGGCGATTTCTGCCTACAACTGGGGTTATGCGCTGGTTCGCATGGAAAGAGTGGTGCGTGATTACATCACGGTGCCTTCGCCCAAACCGGCCACCAGTTATCGCGCCGGTCTGAACCAGATTGGCTGGGCCACTGCGCTGGCCTCACCGTCGGCCAAGGACATGCCCACCGCCAACAACGACACTTACTACATGAGCGCGGTGCTGGACCTGACCGAGCCGTATGTGTTGAGCGTGCCCGACACCCACGACCGCTATTACGTGGTCGACGTGTTCAACATGTGGCAGGAGCTCGAGCACTATGTCGGGCGACGTACGACCGGCACTCAGGCCGGGAAGTTTGTGCTGGTGCCGCCGGGGTGGGTAGGTGACCTGCCCAAGGATGCCAAACGCCTGGACGTCACGACGAAAAAAGTCTGGCTGTGGGGCCGTATTCAGGTCAAGCAGGGTGAAGATGTCGCGCCGATTCTGGCCTTGCAGAAACAGTTCAGTGTCGTACCGCTGAGTGGCAAATCACCCAGCGCTGAGACCTTGCCTGCGTTGCCGAAGACCGACGATGCGCTGGGCTTCTTCACCGAGCTGGCCGCGGCGCTCAAAGACAATCCGGTGAGACCCGCCGACGCCGCTCTGTTTGCCCAATTCGCCCGCATCGGTCTGACGGAAAAGGGCTTCGCCCCTGACAAACTGAATCCGGCGACGCGCAAAGGGCTGGAGGAGGGTTTGAAAGACGCGCCTTACGTGGCCATCGCATCGCTGGCCAGCACTTCAGAAGTGCGTAACGGCTGGAACTGGGTAACCGGCCTCGACAGCTTCGGCTACAACTACCCGCTGCGCGCCATGGTGTCCGGGCCGTACCTCGGTGGCCAGGGCGAGCATGAAGCGATGTACCCGATCCGCTTCACCGACAGCAAAAATCAGCCGCTGACCGGCGCCAATCAATACGAGGTCAAACTGGCTTCGGCACCGCCGGTGAATGCGTTCTGGTCACTGACCATGTACGACGCCAGCGACAAGATGCTGGTCGATAACGAGATCAATCGCTACAAGGTCGGCACGGATACCCAAGGCCTCAAAGTCGCGGCGGACGGCTCGATCACCATTCCGATCTCGCACAAAAAACCGCAGGGCGAGAACGCCGCTAACTGGCTGCCGGCCCCGCAGGGCGGCTTCTACGTGTTGTTGCGCATGTACCAGCCGACAGAGGACGTGTTGTCAGGAAAGTGGCAGCTGCCGCAATTGAACAAGGTCAATTGAGTAATCGAATAGACCGGGTTGCTCATTGGCCCGCCGATGAGCAAAAACGTCCTTGAAAACCACTTCAGTTGCTTAAAAAGCAATAGTCATTTGCGATTCAGGCGGATTGTTGCCGTCAGGCTCTGCAGTTAGCATCGATCCATCGCTGCAACTCAGGGCCTTTGGCGCGAGTTCGAGACAGTCCGCATCGTCAACCTGTCGCTCCCGCTGATCGTCGTCACACTCGATCAACTTCGGAAACTCCAATGTCCACACTCTTCAAAGCATTCGCGCTGGGCGACACCACGCTGAAAAACCGCATTGTCATGGCGCCGCTGACCCGCTCGCGCGCACCCCATGATGCGGCCGATGAGCGCGTGGCGTTGTATTACGCGCAACGTGCCACCGCCGGTTTGATCGTCAGCGAGGGCACGCCGATTTCCCGTGAGGGTCAGGGCTATCTCTTCAACCCCGGCATCTTCACGGCCGAGCAGATCGCCGGATGGCGCCTCACCACCGACTCGGTGCATGCGGTGGGCGGCAAGATGTTCGCGCAGATCTGGCATGTCGGTCGTGTTTCGCATCCTTCGATCCAGGAAGGTGGGAAATTGCCGGTGAGCGCGACGTCGAAGCGAGCGGTCGGCGCGACAGCGTTTGGTTATGACGCTGACGGCAAGCCAGCGCTGGTAGAGCCACCAGCACCACGCCAACTGGAAACGGCCGAGGTTTCGCGGATCGTCACTGAGTTTGCTCAGGCTGCGGAAAACGCGATCGAGGCGGGTTTCGATGGTGTGGAAATTCACGGTGCCAATGGCTATCTGTTCGAGCAGTTCATGAATCCGCTGGTCAATGACCGGACCGACCAGTACTCGGCGGATCGGCTGGAAAATCGTCTGCGCTTCACCCTCGAAGTGATCGATGCAGTGGTCGCTCGAATTGGCGCGGCTCGGGTGGGCATCCGTATTTCGCCGTATGGTCAGCTGTTCGATATGCCGCTGTATGAGCAGATCGATGAAACCTACACCGCACTGGCTAAAGAGATCGGCGCACGGCAACTGGCCTACGTTCATGTGATGGATCAGTCCGGGTTTCCTGCACCGGGCACCGCGGGCGGTGGCGACGGGCCGAAGGCAGCGTTCCTCGATTTGCTGTCGACCATCCAATCGAAGTTGCCAGACACAGCACTGATTCTGGCGGGTGGCATGTCGCGCCAGCGTGCGGAGGATCTGATCAATGACGGCATCATCGACCTCGCCGCGTTCGGCACTGCTTACATCAGCAACCCTGATCTGGTGGCGCGGCTGCAGAACAACTGGCCACTGACTGAAGCCAAGCGCGAAACATTTTATGGTGGCGGCGCTGAGGGTTATATCGACTACCCGCCTTACACGGGCTAAGTAGCCACTGAAGTATTCGCAGCCGCCACCGTTATTCGGGGCGGCTGCTTTTTCACGTCTTCTCCAAACAGCTCTGAAAGGATCTCGCGGGACAAGCAGACGAACTTCTGCTGTAGTGCCCATCAACTGTTCTTGATGATCGGAATTCATATGCACCTCAAAGCGCACCGGTACTTCGCCATGGTCGCCGTGACTGGCAGTTTTTCGGCGACGGCCCGGCACTTCCGCGTGCCGGCGTCCTCGGTGTCGCGCTTCATCGCGGCGCTGGAGCTTGAGGTGGGTCAGCAACTTCTGTATCGAAACACCCGCGCAGTGAAACTGACGGACGCGGGCGAGCGTTACTACCAGCAGATCCGCGAAGTGCTGGAACTGCTCGATGCCGCTGACGAGGAAATCACCGGCAAGGGTGGCGAGGTTCGTGGGCTGGTGCGGATTAACGCGCCGGTCGCGTTCGGCAGCCTGCACATCGTCAAACTGTTGAACGGTCTGTATGACCAGTATCCCGAATTGACGGTCGAGCTGACGGTCACCGATGCTTTCATCGACCCGGTGCAGGAGGGCGCCGACATCATCTTCCGGGTGGGACACCTGAGCGATTCTGGATTGATCGGGCGGCGAATCTGCGATCAGCAATACGTGCTGTGCGCCAGTGCGGCATACATCGCCAAGCACGGCCAACCCGCGTCGCCGCAGGATCTGCAGCATCACGCCTGTCTGGTCTACAAAGGCACCGGCGGGGCGCAGCGCTGGTATTTCAGAAAACCGGGCAGCGACAAGGCCGACATCATCGACGTACAGGGGCCGCTCCGAAGCAATAATGGTCAGGTGTTGGTGGAGGCCGCGTTGGCGGGCAGGGGCATCGTGTTTTTCCCGTCCTGGCTGTTTAGCCGCGAGAGTTTTGTCAGCCGGCAGCTCATTCGGTTGTTACCGGATTGGGACGGCTCGGTTGAGCAAACTCCCAGCCAGATCCATCTGCTATCCCCAGAGAATCGCCTGCGGTCGCAGAAGGTGCGCGTGGTGTGGGACTACTTCATCAATGCAATCGGCACTCCGCCTTATTGGGATGATTTGGGGGATTCTCGGAAACAGACATCTCAAACCCCAGAAACGACAAAGCCCTGAATAATCAGGGCTTTGTCGCTGCGCAATAGGGCAGAGGCAGTGGGATCCGGCCGATTGCTGGCCAAGTTGACGGTGCCCGCGTCAAAGCGGGCACCGCTTCCTATTGGGGAATAAGGCTTACACGCCTGCTTACCACTTGTAACTCACTTTGGCGGTAATCTCGCGGCCCGGGTTATAGAAGTTCGCTGTGCCGGAACCGACCACGTGCTGCTCATCCAGCAGGTTGCTGAGGTTGACCGCAAGGTCCGTACCCTTGGCGATCTTGTAGTTGAAGGCGGCGTCGAACAGCGTGGTGCCATCGCTTTTGCCGGAGTTGGCGGCGTCGAAGTAATAAGAGCCGACGTAGCGCGCACCCAAGCCAACGCTGACATCAGTGGCGGGCACGTCGTAGTAACTCCAGAGCGAAGCGGAATGCTTGGGCGCCGTGGCGAACTCATTACCCTTCAGGGAACTGCCGTCGTACAACGAGCCGCGCTGTACCTCGGACTCCATATAGGAATAGCCACCGATCAGGCTGAGGTTCTGCGTCACCTGCGCCTTGGCCTCCAGGTCGAGGCCACGCGCCCGCGACTCGCCCACTGTCTGTTGCTCAATGATGCCGCTCGGCAGCACCACAGCGATGGTGACGTTTTCCTGAGTCAGGTCATAAACGGCTGCGGAGAACAGGGCGTCCATCCCCATCGGCGCATACTTCACGCCCACTTCGTACTGCCGGCCCGTCTGCGGGGTTACGCCAACCTGCGGCGGCGAGACCGATTCCACCATGCTGATATAAGTGGACACCTCATCGTTGACGATATAGGTCAACGCACCCCGGTAGGAGGTTTCGGAGAAGGTGTCTTTCTCAGTGGATTCCAGGCCTTTGCTGGTCAGGTCCATCGAGTCGTTGCGCACGCCACCTGTCACGATGAAACGCTCATAGAACGACAGATTCTGCTGAAGGAATACGGCCTTGGTGGTCGCATCTCGCTTGTTCACGGCATACGGCGCGATGGAGCGTGAAACCCCAGTAAACACGGGGTTTGCAATATCAATCGAGGTCGTCGGGGAGTAAATCGAGCTTTCCTTGGTGGTCGAATCGAGGTACTCCACGCCCACCAGGCTGCTGCTGTCGATGTTCTCGAAGCGGGCGTCGTATTGCAGCATCAGATTGCCGTTGAACTGGTCGGCTTCGGTGTCCGTTCCAAACTGATAGCGGTCGACGGTGGTGCCGACACGTGCGGCGCTGTCGCTGAGGTAAACGTAGCCAAAATCATCGGTCAACTTGCTGTAACGCAGATTACTGCGCAGCACGAAGCCATTGTCGAAGTCATGGGTGACGTTCCCGCTGAGACTGGTGCGCTCGACATCGTGAAAGTTGTAGCTGGGCTCGCCATAAAACTTCTTGCGGTCGTATTCCTTGTCCAACGGATAACCGCCGCTGTTCGGCGAACTTTCGGTTTTTAGGTAGTCCAGAATCATCGTCGCCGACGTGAAATCCGTCGGTGCCCAAGTGAGGCCACCCATAAACAACTGGTTGTCGTCCTGCGAATGGTCGTACTCGCGGTCGCTGTTCTGGCCTTTGGCAGTGAAGCGGCCAGCGAGGGTTTTCTCATCGTTCAGCGCATCCCCGACATCGATGCCTGTCTCGACATGGTCAAACGAACCGTAGGTCACATAGCCTTGGCCAAACTGCTCGAAGCGCGGCTGTTTGGTCACGAAATTCACCGAACCGCCCGGGTCCGCGGGGCCAAACAGGGTGGAGTTGGCGCCACGCAGAATCTCGATGCGCTCATAAGCGAATGGATCTTCGCGCACGCCGCGCATCGAACTCAGGGTCAAGCCGTCACGGTAAGTGGTGGCCTGGAAGCCGCGGATCTGGAAGTAGTCGTTGCGGTCATCCGTACCATAGAAGTCAGTGATCACGCCCGGCGTGTATTGCAGCGCTTCTTCCGTGGTGCTGACGCTGCGCTGTTCCATTTCCTTGTTGGTAACAACCGATACCGATGCCGGTGTATTGAGAATGCTGGTCGCCACTTTGCCGCCAACCCAGAGCTCCTTGGCGACCACCGAGTTGGCGTCGTCGTCGGCACTGACCCTGACCTTGGCGTTGATGATGAGGGGCGCGAGGCGGTAGTCCTCGACGTCGGTTGCGTCGAGTTCGAGCGGGCCGGCGGTCTTGGCTTGAGGGACCAGCAGGTAGGCATTCGGGCCTTGCTGTTCGATCTGCAATTCGCTCCCCTGCAGCAACGATGACAGCGCGGCCGACGTATCGAGCGAGCCATTCACGCCAGCAGTGGTGCGGTTCGCCACACTCGACGCATCATAGGAAAGACTGATGCCGGCCTCGCGCGCAAAGCGATCAAGCGCCGGCGCCAGTGGGCCGGCAGCGATGTTCCACTGCTTGACTTGATTGCTGTGGTCAGCGCCCGACGTTTGTGCCAGCGATGGCAATGCGTAGCTGCTGACGATCAAACCCAACATCGCGCCCTGCAAGGCACGATTCAAGGGATGGCGCTGTGAAACCGGGGACGAACTCATTTTCTCGCTCCAAGAAAGGACATCGACAGACTGGCCTGTATTCCGGCCTTCCTTAGAGGTCGAACGAGAATGCGAAACCACCTCATTAATTTTCAGGCAGCGCAAAAAATTGTGATGGACTCAGGTGGCAGCGGTCACGGTCACCCAATAACGGGTCCGATAATCAATGTGCAAGTGCAGTGATTGCGCGATCAAGGCCAGCACCTGATCGTTGTCGGCGAGCTGGAAAGTGCCGGAAACGCGACGATCAGCGACCTCTTGGGCGCAGCGCAAAACTCCAGTGCGATAACGCGACAACTCCGCGATGAAATCATTGAGGCGCATATTGCGCACGCTGATCACTCCGTCACCCCAGCCCCATAGATCAAGCCCGTTGTCCCGGACCATCTGGGCGCCACTTGAAGTGAATAGCAACTGACTGCCTGCCTGGACGCTGCGGCTCGCAGGCGTTTGAATGGAGCCGGGGAATACCGTGACCGATCCTTCCTGAGCCGTGACCAGCGTGCCATCGTCACGTTCGCGCGCCAGAAAGCGCGAGCTGTGAGCGCGCATGATCCCATCACGCGATTGCACCCAGAACGGTCGCGCTTGGGGCGAGTGTTGATCCGCGCCGACATTCACGATGATTTCACCCCGTCGCAGGATGATCAGGCGTCGCTGGGCGTCGAAATCACTGTCGACGGCGCTATCGCTATTGAGCTGGATAAGGCTGCCATCATCGAGCTGGAAGCGTCGTTGCTCGCCGGTGCTGCTGCGTTGCTGCGCAAGCATGGCGGGCCCGGGTGTGTAGTCGCGGCCGAGCCAAGCTGCTGTGCCAACAGTGGCCAATACGCCCAGTAGCTTCAGGCTTTCCCGCCGGCGCATTCCATTTTTGGCGCCATTGAGGGTTTGTCGCGCCAGTTGAGCGGGCACGCCGGCAAATTCATCCCCCAGCGTTTCCACACGCTGCCACGCCAACACATGCTCGGGGTGCTGCTGCAGCCAGTGCTCAAAAGTGCGCTGAGTTTGTTCATCGGCTTGATTGAAGCGCAGGCGCACCAGCCATTGGATCGCCTGCTCGACAATGGCCGGATCCAGCGCCTGCGGCTCACGCCTCGACATAACGCAAGCGATAGCAATGTTGCAGGGCCGTGGCCAGATCGCGTTCCACCGTCGCGCGGGAAACACCGAGCTTTTCGGCGATTTGCGCGCACGTGAGACCGTCGAGGCGGGCGAATAAAAATGCTTGGCGAACTCTCGGTTTAAGCAGACCGAGCATGCGATCTATGCGCTCGAGGGCATCAAGAATCAGCAGCCGGCTTTCTTCCGAGGGAACCTCGTGTTGAGGCAGCAACGTGACGCTTTCCAGGTAGGCGCGTTCGAGTTCGCGACGACGATACTGATCGATCATCAGCCCGCGGGCGATGCTGCTCAGATAGGCGCGTGGTTCACGCAACGGGCTGGACTGACGGGCTTTCAGCACCCGTACGAAGGTGTCCTGCGCCAAATCTGCCGCGTTATCGCGACATCCAATGCGTCGGATCAGCCAGCCGTGTAACCACGAGTGGTGGGTGCGATAGAGCAGCCCTAGATCTGCAGTACCTAGCGTTTCGTCGCTGCGCATCGGAATCCCGGAAAGTACATAATTGATAATTAATCGCATTCTACTCACGGGATAGGGCCGGAGGCAAATACGTGGCGCCTAGCGTTTGGATTTGGGCGGATGGGGTTGTTTTGAAGGGGGGGGGAGTGGAAGGATGCGTCCAGCGATTGGACGATTTAAACCCTAGCGATTAGCGTAAACGTAAAGGTTTCAGGAGGAATGCGGACACGGGTAATGGGGCAGCAGGGGCCGGCGGTGGAGTCTTGGTCCGGGCCGCCGGCAATGAGCATGGTCACTCTACGATGCAAATCCAGCGGTGGTTGTAGCGATAGGGAGCGCGAGTGAAGTGCACATCTGAAACCAGATTCATGCCTCGCTCCTGGAGCGCTTCGGTCAGTTGTACGAGTGTCTCTGCCTGGATAGTCATTGCTGTCACCTCGTCAGAATTACTGCGTTCATAATTCTTGACCGATCGGGCAAGCGGCTAATTCATTTTTTCTACTCGGGTGATTTGCCCTACCTACTGCGCAGAACGCTCTATGGCTGCCCGTCCGCTGGACATTTTCAGCAAACCCCAGAAACGACAAAGCCCCGAATAATCAGGGCTTTGTCGGTAAAGAATATGGCGGAGGCGATGGGATTCGAACGCCTGCTTTCAAGATACATCTCAGCATGAGTCGCCTAGGGCCAATAGCGGCCTTCAGGAACTACGCTTTAACATGTTGAAATCGCACCTGAGTAACGATTAGGTTGTCCATTTTAGGAAGTCTTCCGAATGCCCGTTTTTGAAATTTCGCCACTGGAAGCAATCGGTCCCGCCCGGCTTGGCGCTTCACGTACCGCAGCAAGGGCAGCGATGTCTGTGAGTGGATTCCAGCTTGAGTGGTCCAATGGCCGCATCGATTATTTCTGCGAATCTTCAATCCAGCTTGAGTACGGCCCTAGCGATGAAGTCCAGTTCATAGGCGTTTCCGGGAATTCTCAACTCAACTTCACGTTTAAGGGAGTGGATGTTTTTGCTACATCTGCGGCTGAGTTGTTTTCACTGATGGCTGGCTCGGACGCCTCCGGCCCCCATGAATTCGACCGGTATGAGTACTGCTTTCCGAACCAGATACTCACTCTTTGGGATGCTGATGAACAATATGACCGTCAAGGCGGAGAAGAACGTGAGGTGTGGGGCCAAGTCGGGATCGGCAATGATGCTTATGCGGCAGCCATCGCAATGAGAGCGGGCAAAAACGAGCTATGAGTCTGAAACATGAACTTTGGCTGGAACCCGATGGTTGTCAGACTTTCTGCCTGGCAGGTAATCACGGCGATGACGCGCGCAATTTACTTTCAGCAAACTCCCAAATGATCTGGACAATCGAAGCTGACAGTTACTTCGAGGCGATGACCAAATACTATGCCTTCATGGAATGGGGTGAATACCAGACAAACTTTCCCGAGCATGACCAAATGTCCTACGCCGAGCTAGGTTGGGATGAGTAACAGGGGGCCGAGACTAGGACGAGCAGCCGTATTTTAGGCTTTGACTCAAAGTCCGCTTTTGACCGCACGCCGCCGCACCCCGAACAGTTGCATAGACTGATAGAGAACATCTGCTTTAACGCTTCCAGCCTCAGCAAAAGGCCGGCACTTCGATGAACTCATGTACTGAGCATGTCGCCAGTTTGACGTCTTTTTCTCACACAATTGATCGTCAAAAGCACACCGGCTGCAATCCCTTGTGTACCGCACATAAGCCAGATTAGGCCTATGTGAAAAAGGACCCAAGCACTCAAACCTAAAATCAGGCTTGATAATACCCCAAGTACAAATAGTGGCAGGTGTTGCACAGAAGGGCTGTCCTCCAGCGAGTCGGAAAAAATGCTCCAGCATGCCCAAATTTACCGCGCCCTATGGACTCTTTAGTGACTATAGATCAGGAGTTCTTTGAGGCGGAGTATGCTGACGGTCAGCTATTGGCCGAAAGCCGCCGTTCGTGAGCGGCAGCTACCGGCCGATGACTGACTGTCTTAACTGGCTGAAATTGACCAAAAGCGTGTTATCAGCAGGCCGCCTCAAGAACCTGTCAGTAACTTACATGGCGAGCTCGCTTTCCTTGATATTTGCGATAGGGCCTAGAATCGACGCGTCAAACGCTGCCAGAGGACGGCGGTCGGCCAGGCGGTTGGGGTAGTCTGGGTTTGCCAGCGCTGCCTTGCCGATGGCCAGGATATCTGCGCCATCGGCCCGCACGGCGTCGAAGTGTTCCTCGTCATGCAGGCCGCCGTTTGCGATCAACACGACCCCGGGCGCATGACGACGTGCCAACGCAACCAGGCTTTCTGTGCTGCTGAGGAAAGCAGGTTGCCACACCTCGTATTCGGTCACATGGATGTAGTCGACGCCGGCATCCTTGAGGGAGCCAAAAATGACTTCCGCATCGTGCTCGCCGTTCGACCACTTGTGCCCGAAATCATTGACCTTGCCTTGAGAGATCCGAACGCCGACGGGAACAGCCCCCAAGGTGTCCCGGACGGCTTTGATGACTTCCAGAATCAACCCGATGCGTTGTTGCGTGTTGCCACCCCAGCGGTCATTGCGGTGATTGGTGTAATCGGTGAGGAATTGGTCAAGCAAGTAACCATTCGCTCCATGTATCTCGACACCATCGAAGCCCGCATCCAGCACTGAACGCTTTGCAGCCTGAGCGAAGCCAGCAATGGCATCAGCGATGTTTTCGTCCGTCATCGCAGTGGGCACCGGATACTGGCCTTCTCCATAGTAGAACCGCATTTGCTCGCCTTTGGGACGAGTCGCCGAGGGCGCGGCGGTTTGCTGGGTGAAGCGATTCCCTTGGCTCAGAGCCCCGGCATGCATGAGTTGCGCGAAGATAGCCGTTTTTTGAGCGTGGACTCGGTCTGTGACCGTTCGCCATGCGAGGGTTTGTTCCGCGTCCGTCAGGCCTGGCTGGAAGGGGTAGCCTTGGGAAAAGCGTTGGTCAGTGTAGATCCCTTCGGTAATGACTAATCCAAATCCGCCTTCGGCGAAGCGCTCGTAATAGCGCGCCATTGCGTCGGTCGCCACGCCGGTTTGCGTGGCGCTGACGCGAGTCATGGGGGCGACCGCCAAGCGATTGCGGAGGGTGAGATTCTTGATATCGTAAGGCGTTAAAATCGATGGGGTCGAGTGGTTCATGGCTGCACCTCGTTTCTAAGCGTACCAGGGCGTAATTGCCTGCTGTCGTGGATAGTACGGCGGTGCTTGGGCTCGACCAAGCCAGCTTTGCGTGAAGCCGGCATAACAAAAAAGGATGTAATCATGCTGACAACTGACCTGCGCATTTTTCTTGCAGTCGCGACCGCGCGCAGCCTTTCGGATGCGGCGCGCAGAATGGATGTGATGCCCATGCAGGTGTCACGGCGTATCACTGCGCTCGAGCAGGAATTGGGTGTGCGGCTGTTTCAACGCACCACCAGGGCAGTGTCGCTCACTGCCGAGGGGGAAGCATTCCTGCCCTATGCCCATACCATGATCGAGGCCGAGGAGAGTGCGCTGCGGGAGTTACAGCCTTCGTCGAGCCGGGTGACAGGGTTGCTGCGGATGACGGCACCGAGCGTTTTTGGACAGTCCATCGTCTTGCCCATGTTGCCGAAACTGCTGCAGCGATACCCTGATCTACAGGTGGAACTCGACGTTTCCGATACAGTAGTCGATCTGGTGGGGCGCGGATTCGACCTCGCGCTGCGCGTTGCGCCTCTGGCCGATTCCGAATTGGTTGCCAGGCGTATCGCACCCAATCCCCGCCTTCTTTGTGCGGCCCCCCACTATCTGCGACAGCACGGCACGCCCTCCACCGTAGCGGAGCTTGATCAGCACCCGTGCATTGTTCTTCAGGCTGTACCGAAATGGCCTTTTGTGGTGAACGGCGAGATCGTTCGGCGGCGAGTACAGGGGCGGGTGATGATCAGTAACGTCGGCGCCGTACGCGATGCTGCAATTGAAGGCCTGGGCATTGCGATGCTCGCGTACTGGGACGTTCTGCCCCAGTTGCGAGACGGTTCTCTGGAGGAAATCCAGTTAACTGATGGCGGTATGGAACAGTTGTCTGTCTGGGCCGTCACCCCGACGCGCCAGTATGTTCCGGCTAGAGTGAAAGTTTTCCTGCAGATGCTCGAAGCTGATATGACTTCGCGGCTTCAGAGCTTACCGATATCCTGAATGGCCAATAAGAGGGCGGCGACAAAAGGCAGGTGGGCGGGACGACCATCCGCCGAACCGTCTTTCACAGCAAAATCTGGTATGCACGTAATACCTCGGCTGCCTGCGCCAGATAGATGAGGGCGTCCAAGTTGCTACAGACCATGGTGACCGGTACCGGGTGGCTGCGGCTGGGGCCACGGTTAGGTGGTAATTCCTGGAGCTAACCTGCCTTGTGGCTATGATTGGTTTGATGGCATACGGGTTAATGGTCGTTTTACATTTACTTGAAAGGCCGCTGAAGAAGGGCCTTGAAGAGGCAGGGTCGCCGAAATGCTCAAAATGATGCGGAAACGAATCTGAAATGATGCAGTAAAAACCCTGTACTGCAGAAACGACAAAGCCCTGAATAATCAGGGCTTTGTCGGTACAGAATATGGCGGAGGCGATGGGATTCGAACTCATGGACCTGTTACAGTCGACGGTTTTCAAGACCGTTGCCTTAAACCACTCGGCCACACCTCCGTTGCGTTGCGGGCGCCATAATACCTGAATGAAACACACTGTCAAACTCTCTGCATGGCTTGTTACAGAGCGTCTGTTATGATCTTTGCGACTGAACGTTTCAAACCAACAGGAGTGTCGCCATGCGCGAACAGGATTACGCAGTTAATAACAGCGTGCAGGCTGAGCAGCTAGAGGTTAGCCGCGTCCTGCGCAACACTTACGGCCTACTGGCTCTGACCCTCGCATTCAGCGGCGTGATGGCTTTCGTGGCTCAGCAGATGCGCGTCGGCTACCCGAACATTTTCGTGGTGCTGATCGGCTTCTACGGGCTGTTCTTCCTCACTAACAAACTACGTGATTCCGCGTGGGGCCTGGTGTCCGCGTTCGCGCTGACCGGTTTCATGGGTTTCCTGCTCGGCCCGATCCTCAACCGTTACCTGGGCATGCAGGGCGGCGCTGAAGTGGTCAGCTCGGCATTCGCGATGACCGCGCTGGTGTTCGGTGGTCTGTCGGCCTACGTGCTGATCACCCGTAAGGACATGAGCTTCCTCGGTGGCTTCATCACCGCCGGTTTCTTCGTCCTGCTGGGTGCAACGCTGGCAAGCTTCTTCTTCCAGATCAGCGGCCTGCAACTGGCGATCAGCGCAGGTTTCGTGCTGTTCTCGTCGGTGTGCATCCTGTTCCAGACCAGCGCCATCATCCACGGCGGCGAGCGTAACTACATCATGGCGACTATCAGCCTGTATGTATCGATCTACAACCTGTTCATCAGCTTGTTGCAGATCTTCGGCATCATGAGCCGCGACGACTGATAGCCATCAGTGAAATAACGAAAAACCCGCTTAGGCGGGTTTTTTGTTGTCTGCGCAAACACTCGATCAATTGATCACGATGCTGCCTTCAGTCTGCTGCTTATAGACGGTGTAGGGCAGCAACAGCGTGTCGAGCGCCCCGGACACCACGGCATCGATCAATACCACAGGAATCGCCGCATTTTTGTGATCATCGGCATCCATGCCTTTGCCCAGAGGGGCATGCAAGCTACAGAAGTCGTAGGCGAGGCCGCTGTAGATTCTTGGCACCGCCCCGCAATAACTTCTCTGTTCCTTGAGGCTGTCCACCGCAGCCTGATCACTGCGCACCACGGTCTGCACCGTCCCGCAACCGGCAAGCGTCAACGCTGCCAGCACCATTGCCTGAATTTTCATCACCGCCAATCCTTCGCCGGAAAAACCTCAATCTACGCGGAACGTGCGGAAAAAGCACTCAGGCCATCGGCGGCAGACGGCGTTTGACCGGGGTCTTCTTGACGATCGCGGTATTGGTTTCCGCGATGTTGTTGAGGCGGTCGAGCAGGGTGTCCAACTGTTCCATCGAACGCACATGCAAACGAGCGATGAAACAGTCCTCGCCGGTAACCTTGTCGCACTCGGTGAACTCGGGAATCGCCAGGATCTGCCGTTCGACTTCCTGCAATTGCCCCGGCAGCGGGCGCACTCGCACGATCGCCTGCAACTGATAGCCGAAGCACTTCGGATCGATCTCCACGGTGTAGCCCTTGAGCACACCGCGTTCCTCCAGTCGGCGCAAGCGCTCGGCCACACTCGGTGACGACAAGCCGCTGATCTGCGCCAGGGCCTTGAGCGAACGCCGCGAATCCTCCATCAACGCACCAATGAGGATCTGATCAATGTCGTCAGTCATAACAAATCTCCAGCATTAGGCGATTCATGAAAATCACCCGCGATAAAAAAGGCAGAAGACGAGTTTAGCCTGCTTTTAGCGCTGGAAGGCCCCTGCGACGGATCGGCATACTTTTGCCACAAAGACAGGAGATCAATGATGGACAAAACACTGCGCCACGGCTCGTTGGAAATGACGGCCGCCATGCTGATATCCGGGACCATTGGCTGGTTTGTGCTGGTCTCCGGGCAACCGGTGTTCGATGTGGTGTTCTGGCGCTGCGTGTTCGGTGCCGGCACGTTGTTGCTGATCTGCGCGGCATTCGGTTTCCTGCGCCCGGGCATTCTGACCCGCACCACGTTCCTGCTTGCGGTGCTCAGCGGGGTGGCGATTGTCGGTAACTGGGTGCTGCTGTTCGCCTCGTATTCCCGGGCCTCGATTGCCATCGGCACAGCGGTGTACAACGTCCAGCCATTCATGCTCGTGGGGCTGGCGGCGCTGTTTCTCGGTGAAAAAATCACCCTGCAGAAGCTGTTCTGGCTGGTGATTTCGTTCGCAGGGATGCTGGCGATTGTCAGTGCCCACGGCGCGCAAGGCGAGAGCGGCGACGATTATCTGGCGGGAATTGCTCTGGCACTGGGCGCGGCGTTTCTTTACGCGATTGCCGCGCTGATCATCAAACGTCTGACCGGCACGCCACCGCACCTGATCGCGCTGATTCAGGTGTGCACCGGCATCCTGTTGCTGGCGCCGTTCGCGCACTTCAGTGCACTGCCGCAGGCGCCAAATGCCTGGGCCAGTCTGATTACTCTGGGCATCGTCCACACCGGTTTGATGTACGTGTTGCTGTACGGTGCGATTCAGAAGTTGCCGACGGCGTTAACCGGTGCACTGTCGTTCATCTACCCGATCGCGGCGATTTTCGTCGACTGGTTCGCCTTTGGCCATCGTCTGGAGACCCTGCAATGGGTCGGCGTGGCGGCGATCCTGCTGGCCGCCGCCGGCATGCAACAGGGGTGGGGTTTCAAAGCCGGAGCCCGCGCTGTCGCACGGCCCTAGATGTTCTTCGGCACCGCTTTGAACAGGTCTTTCAGTTGCTGGTTACCGGCATCGACCAGATGGTTGTCATCAAAATACAACGGCACTCCGTTGCGCGAGCCCATGCATTGGCCTTCACGGCAAAGGTAGGGTGTCGGATCAATCACCGTGGCGTTGCAATGGCTGGCGGCTGCCTCAATCGTGAGATTGGCGAGCCGGTTGCGCTTCTCATAATCGGCCAGCGGAGTCGAGATGTCGGCGGTGTGCCGGAACAGGCGCTGATTCAGATTGAGGCCCTTGTAGACGCTGAACGGCATCTCCGGGATCGGCCGGACGATATAGACCGGATGGTGTTGCGCAATCGAACAGACGGTTTTGCTGTATTCGGCAATGTAGGCATTGATGAAGGCCGCGTCGCCAACCCGCGGGTGGTCAGCAAAGTGAATGCGGTAACTGTTGTTTCGTTGCGGATCGGCATACAGCGCCGCGCGGCTGAACAGCACTACGGGAACGCCTGGGTATTGGGTCTTCAGCACTTCAAGTTTTTCATCGTTGAAGGCCCGGCACTGGTCTTGGAGTTGCTTGTCGCGCATTTCAAAGTTCTGCAAGGTCGGGCAACCACCGCGCGACCAGGACAATGCGGCGTTTGGATTGCTTAGCTGTACGGCAGCGGCCGTCGATTGGGCATGACTGTCGCCAAACAGAATCACCGACACTTCGCCCGTGCCCAACTTGCAGTCAGCCGCCCCGAAGCTATTCGGGTAGCACTCTTGCGAATACAGCTTGCTGGTGTACTCGGGTTGTCCCAAATCGACAAAGGCCAATCGCGCCTCCGGGTACTTCTTGACTAGCGAAGCGGTGGCGGCGGACAGGCCGATGACCCCGACGACCAGCGAGGCAAATTTCAACAGGGTTTTGGGCGCGCTCGTCATTCGCGCAACTTTCGCTTCAACCAGGTAGTAGGAAAGCGCTCCCAGCACGAACGAAAGCATGATGCCGCCGGCCACATGCGGCCAACTGCCGAGCAAACCGCAGAGATACAGCAGCACCACCAGCGGCCAGTGCCACAGATAAACCGAATATGAAATGCTGCCGATGAATTGCAGAGCATGGCTTCGGCTGAAGAGCGACTCGCTGTTGGCGTAGATCACCAGCATCGTTCCGATCACCGGGAGCAAGGCCAGGTAACTGGGCCAAAGATCCTCTTCCGAGAAAGCCACCACGCTGAACAAAATCGCCAGAAGACCCAGAACTTCACAGAGCAGGCTGTTACGCCGACTCAGGATCAGCGGAAATAGAAACGCCAAGCCACCGGCGATCATTTCCCATGCGCGTGTCGGCAACATGTAAAACGCAAACACCGGATGGGTTTTGCTCAGCCAGACCGATGCTGTGAGGGATATTGCCGCCAGCGCGAGCAGGGCGATTTTGCTTCTGTCGACCCCCAGTAATCGGTACAGCCCCATCATCAGCACGGGGTAGAGCAAGTAGAACTGCCACTCCACCGACAGTGACCAGGTGTGGAGCAACCAGTTTTCGTGGACCGGCGCATCGAAGTAGTTGCCGTCTTGGGCAAAGAGGAAATTCGAGCTGAACAAGAGGCTGCTTTTGATCGTGCGGATCGACTCGCGAAAATCCTCCAGCGGCAAGTAAACGTAGCCAAAGATCAGCAGCGCCAGGCACAAGGTGACGAGCGCCGGGATGATTCTTCGCGCCCGCGACGCATAGAAGCCAAGCAGAGAAAAGCGCTGTTGCTGCAGTCCGTTGAAAATGATGCCGGTCATCAGGAAACCGGAGATGACGAAAAACACATCGACGCCAGCAAATCCGCCGGCAAACCCCGGAATCCTGAAGTGAAACAGCACCACCGAAAGCACGGCGAGTGCGCGTAGCGCGTTGATATTCTTCCTGAACAGCATCTAAGCATCCATGTCACGTCCATTGCGAACACGCATTGTAGTGATCATGTCGGCTTTGTTACATGGAATTAACGCTGCTCGTTCATATCTTCCAGTGCGGCGCGGTTTTCGCCAGGCGCTGGCGCATTTCGCCGATGTTGGCTGCCAATTGCCGGGTCAGCAATCGGTAGCCATCCAGCGCGCTGTACACCGGCGCGTCGAGGCTCGCCTCCGGTAACTCCAACGGCCGATCCAGACGTTGCGCCGCGCCGGTTTTCAGCGCCCGCGCCATGCCGATCAGTTGCACGCGAATCTGCCGGTGCTCGGCTTTCAATGCCGTTTGCAGATGCTGCATGGCTTCGGGGTCATTGATGTCTGGTCGGGTATTGCCAAGGATTTCCAGGGTGCTGATGCACATGCGCAGGTTGCGCTGGATCGCATCCAGTTCGGTCATGGAAATCTTCACTTCCTTGGACACCGACGGCATCAGCGAACGCAGTTGCACCATCACCGTGCCGAGGCGACCCATCAATTTCAAATGTTCATCGGCGCTCACCGGCTGACCGCTGATGATCCGCCCGTACACCGTGGCGCAGTCGCGCAAGGCATCGGCGAGGTTGTAGCGCCACGAATACACCGCATACAGCGGCAAGGCGAAAGAGAAGGCCAGTGCCAAGGCGATGCCGATCAGGATGTCGACGCCGCGCCACAGCCCATCGGTGATCGGGTTGTCGCCATGCCCGGCGACGATGAACACCGTGATCGCCGAAAGCAGGGCGGTGTACCCACCCTTGCCAATCGCGTGATAGGAGAAGAACCCGCAGACCACCGCCATCGCAAAGTACGTCAGCCACGGCATGCCGAGCCACGCCTGCTGCGCCACCAACAAAAGCCCGACGCCGGCGCCGATCAACGTCCCCGTGGCGCGTTCGGCGGCTTTTTTGCCGATGTTGCCGTGGTGCTGCAAACCACCGATCACTACCAGCATGGTCACCGAGGCCCATTCGCCGTGGGGCAGGTTGATGCCGGTGGTCAGCAGGATCGTTGCCAGCAATCCGAGGGCGACGCGCACGGCATGGATCAATCGGGCGTGGCGGTAGCGCCGGTACGGATCCAGCAGCGGACGCAGGATTCGGCGCAACAGCGGCGGCAGTCGGTGGTGGCTGATAATACTCAGTGCGGGCCTCTCAGGTTCAGATCAATGGAAAGGAAAAATGTAATTCATCCATGCTGCCATACGCAGAAGGATTTTGCGCATCGCGCCGATGTGGTGAAAATGCTGACTGTACAGCGCTGCCTGCCCATAGGCACCGCCCGGCATCAGTTTGCTGTACTGAGCAAAATCGGGATCGGTGATTTCAATGATCACCGGCACCCGTCCCGCCGGGGGCGAACCGGTGTAGCCGATCAAGGTGCCGGAAGGCTGGACCTGACCTTCGGCAATCACGCCAATAACGCTCTTCACCCGTCCGGCAAAGACTTTGCCGGGAATGCCATCGAACGCCACTTCCGCCTCATCGCCCACCGTCAGACGCAGCAGGCTGTTCTGGCGCATCCACGCGGCAAAGTATTGGCCTTCCTCGGGAATGAACACCATCGACGGACGCAGCGGCAACTTGCTCGCCATCATCCCGGGTCGCAATGACACATGGGTGACGAAGCCCTTGCTCGGTGCGCGGACGACGGTGTTGTCCAGCTCGAACTGCGCGTTGTCCAGTTGCGCCTGCAGATCATCGGTGCGGGAAATGGCGGCATCCAGTTCGCGCTGGGTGCCGAAATTGCGCCGGATCAGTTCGGTAATGCGATAGCGATCACCCTTGGCGGCGACCAATTGAGCCTTGAGCGATTTCAGCCGGTTTTGAAACGGCGTGGGATCGATGCGAAACAGCACATCGCCTTTTTCCAGCGGCTCATTACCCTTGACCGGCACCTCGATTACCTGGCCGCTGACAATCGGAATCACCGGCACGGAAACGAAGTAGGAGCGCGCCACTTCAGAGTAAGGATGGTTGTAGTTCATGGTGAAAATCAGCGCGCCAATGATCAGCACCCCGCCGAGAACAGCCGTGGGTACGGTCCATTTGTTCAGCGGAATCCGGAAGATTTTGAACAGGGCAACGCAGAACGCGGCGTACGTCAGGATGAGCAGCAGATCCATGCTCAGCGCCCCTGGTTGTCAGGCGCAGATAACGACTGCGCTTCAAGTCGCTCAAGACGACTCTGAAGTTCGAGAACTTGCTGCTCCAGGCGCAGCACGTGGTTCTGCACGGGTTTGCCGTCACCAAAACCCCAGCCGCGATCTTCGCGATAGGCCATCGCCCAGATCCACAGAAACGGCCACAGCGCATGTAAGGTGAACAGACTGACCCAGCCGGTGGCGTGGATCGCATCCTGATGCGGGTGTTTCCGGTGAACGGCAATCTCGTACGGAATATCGTGCAGCACGATGATCCCGTAAAACAGCACAAGCCCCACAAACACCAACAAACCCAACGCGAAGTAATCAAGCACGATCCACCTCCCGGCATCCAGCGCAGCGCTGGGGTCAGTGTAGACACTGAATGGCCGGGGGCTTTACGGCTTTAGACGCTAAGCTAATGACCGTTCCTGCGTTTATTGCCAATCCGCTTAGAAGATGTAATCAGTGGTCAGGAAGCTCGAATCACGCCCGCGAATGATCTCGCTGATCAAATCCTTGTTGCTGTCCTGGAACTTGGTCGCCACCAGCGTCCGGATCGAGAACACCCGCAATGCATCGTGTACCGAGAGCGTGCCTTCGGCGGAGTTCTTGCGCCCGTTGAACGGGTAAGTGTCCGGGCCGCGCTGGCATTGGGCATTGAGGTTGATCCGCCCGACCTGGTTGGCAAAAGTGTCGACCAGACGACCGACCGCCACCGGGTTGGTGCCGAAAATGCTCAACTGCTGACCGAAATCCGATTCCAGCACGTAATCGATCACCGTATCGAGATGACGGTACGGCACGATCGGCACCACCGGGCCGAACTGCTCTTCCTGATAGACGCGCATCTGCGGGTTCACCGGGTACAGCACCGCCGGGTAGAAGAACGACTCGCGGGATTCGCCGCCGTTCGGGTTGACCACTTCCGCACCCTTGCTGCGCGCATCGGCCACCAGCCCGTGCAGATAATCGACCTTGCCTGATTCCGGCAGCGGCGTCAGCGAGACGCCGCTGTCCCACGGCATGCCCGGTTTCAGCGTGGCCAGTTTGGCGTTGAATTTTTCGATGAAGCTGTCGACCACATCTTCATGCACAAAGAGAATTTTCAGTGCGGTGCAGCGCTGGCCGTTGAACGACAGCGAACCGGTCACGGCTTCGCTGACGGCGTTGTCGAGATCGACTTCGGGCAAGACGATGCCGGGGTTTTTTGCGTCCAGACCCAACGCGGCACGTAAGCGGTGCGGTTTCGGGTGGAGTTTTTTCAGGTCGCTGGCGGCCTTGTTGGTGCCGATGAAGGCGAAGATGTCGATCTTGCCGCTGGCCATCAGCGCGCTGACGGTTTCGCGGCCGCTGCCGTAGATCACGTTGATCACGCCGGTCGGGAAGCTGTCGCGGAACGCTTCGAGCAACGGACGAATCAGCAGCACGCCAAGTTTGGCCGGTTTGAACACCACGGTGTTGCCCATGATCAACGCCGGGATCAGCGTGGTGAAGGTTTCGTTCAGCGGGTAGTTGTAAGGGCCCATGCACAGTGCAACGCCGAGCGGTACGCGGCGGATCTGGCCGAGTGTGTCCTGTTCCAGCTCGAAACGGCTGGAGCGGCGGTCGAGTTCCTTGAGTGCATTGATGGTGTCGACGATGTAGTCGCAGGTGCGGTCGAATTCTTTTTCCGAGTCTTTGAGGTTCTTGCCGATCTCCCACATCAGCAGCTTCACCACCGCGTCACGCTGCTGGCGCATGCGGCCGAGGAAGGCTTCGACGTGCTGGATGCGCTCAGCCACGCGCATGGTCGGCCACAGGCCCTGACCACGGTCGTAAGCACGGACGGCGGCGTCGAGAGCGGTGAGGGCGGTGTCGGCGTCGAGCAGCGGCGTGCTGCCGAGGATGACTTGTTCGTCGCCGTTTTCACCGTGCAGATACACCGAGCTGCGCACGGTGGCGAGCGGGCCGTCCCAACGGCGCAACTGGCCGTCGACGAGGTATTCACGTTGCTCGACCTGAGCGTCGAGGCGGTATTTTTCCGGGATGTCGCTGACAGAAGGGAACAGGTTGCCAAGGATGTTTGCTGTGGTCATGTCGCTACCCCGTGTTGATGTCCGCATGCAGATCAAAAAAGTCTCTACAGGTTATACGCCTGAATGCGCCGAAATTTAAACCCGCAAATGTCACCCGAATGTCACGCGAAACCGCACAGCAGAGCGGGCATCCACACATGATCGTTCCCGCGCTCTGCGTGGGAATGCCTCAACGTACGCTCCGCGTTCCAAGCGGACGCAGAGCGTCCGGGGCTGCATTCCCACGCGGAGCGTGGGAACGATCATCTTCAGGTAATGGGCTGGCCCCGTTTGCCCCCCTCACTGTCCGGCAATGCCCTCAACCCGCCGACCCGCCTGCCTTAAGGTGTGACCACAACAATAAGCGAGGCCGTTATGCGGGCAATCCGACTGACATTATTACTGGCGTTGGCCATGACGCTGCCCGGTTGCGGCGAAGACCCTAAACCCGCGGCCAGCACCAACAGCAACGCCATGCCCAAAGACCCGGCACTGGCGCAGATCTACGCCAACAGTTGCCAACTCTGCCACGCCAACCCGGCGGCCAACGCACCGCTGACCGGCGACCGCAACGCCTGGGATCCGCGCATCCGGCAGGGCACCGACACGCTGCTCGACCACGCCATCAACGGTTACAACGGCATGCCGCCGATGGGCCAGTGCGTCGAATGCTCGGAAGAACAGTTCCTGCAATTGATCGGCTTCATGGCCGACCAGCCCCTCCCACAATAAGGTGCCCGGCATGACGATGGATCTGACACGGCGTCAGTTGTTGCAACGGGCAAGTATCGTCGGCGCGTTCAGTGCTTTGGCGAGCCAACCGGCATTGGGCCAATTGATGCGCGCGCCCCGGCTGATTCCGTGGCGCAACTGGTCAGGCGCACAGAGTTGCCTGCCAGCGGCGCGGCTGGCACCGAAGAATCTCGATGAACTGGTCAGCGTCATCCAGCAGGCCCAAGGCAAGATTCGCCCGGTTGGCTCGGCGCATTCCTTCAGCGCGTTGGTGCCCACCGACGGCACGCTGTTGTCGCTGAGCTACTTCAACGGCTTGCTCGATCACGACGCGAAAACCCTGCAAGCCGAATTCGCCGCCGGCACACCGATGTCGCGCATGGGCATGCCGTTGAAAGATATCGGCCAGGCCCTGCAAAACATGGCCGACATCGATTATCAAACCCTCGCCGGGGCGATCTCGACCTCGACCCACGGCACAGGCAAAAACTTCCAGTCCTACTCGGCCCACGTCTGCGCCATGCAACTGGTCACGGCCAGCGGCGAGGTGCTCGACTGCGACAGCCAGCGTCATCCGGACGTTTTCAACGCCGCGCGGGTTTCCCTTGGCGCCCTCGGCGTGGCGACGAAAATCCGCCTGCAAAACCGCCCGGCCTATCGCCTGCGCGAACGCCAGTGGATCGCCAAGACCGAAGAGCTGCTCGAAGACATCGACAAGAACACCAGGGAAAACCAGCACTGGGAAATGCTCGTCGTCACTCATTCCGACTACGCCTTGTCCATCGCCCTTAACGAAACCGACGACCCGGCCACGCCGCCGATCCCGCCTGAAGAGGAGGGCGGCAACGAGTTCGTCACCCTGATCGAGAAGATCGACAAGTACGGCAGCGACTTCCCCGACCTGCGCCGCACGATGCTCAACAGCCTGCGCCATTTGGCCAGTTTCGATGACCGCGTCGGCGACTCGTTCGACATCTACGCCAACGTGCGCACCGTGCGTTTCAACGAGATGGAATATTCAGTGCCCGCCGAACACGGCCCGGCCTGCCTGCGCGAGATTCTCAAACTGATTCAGGACAAGGATCTGCGCACCTGGTTTCCCATCGAGTATCGCTACGTCAAGGCCGACGATATTCCGCTGAGCATGTTCGAGGGCCGCGACAGCTGTTCGATCTCGGTGCACCAGCATTACCAGATGGATCATCACAACTTCTTTGCGGCAGTCGAGCCGATCTTCTGGAAGTACAACGGTCGCCCACACTGGGGCAAATTGCACACGCTCAACGCGAAAAACCTGCAACCGCTCTACCCGCGCTGGCGTGAGTTTGTCGATGTGCGCCAGGCACTCGATCCGAACGGGCGCTTCCTCAATGCGCATTTGTCATCGATTCTGGGGGTGAGCTGATGGCGGTCAATCGACGCAATTTTCTGCTCGGCACGTTGGGTGTCGGCGCTTTACTGGTGGGCGTCGGTGCGTGGTTGCGGCCGGGTGATCGCGGTGGGCCGTATAGCGAATACTTCCGCGCGCTGAACAAAGAGCTGAAGGACAAAGGCCCAATGCGTCCGGTGTTGCTCATCGATCTGGATCGGCTCGATCACAACATCGACGTGGTGATGCATTCGGTCAAGCGTGGCGGCAAGCACTTGCGCTTGGTGGAGAAGTCACTGCCGTCGCCAGGCTTGCTCAGTTACATCGCCCAGCGCGTCGGCACGCAAAAACTGATGTCGTTCCATCAGCCGTTTCTCAATCACGATGCCGTGACATTCCCGCAGTCGGATATTTTGCTCGGCAAGCCGTTGCCGGTGCGTTCGGCAGCGCTGTTTTATCAAAGCCACAAAGGCCCGTTCGATCCGTCGAAACAGTTGCAGTGGCTGCTCGACGGGCCGGAGCGCTTGCAGCAATACCTCGCGCTGGCGCAGGGGCTGGGCACGCGGATGCGCATCAACATCGAACTGGACGTCGGTCTGCATCGCGGTGGGGTCAGTGATGTGCAGGTGTTGGCACAGATGCTCACGTTGATCAGCGCCAATCCGCAGCATCTGGAGTTTGCCGGGTTCATGGGCTACGACCCGTTCGTGGGCATGGGCGTGCCGGGGATTCTCGGCTCGCCCGAAGAACTGTTTGCCAAGGTCATGGTGATTTATCAGCGCTGCGTTGACTTCACCCGGCAGCAGTTCCCCGGGTTGTGGCATGACGGCTTGTGCCTGAATACCGCCGGCAGCCCGAGTTATCGCATGCATGAAAACGAGCAACTCAGCACTGAGGTGTCGGTGGGTACGGCGATGCTCAAACCGACCCACTATGATTTGCCGTCGCTAGTGGAGCACGAGCCGGCGGTTTACATCGCCACCCCGGTGTTGAAAAGCACCGGCGCGGTGAACATCCCGGCGCTGGATGACCAGTCGAAACTGTTCTCCTGGTGGGACGCCAACCAGCGCCAGACCTTCTTCATTTACGGCGGCAACTGGATGGCCGAGTTCGAATCGCCGCCGGGTTTGCAAAGCAATGGCGTGTACGGCCGCAGCTCCAATCAGGAGATGGTCAACGGTTCGAACGCCGTCGGCCTGACCATCGAAGACCAAGTCTTCCTGCGTCCGACCCAGACCGAAGCCGTCCTCCTGCAATTCGGCGATCTACTGGCCGTGCGCGGCGGCAAAATCGTCGACACCTGGCCGGTCTACACCTGATCCAAAATCACCAACAAACCTCTGTAGGAGCTAGCCCTGCTAGCGATAGCGCCCGGTGAACCAACATCAATCTGGCTGACACCGCCTTTGCCAGCAGGCTCACTGGGCATTTGATTTGTGTACACCCGTCGTAACGCGCTAATCCTGCTTTCTTTCGATAAGTTCGAAACTGGTTATTTACTGTTTGTCTACTGTCAGATCTGACAGTAGACGGTATTCAGGGCTGGGCGTATTTATTCTTCGGCAGAAGCAAAAAAACGTAGTGCAGTGCCTAGCGTCAGAAACTTAACGCTGGCACGAATATTCTTTCGTTTGAGTGACAGCCTGGGAGTGCCTGAAAAATGAATACGAAAGTGGAAGCTCATATTCAATCGTCCGCCGGTGCGAAGATTGAAGGTCAAAAAGAATTTCGCCTGGATAGATTCAAACTTGAATTCTCGGAAGATTTCGTCAAGGTCCACATGGTGCATCAAGTTCTAAATCGACTAGCGCATGTGTTTGACTTTACGCTGCCGATTGAAAGCGGCGATTACGATTTCAAAAAAGCCAATGCGGTGTTTTCGGTGTTAGAGCAAACACATGAAACCCAATACAAAGGCTCCTCGGGGCGGGTCAATACATTCATTGACCCTGCATCAAACAAAGCCGTATGTGTTTTCAATCTGGAAATGGACGCAGGTAATCAGCCTGGTGTGCCGAAGCCTGTCATTGCGGTGAGTGGTTGGTTTCATCTGACTTCTGACGGCAGCCAATAAGAAAGTTAGCGGCTATAAATTGTTTGATACACCCTCTGAACGTACGGGAGTGGCGCATCGCTGCTCCCGTTTTTTTTGCCTGCGATTGAAGACTCTCCGCTCATTAATGAAGCTTTTATGACAAAAGTTCGGTAGCACATCGCCAGTCCGGTCATGCCTATGTAACGCGCTTGAGGGGCCCAACGGGGCGCTTTTCACAAGCCGAGGCGGGACGCCGGGAGTGAGGCAATGGGGACTATGGAACGCTACTCGAAAGTGGGCATGCAGGAACTCGATCAACGCTTGTCGAAGATCGTCGAAGCCGCGCGCAAGAAGCCGGTTTCGGTGTATCGCTACGGCGCGCCGTGGGTCTGGATCGTCTCGCAGGATGACTGGCAGGGCGCCTTGAAAGAGGTGTCGAGCTACATTCCGCCGGGGCATTCACTGGTTCTGCTGCGCCCGCAGATCGATGATCTGCTCGACGCCCATCGTGATCTCATGCACGACCTCAATGCCCAGCCCGGCATGCTGATCCCGGCGCAAACGGTCATGCACATCCTGCTCCTGCAACTGCTGTATTCGGTGCCCAGCGAGCAGCAACTGTATGAACAGCTCAATTACAACCTGCTGTTCCGCTGGTTCGTCGGTCTTGGTCTGAACCAGAAAGTCTGGAGCTTCAACGCCCTCAGTCGCGACATCGCCACGCTGCTCAACGAGCCGCGTGCGGTGCTGCTCATTCAAAAAATCATCGGCGAAGTGTTCTGCGGTGCCTTGCTGCAAATGCCCGAGTTCTCGCTGAACTTCGCGCTTTTGCACACCTGGCTGGGCAAACACGCCTGCGCCTCGACGGCCAGCAATTGACGCCATACACGCGGCGTTCGAAACGCCAACAGGTCATCGCGAATTCAGGGGGTAGTGTGGAACCGATTTTCAAGTCACGGCTGGCGCTGTGGGGCTGGCTGCTGGTGACGGCGGGCGCGCAACCGGCATTGGCCGAGGAGGCTGCCGACAAAGCGGCGGCGCAGCGCTTGGTCGACGTCAACGAATACTTCGTGCGCGGCAACACCGTGCTCGATGCGCGGGCGATTGAAGAGGCGGTGTACCCGTTTCTCGGCCCGCAAAAAGCCCTCACGGATATCGAAGGCGCTCGCGACGCGCTGCAAAAAGCCTATCAGGAACGCGGCTACCAATCGGTGTTCGTCGAACTGCCCGAGCAAGCCGTCGCCGATGGCATCGTTTATCTGCAGGTCAGCGAAACCAAGGTTGGCCGCGTGCGTGTGGTCGGGGCCAAACACTACTCGCCGCTGGACATTCGCGACGACGTGCCGGCGCTGAAGGAAGGCGAGGTGCCGGACTTCGCCAAGGTCCAAGGCGAACTGGCGCAGCTCAACAAGACCCCGGGCCGGCAAGTGATGCCGCTGGTGCGCGAAGGTCAGCGTCCCGGCACCATGGACGTCGATCTGCAGGTCGAAGACCAGAACCCGTGGACTGCCAGCGTCGGTCTCAATAACGATTACAGCGCCGACACCGAAAAGCTGCGCACCGTCACCAGCCTCGGCTACAACAACCTCTGGCAGCTCGGCCACAGCGTCAACCTGACGTTCTTCACCGCGCCGCAGGAAACCGACAACGCCAAGGTCTGGTCGGGCTCCTATACCGCGCCGCTGACGGATCGCTGGAGCGTGCAGTTCTCCGGTTACCAGTCCGACAGCAACGTCGCCACCATCGGCGGCAGCAACGTCCTCGGCAAGGGTCACAGTTACGGCGTGTCGGCAATTTACACGCTGCCATCGAGCGGCAACTGGTCGAACTCACTGTCGGCCGGCATCGACTTCAAGGACTTCGACGAACGCCTGACCCTGTCCGGCGAAAGCGACAAAGTCCCGCTGCAATACGCGCCATTCACCTTCGCCTACAACGGCTATCGCTACAGCGAAAAGAGCCAGCTCGGCCTCGGCCTGAGCCTGGTCGCCGCCACCCGCAGCATTTTCGGCTACGGCAGCTCCGACGAAGACTTCGACTACAAACGCTACCGCGCCAAGCCGAGCTTCGCCGTGGTCAAGGGCGATACCAATTACACCTGGACCTTCGACAGC
The DNA here is from genome assembly GCF_050586545.1 of Pseudomonas sp. WC2. Classification (NCBI taxonomy): domain Bacteria; kingdom Pseudomonadati; phylum Pseudomonadota; class Gammaproteobacteria; order Pseudomonadales; family Pseudomonadaceae; genus Pseudomonas; species Pseudomonas sp. WC2. The sequence continues at coordinate 113,678 of NZ_JBOBDR010000003.1, read as the reverse complement.
GACTGGCAAAGCGCAAGCAAAGCCGCGTTCCAACTGGCGTCCGGGCCACTGGTTTCCAATGAACAGTTCTCTGCCGGCGGCGCCACCTCAATACGCGGCTATCTGGCCGCCGAGCGCACTAGCGACGACGGCGTGCTGCTCAGCCAGGAAGTGCGCACGCCGTCGCTGGCCAAGTACGCCGGCACGTGGATGCAGGACTGGCGCTTCTACGCCTTCGCCGAAGGCGCGCAACTGTATCTGCGCGACGAGCTGCCGGATCAGGACGCCAATTACGCCCTGGCCAGCGTCGGCCTCGGCACCCGCGCCAGCCTGAGCAAATGGCTGTCCGGCAGCCTCGACTGGGGCTACCCGCTACTCGAAGGGCCGAACACCTCGAAACAGGAATCGCGCCTGCACTTCAACCTTCAAGCCACTTTCTGACAAGGAGCACGTTCATGCAGCGCCTCTTCCTTTCGTTGTTGATCTGCCTGGGCTTCGTGCTCCCGGCCACGGCTCAGGCCTGGTGGCAGGACGACTGGCACTACCGCAAGCAGATTGCCGTCGACACCACGCCGCAAGGTGCGGCGATCAATCAGGCCCTTGGCCGCACCGCGCTGCTGGTGCGCCTGCACACCGGCAACTTCACCTTCGACGGCGTGAAGGAGGACGGTTCGGATCTGCGCTTCGTCGCCGCCGATGACAAAACCGTGCTCAACCACCAGATCGAAAGCTTCGACGCGCTGATGGGCATGGCGTTGATCTGGGTCGATGTGCCGAACGTCGAGGGCGGTCAGCGTCAGGACATCTGGATGTATTACGGCAATCAGAAGGCGCCGGCGACCGGCAACGGCCAACTGACTTTCGATCCGAATTACACCGCGCTCTATCACTTCGACGGCGCCACCGGCACCCCGGCCAAAGACACCACCGCTTACGGCAACACGGCGCAGAGCGCGACCGGCGCGGCGATTGACGGTGTCGTCGGGCGCGCCTTGCAGTTCAGCGGTCAGCCGTTGTTGCTGCCGGCCAGCCCGTCGCTGCAACACAACGCTGGCAGTGCGTTTACCTTCAGTGCCTGGCTGCGTCTGGATCAGGCCAGTGGCGAGCAACTGATTCTCGCCCGTCGTGAGGGCGCCAACAGTCTGCTGATCGGTGCCAACCAAGGCGTGCCGTTCGTGGAAATCGACGGTCAACGCGCCGTTGCCACACAAGCACTGAACCCGGGCCAATGGCAACACGTTGCGCTGACCGCTGAAGGCGCGAAAGTCACGCTGTACATCAATGGCCGCGAAGGCGCGACCCTCGCTCAAGCGATGCCGGCTTTCAATTCGGTCATGGCCATCGGCGGTGATCTGCACGAAGGTGCGTTCCAGCCGTTGGTGGGTGCCATCGATGAACTGCGCCTGTCGAAAGTCGCCCGTCCCGCGCCGCTGTTGCTCGCCGACGCGACCTCGCAAGGTGCCGAGTCGAAACTGGTCGCTTACGGTGTCGATGAAGAGCAATCCGGTTTCGGTTTCGGCAGCCTCGGTTTCCTCCTTAACGCGGTGCCAATCGACGCCTGGGTGATCATCGCTGTGCTGGTGCTGATGATGTTCCAGTCGTGGATCATCATGCTGCGCAAGAACCGCAGTCTCAGCCGCGTCAGCGCCGCCAACGAAGACTTCCGCGTGCAATTCGCCAAGGTCGGTACGCGTCTGGAGATGTTTGCCGACGACGCCCAACTCGCCCAGCGTTTACAGCACTCGTCGCTGTGGCGCCTGTACCTGGTGGCGGTCAAAGAGATCCGCACCCGCCGCGAGCAGGGCGCCGATACCTCGTCGGTTTCAGCGGCGACCATCGAAGCGATCCGCTGCTCGATGGACGGCGTGCGCACCCGCGAAAACCAGCAACTGAGTTCGAAACTATCGACCCTGTCCAACGCCATCGCCGGCGGGCCTTATATCGGCCTGCTCGGCACGGTGCTGGGGATCATGGTGGTGTTCCTCGGCACCGCGATGGCCGGCGACGTCAACATCAACGCCATCGCGCCCGGCATGGCTGCCGCTTTGCTGGCCACGGCGATGGGCCTGTTCGTCGCGATCCCGGCGCTGTTTGGTTACAACCGCCTGATCACCCGCAACAAGGAAGTCAGCGCCGACATGCGCGTGTTCGTCGACGAGTTCATTACCCGTCTGGCGGAGATGCACGGTGAAAGCCAGTTCAGTGAGGCGTCGCATCAGCGCGGCCATCACGCCAACCACTCCGTACCGGCCTGAGGAGCACTGACATGGCGTCTGTAAATGCCTCCCACGACGATGACGAAGATGCCGCGGTGGACAGCATCAACATCACTCCGTTGGTCGACGTGCTGATGGTGGTGCTGGTGATGTTCATCCTGACCGCCACAGCGCAGGTCTCCGGGATCCAGATCAACCTGCCCAAGGCCAGCGCCTCCGTGTCGCTGTCCGAGGCCAAGACCAAGGCGATTTCGGTCAACGACGGCGGCCAGGTGTTTCTCGACGCTTACCCGGTGACGCTGGCCGAGCTGGAAGAACGTCTGCGCATCGAGAAGGCGCAGAGCCCGGATTTCCCGGTGATCGTGCGCGGCGATGCGACCGTGCAATACCAGAAAGTCATCGAAGTGCTGGATCTGTTGCGCCGGCTCGAACTGTCCCAGGTCGGTCTTGTGACCGGCAAACCGAGTCAGGGCTGAGTCATGACCGCACAACTCCCGATCGAGCCGCTGCCAGTGAAAAAACCAGTGCTGCGCTATGCGAAGTGGGGCGCCGGATTGCTGATCGGCGCGCTCGCGGCGTGGTTCCTGTGGCAGTGGGCCAACGACATGAGCGGCATCCGCCGCGAAGCGCCGAAGGTGCCGACGATCATCCCGTTGCCGCCACCGCCACCTCCGCCGCCGGAAAAACCACCGGAGCCGGAAACCCCGGTGGAAGAAAAAGTCGTCGAGCCCGAACCGACGCCGGAACCCGAGGAGGTCAAGCCCGAGGAAGAAGCGCCGCCATCACCGGCGGACGATCTGGCCAACCCGATGCAAATGGACGGCGATGCGCAGTCCGGCAACGACGCCTTCAACATCGGCGCCGGAAAGGGTGGCGGCATGGCCGGTACGGGCGGCGGACGTTTGGGCACGGGGACGTACAGCCAGTTTCTGGCGTTCACCTTCCAGCGTTTGCTGCGCGAGAACCCCGAGCTGCGCAACCTCGCGTTCTCGTTGCAGGCCGATGTGTGGCTGAGCAGCGTCGGCGAGATCACCCGGGTCGAGCTGATCAAGTCCAGCGGCAACCCCGAGATTGATACGCAAGTGTTGGCGGCGCTGCGCGGTGCCCCGGCCCTGAGCGAACGGCCTCCGGCCTCCATCACTTTGCCTGTGCGCCTGTCCCTGCAAGGGCGGCGTCCGGGTTAACCCAGCCTATTTATTGCCAAGCATTTGAGCTTTGCCAAAAGGAGTTGTGTGCAGATGATTTCCAATGTGAATCGATTGTCCCTGGCGGTCGGCATGGTCATTGCGACCCTGGTCGGTCAGGCCGTGGCAGCGCCTGCGCCCTCGGAGAACGCCACGATCAATCTGATCCGCTTGCTGGTCGAGCAGGGCATTTTGAAACAGGACAAGGCCGACGCGCTGATCGCTCAGGCGCAGAACGAAGCCGCGCAGGCGGAACAAGCAGCAGCATCCACCGCCGTGGCGGCCGGGCCGGTGGCGGCACCGGGCGATGTGCGTGTGCAATACGTGCCGGCAGCGGTGCGCGATCAGATTCGCGATCAGGTCAAAGCCGAAGTCATGGCCACCGCCAAACAGGAAAACTGGGCCGCGCCCAACACCTTCCCGGACTGGGCCTCGCGCATCAGTTTCGACGGCGACATTCGTCTGCGTGACGAATCGCGCTACTACTCGGATAACAACAGCAACGAAATCGTCGACTTCGCCAAGCTCAATAACAACGGCCCCTACGACGTCAACCCCAACAGCAGCACCAGCCTGCCGCCGCTGCTCAACACCCGTGAAGACCGCACCAACCAGTTCCGCATCCGCGCACGGCTGGGCATGAAAGCGGTGATCTCGCCGGAATGGACTGCCGGCATTCGCATCGGCACCGGCTCGGACAACAACCCGGTGTCGACCACGCAAAGCCTCGGCGGTGGTTTTGCCAAGAAAGACATCTGGCTCGATCAGGGTTACCTGAACTGGAAGCCGACGGATGAGCTGACCCTGACCGGCGGGCGCTTTGCCAACCCGTTCATGTCCACCGATATGCTCTATTCCAACGATTTGAACTTCGACGGTGTGGCAGCGATTTTCGACCACAAGCTCAACCGCGACTGGGGCGTGTTCGGCACCGTCGGCGCCTTCCCGGTGGATTACACCAATGACACCGCCAGCAGCAACGGTTTCGACAAGGAAGAGAGCGACAACAAGTGGCTATACGGTGCGCAAGTCGGCGCCAAGTGGGCGATCAACAGCAACAACCGCCTGAAGGGTGCGCTGGCTTACTACCGCTTCGACGACATTCAGGGCGAACGCTCCAGCCCTTGCGAACCGTGGGCCGGCGCGCCGGGCTGCGACAGCGACGGCAGCCGCACGGCGTTCATGCAGAAAGGCAACAGCGTGTTCCTGCTGCGTGATATCACGCCGAACCCGCTCAACCCGAGCACCACGCCGCAACCGCAATACGTCGGCCTGGCCTCCGAATTCAACCTGCTCGATTTGAACGTGGTGTGGGACGCCGACCTGCCTGACGACTTCAAGCTGCGCAGCCAGGGCAACTACATCCACAACCTCAGCTACGACGAAGGCGACATGCGCAAACGCTCCGCCGGGCAAATCGTCAACAACCTCGACAGCAACGGCAACATCGAAAGCGGCGCCAATGCGTGGATGGTGCAGTTCACCCTCGGCAGCGCGCTGGAGCTGAAGAAGCAGGGCGACTGGAACCTGTTCGCTGGCTACAAATACATCCAGCCGGACGCCTTGCCGGACGGCTTCAACGACTCCTCGTTTCACCTCGGCGGCACCAACGCCAAAGGCTATTTCATGGGCGGCAACTACGGTCTGGCGAAGAACGTTTACGCCACCGGTCGCTGGTTGAGCACCGAAGCGGTGTACGGCGCGCCGTTCGACATCGACGTCTTGCAGCTTGAGATCAACACGCGCTTCTAAGGCGCCGGGAGAGGGTTATGAACACGCGATTGTTTTTGCTCGGACTAGGAATGTTGATCGCCACCGGGGCCAGTGCCGAAGGCATGGAAGAACGCCTGCGCACGCAATTGCGCAGCACCACGCAGCAGTTGCAGGCCCTGCAAAGTCAGCAGGCTCAGGCCAGCGCTGCGCAACTGGCGGCGAAAAACGAAGCCAACGCTGCTCAGGCGCAGATCAAGCAATTGACGGCTGAACTGGCCAAGGCCAAGGGCGTTGCCGAACAACTCGCCGGTCAGCAGCAGAGCGTGCACAGCCAGGCGCAGGCGCAAGTGGCGGCCAGCGCCGAGCAGACCGGCAAGTTCAAAAAAGCCTATGACGACTTGCTGGTCATGGCCCGTGCCAAAGAGGCAGAACGGTCTAAGCTTCAAGCGCAATTGTCTGAACGTGACACACAAGTGCAGCAATGTTCAGTCAAGAATCAGCAGATGTACGGCGTCGCCAAACAGATCCTCACTGCCTACGAAAACGTCGATGTGGCCGAGGTGATGAAGATCCGCCAGCCCTTCGCGGGCAGCGCTCGGGTCAAGTTCGATGAACTGGCCCAAGGGTTGGGTGACGAGCTCTACAAGACTCAATTCGACGCGCCGCAAGCCGCGCTCGCGCATTGATTAAAAACACGGATAAACAAGGAAGAAACGATGACTCAATTGATCACCCACGTATCGCCTAAATCCCTGACCGACGTCCTCCAGGCTGCGGGTTATCGCGTCAACGAAACTGAACAGAACGGCATCGTCCAGTTGCTCAGCGCCAGCCAGGGCATTGGCTACGCCGTGCGTTTCGGCAACCCGGCGGTGGAGCAGGGCAGCTTCGTCGATTTCACCTTCAGCTGTGCGCTGCGGGTGCAGGGTGAGCTGCCACAGGGCGTGGCCGAGCAGTGGAACGCGACCCGTCGCTTTGCGCGTTTGTCGTTGCAGGGCGAGTTTCTGGTCATGGAAATGGACGTGGTGGTGGCGGCAGGTGTGAGCAACGATCACTTGCGCGGTAGCCTCGAATTGTGGGATCGCCTGCTGCAGGAATTCATCGTCTATCTGCGTGATTTCACTCAAAGCAACGCTGCTGCGCAGACTGCGAAAGTCGCCGTGACCGAGCAAGCGGAAGTCGCGCTGTGAAAAAGCCTGCCATGGTGATCGGTGCCGGAGCAGTGGCGCTGTTGGTGGTGGCCGTGGCGCTGGTGGTGCGACCGGGCAGTGACCCGGTCGCCGCCCAGCAATCGTCGCCGGTGGCGGCGGTTGCCGGGGGGCCGGCGGTGGCGCGGTTGGGCAATCAACAGGTATCGCCTGACGAGTTGCAAGCGTTGCTGGCGACGGTGCCGCCAGAGACTCGCGAGCAACTGCGCGGCAATCGTGAGGCGCTGGAGCGCTGGATTCGCACGCGTCTGGCCGAGAAAGCCGTGCTGGAGCAGGCTGATGCGCAGGGTTGGGCGCAGCGTCCGGAGGTGGCACGGCAGACCCGGGCGGCGACTGAGCAGATAGTCTTCCGCGATTATTTGCGTTCGGTCAGCCAGGTGCCGGCGGATTACCCGAGTGCGGCTGAATTGCAGCAGGCCTATGACGCCGGCAAGGCGAACTGGCAGACCCCGGCGCTGTATCGGGTCAGTCAGATTTTCCTCGGCGTCAATGATCCGCAGGCGCTGGAAACAGTGCGCAAACAGGCAGCGGACTTGAGCAAAAAAGCTCAGTCGGCACCGGCGGAATTTGCTGCACTGGCGACGCAATACTCGCAGGATCGCGTGACCGCCGAACGTGGTGGTGATAGCGGTCTGCAACCGTTGCAGCAGTTGGTGCCGGAAGTGCGCGGGGCTGTCGCTCGGCTGAAAGTCGGCGCAGTGTCTGATCCGGTGCAAAGTGCGGCCGGGTTCCATGTGATCAAACTCACCGAGCAACAACCGGCACGCACCGCGACGCTGGATGAACTGCGCGATCAATTGACTCAGGCCTTGCGCGCACAACGGCAGGAGCAGATTGCTCAGGCGTATCTGGATGGCATGCTCAACACTGCGACGCTGAGTATTGACGGTGCTGAACTCAATAAAATTATTGAGGAAAAACGCTAATCCGGATTCACCACAACCCCTGTGGGAGCGAGCCTGCTCGCGAAAGCGGTGTATCAGTCAGCGAAAATATTGAATGTGCTGACGCTTTCGCGAGCAGCCTCGCTCCCACAGGGGATCTGTGGCGCACTCAAGACAAATACAAAGATCGACAGGGAGTCATCGATGTCATTCACCGAACCCGCAGGACGACCGGGCACTACCGATTACCGCTGGCCTCAGGACCAGAGTGAACCCTGGCTGGCCCACGCCGCGACGATTGAGGCCGACGTCGCGCAATACTTTCTGGTCAGCGCCCGTTGCGGCTGCTTTATGCAAGCGGCGCGCAGCCTTAATGTGCGTTCGACCCTGCTGCGCAAACAGCTGGCGCAACTTGAGCAGGAGCTGCAGCATTCGCTGTTCAGTTTTCAGGGCAGCGCCTTGAGCCTGACCCGCGAAGGCCAGCAGTTGCAGGCCAAACTGGTCGCGCTGGCCAACGAGCGCAAACTGCCGGTGGTCGAACAGCCGCTGATTCGCCTCGCGGTCGCCGAGTCGATCCTGCATGACATCCTGGGCCGCGACCTCATCGCGCTGCTGCGCCGTAATGCCAGTGTGCGTCTGGAGATCATTGCGCTGGACAGCGAGTTGTCCTTGCGTGCGGTCAGCGCCGATGTCGTCCTGTGGCTGGCCCACGGCGACACACCGCATCCCGGCCCGGCTTTTGCCGTATCCGCGCCGCAACGACTGGCCTCGCTGGATTACCTGCCGCACATCGCCAAACGCTATTCGCGCGTCACCGCGCGCCCGGACAGCGCCGATGACCTCGCCGATTTCATGCTGGTGCAGTGGCAGCACGACCGGCAGATCGACAGCTTTCGCCCGTGGAATGAACTCGTCGAGCAGCGCCTCGCCGGCGTCGTACAGATGCAATCCTACGAACTGATGCTGGAGATGATCCGCTGCAGCGCCTGCATCGGTTTGCTCCCTGCCTACATGAGTCGCTTCGACCGGGGGTTGATCGCGCTGCCAGGGCTGTTCGCAGAACCCATGCAATTACAGGCGTGGCTGGCGGTCAACGCCGACTCACAAAGTATCAGCGAAGTCCAAACCCTGACCGACCTCATCCACCACACCTTCAACGAACGCCACGAATGGTTCCAGCCTTGACGTCAATCCCTGTGGGAGCGAGCCTGCTCGCTCCCACATTTAGAGACTCGCCAGACAGAGGTTCAGCGGTTTAGAGTGGTCAGCCACTTACCGATCCAGGAAGGATCAACCATGCCAGAGCACAACCCCGCCATTCACCTCGAACGCTTTAACGAATCCCACATCGAGGGCATCACCGCGCTCTACAACGACCCGGCCGTGGCGCGGCAGGTGTTGCAGATGCCGTTTCAGTCCGCTGAGGTCTGGCGCCAACGCCTGCTGGCAGACAACGAACGGGCGGTGAAACTGGTGGCGCTGCACCAGGGCGTGGTGATCGGCAATCTAGGGCTGGAGGCCCATTCGCGGGTGCGCCGCGCTCACGCCGGCAGTTTCGGCATGGGCGTTGCGCAGGCGTGGCAGGGTAAAGGTGTCGGCTCGACCCTGTTGGCCGCCGCGCTGGACGTCGCCGATAACTGGATGAACCTGCACCGCGTCGAACTCACGGTGTACGCCGACAACGAAGCGGCCATCGGTCTCTACCGCAAATTCGGTTTCGAGACCGAAGGCGTGTTGCGCGATTACGCCGTCCGCGACGGGCAATGGGTCGACACCCTGAGCATGGCCCGCCTGCGTAATCGCCCGAAAACCTGACTCACTCGCCCAGAGCAAACGCCACCGCCGACTGCGCATGCAGTTCGGTGGTATCGAGCAGGGGCAGGGCGCTGTGTTCGGGTTTGACCAGCATGCCGATTTCCGTGCAACCGAGGATGATTGCTTGGGCGCCGCGAGCGGTCAGGGATTCGATGACCCGTTGATAGATTTGCCGTGATTGAGCGCTGATCACGCCGACGCAGAGTTCGTCGTAGATGATCCGGTGCACTTCTTTGCGTTCGGCTTCATCCGGCACCAGCACCGTCAAGCCCTGAGCAATCAGGCGTTGCTTGAGAAAGTCCTGTTCCATGGTGAATGCCGTGCCGAGCAGGCCGACTGTCTGCGCGCCGATCTCCAGCGCGGCCCGCGCCGCTGGTTCGGCAATGTGCAGGAACGGAATGCTGATCGCCGCCTGAATCTGTTCCGCGACCTTGTGCATGGTGTTGGTACACAACACCACGCACTCGGCGCCGCCGGCCTCAAGCCTGCGCGCCGCATCCACCAGAATCGCCGCCGCATCGTCCCAGCGCCCGGCGTGCTGGGCCTGTTCGACCGGGCCGAAGTCGACGCTGTACATCAACAATTGTGCCGAACGCAGCGGGCCGAGGCGGTCGCGGACTTGCTGGTTGATCAGACGATAGTATTCGGCGCTGGACTCCCAGCTCATGCCGCCAATAAGGCCGATGGTGCGCATTGGACTTCCTCAAGCAAATGACAGTGTCGAGCGTTCAGATCTGCCCGGAGTTTCCTGCTGTTTTCGGTGCGATGCCAGCAGCAACTGACTGTACCGCTGATCTTTCACCCAAGTGTCATGGTGTTTCTGACCGTACAGAGAAGCTTCGATCTGCCACTATGGTGTTTCGCAGGATCCTTTCCGAGGAACACAGCAATGAGCGACGTTCAACAACTGGGCGAGATGCTTCGTCACTATGCCGAAAGCGAAGCGCACAAAAAGCAGCTGTTCGAAACGCAGTCGCAAGTCTGGGCCACCCGAATCACCGGGTTGTTCGGCGATATTCAGCAATGGCTGGAACCGGTGCAAGCGCCGAATCTGCTGGAGGTCAGCCGCGAACCGTATGTCGCGTTCGGGCCGAGCACGCCGGTCGAGACGTCCACTTTCAAGACCGAAAAACTGAGCATCGTGATTGCCGGCAAACCGGTGGAATTCGTCCCGGACGTGATGGGCAGCGCCGGGCAGATTTCCCTGGCGGTGATGGGGCTGACGGCGGCGCGCTATGGCAGCATTTCGCTGGTGGGCCTGGCAGACGGTGCGTGGCAGTGGCGCAAGACCAATGGTTTGAAGGACCCGGACACGTTTGCCTTCGACGCGGATTTCCTGGCCCAGCAGTTGCAGAGCCTGATCCCCCGCGACCGCGCCTAGGTCGCCAGGATTCTCGCGATGATCGTTCCCACGCTCTGCGTGGGAATGCCTCAAGGAACGCTCCGCGTTCCAAGCGGACGCAGAGCGTCCCGGGCTGCATTCCCACGCAGAGCGTGGGAACGATCAACGCCTCACATATCGAGATTGACCCACCCCGGCTTCGCCACTTCAGGCGCCACCGCCTTCACGGTTTTCCCGGTAGCCAATTCCACCCGCCGCGCCACCTCCGGGTCATCGGCAAACGGCACCATGCTCGCTTCATCCAGACTGTCCGCCGTCTCCCGCCGCAAGCAGTATTCGACCGCTAGCCACAGAAACACCACGCCCACCACATCGAAGAACACCTCGATCATCACCGGCTCCCTGCTTCAGGCAATCTGCGCTTCACGCTGGACCAGCGCGACGTCCGCCACCCGCACCGTACGCCATACGTTGTAGGCCATCAGCAACATTCCCGTGAGGAAGAACACCCCGCCGGCAAAGCGCACGATGAACCCCGGGTGGCTGGCCTGCAGCGCTTCGACGAATGAATAGGTCAGCGTGCCGTCCTCGTTGATCGCCCGCCACATCAGGCCTTGAGTGATGCCATTGACCCACATGGACGCGATGTACAACACCGTGCCAATCGTCGCCAGCCAGAAGTGCAGGTTGATCAGCGGCGTGCTGTGCATCTGCTCGCGACCGAAGACTTTCGGCACCATGTGATACGTCGCGCCGAAGGTGATCATCGCCACCCAGCCCAAGGCGCCGGCGTGGACGTGGCCGATGGTCCAGTCGGTGTAGTGGGAGAGGGCGTTCACCGTTTTGATCGCCATCATCGGGCCCTCGAACGTCGACATGCCGTAGAACGCCAGTGACAGCACCAGAAACCGCAAGATCGGATCGGTGCGTAACTTATGCCAGGCACCGGACAAGGTCATCATGCCGTTGATCATCCCGCCCCAGCTCGGCGCCAGCAGGATCAACGACATGGCCATGCCCAGCGACTGCGCCCAGTCCGGCAGCGCCGTGTAGTGCAAGTGGTGCGGGCCGGCCCAGATATACAGGGTGATCAGCGCCCAGAAATGCACAATCGACAACCGGTACGAATACACCGGCCGATTGACCTGTTTCGGCACGAAGTAATACATCATCCCGAGAAACCCGGTGGTGAGGAAAAACCCCACCGCGTTGTGCCCGTACCACCACTGCACCATCGCATCGGTGGCGCCGGAATACACCGGATACGACTTGAACCAGCCCACCGGAATCGACAGGTGATTGACTACGTGGAGCATGGCGATCACCAGAATGAACGCGCCGAAAAACCAGTTGCCGACGTAGATGTGTCTGGTCTTGCGCTGCACCACGGTGGTGAAGAACACCACGGCATACGCCACCCAAACGACGGCCATCCACACCGCGCCGGAGAATTCGATCTCGGCGTACTCCTTGGTGGTGGTGTAGCCCAGCGGTAGGCTGATCAGCATGATCACGATCACCGATTGCCAACCCCAGAAGGTGAACGCGGCGAGGGTGTCGGAATACAGCCGAACCTGGCAAGTACGCTGCACCACGTAGTAACTGGCGGCAAATTGCGCGCTGCCGGCGAAACCGAAAATCACCAGGCTGGTGTGCAGTGGTCGCAGGCGGCCGAAGGTGGTCCACGGCAGATCAAGGTTCATGTCCGGCCAGACCAATTGCGAGGCGATGAAAACACCCATCGCCATGCCCACCACACCCCAGAAAATCGTCGCGATGACGAATTGGCGGACGACCTTGTAGTTGTAAGCCTGTCCGATTGTCGCTGTGCTCATGGTCAGTTCATCCACGGTTGCAAAGTCTTGCCAGGCCACCCGGTCTGGCATGAGCTGCACTGTAGGAACCCCGCCATAAACAAAACAGGCTCAGGAATTGTTGATTTGTGCGGATCAGACAGAGGCGCTGACTGCGGTGTTCTGTCGCGTGGTGATATGGTTTTTATCGCTTCAGGTGAATCTGTTGTGCGCTGCGCTGTTCGACGACCGTTTTAAAAAGCGAGTACCGGGGAAACCCCTACAAGCTTGCCCAATCGGGGATTTTCCCTTGGGTCGATGGTGGCCTTTTGGTAGAGTCGCCGTCGCCAGCGGGTTTTCGGCTGGACGATGGAACCGAAGAAGGGAGTCTGATCAGTGAGTCCGGGCAAAAAAATCCTCGGTCTCACAGCGTTGCTGCTGATGGTGACGCTGTGGGCCAGTTACTTTTATGTATTCAAGGAAAACAGCGGCGGCCAGCTCGGCGGTGTCGGCGAAAGTACCGCATGGTGCGGCACGCCGCCGACCAACGAAGCGGCGTTGCTGGGCAAGGATCAACTGACCTTGCGCGTCACCAACAACCTGCGCGGCGAGTTCATGCTCAGTGGTTCGCTGGTGGTCTCCGAGCGTACTTTCAACCGCTACGACCTGGCCCGCAACGAACTGCGCCTGCGCCTGGAACCGTTGCAGTGGTCCTTCGGCGTCACGCCGATCTTCCTTGAGCAGGTCAAGGTGCAGCCCCTGAGCCGCAACCTCTCCGCGACCAACAAAAGCGCCTATGCCGAGCTCGAACCGCGCCCGATTGGCGTGCAAGGCCAGGTCACCGAATTCCCTTTCGACACCTATCGCTACGGCTACAAACCGGTGCTGTATTACCTCAAGGGCAGCGAGCGCATCGACCTGCGTTTCAAGAACATCACCACGCTGATGGAGATGTCCAACACCTTCACGCCGGTCCAGAAATACAACCGCGTCGACTACATCAACGAGAAAACCTCGATGATTCGCGACGAGGATTTCAAGGCGTACGGGCCGCACGAATGCGCGTTCAGTGTCGAGCGCAAAGGTTCGTTCAAAGCGGTCGTGCTGATGTTGCTGCTGGTGTTGTGTCTGCCGTTGTTGCTGGTGTTCTACCGCAACGAACCGGGGATCGACTTCCTCGCCACACTGGTCGGCGCGGCGATCGTGCGGGTGCTGCTGATCGGGCCGGTGCAGGACTTCCAGCTGTACAACATCGACTTCCTGTTGGGCGCGGCGATTCTGCTGGTGGGCACGGTGTCGCTGATCAAGGCGATGCACATCAATAGCCGGCGCGAGATGGCGTTGCGCAGTGGTGAGACGTCGTCCTGGTAACGGCGTGAACCCTTGAAAGCCCCTCACCCTAACCCTCTCCCTCTGGGCGGTCCGACGTTTCGGGAGGGCTAGGGTGAGGGAAGCCAATCTCCAGTCAATCACTTAAGCGCCGGATCACCCATATTCATCTTCTTCCAGCCCTGCAACAGCACCTGCGCTTTCGGCTCTTGCCCGCTGTCGAGGTACCACTGGATCAACGACAACCGCGCATTGCGGTTCGCCGGTTGGACCTTGAGCAGGCCTTCGAGCACGGCACACGCCTCATCGACTTTGCCGCTTTCATGCAGCGCCACCGCGAGCACGTAACCGTACTGCGCATTCTGCGGTTCCAGTTGCGCGGCTTTGCGCAGTGGCGTCATGGCCTCGGCCGCTTTGCCGGCGCGAATCAGCGACAAGCCGCGAGTGTGCTGTAACAACGCCGCATCCGGGTGCGCCTTGAGGCTGTCATCGAGCAATTGCTGCGCTTCCTTTCCGCGCCCATTCGCTTCCAGCCACTGCACCAGCGTCACCAGTGCCGGGTAGAAATCCGGATCACGTTGGAGCGCTGAACGCAGCAAACCTTCGACTTCACCGCTGCGACCACTGGCCTGATAGAGCATCGCCAGATTCAGATTGGCCTCGGCGCGCTCCAGCAGGCTCTTCTGCACCGCCTCGTACTCGGCAATCGCCGCGTCCCAATTGGCTTGCGCCGCACCCAGACCATTGTTGCGCGCGACGCTGAGCAGATCCCGCGCCGCAACGATGCGCACGGATTTCACCGGATCGCCCAGCAGCGGCGCCAACAACGGCGCACGCTCCGGTGGCGGCAGGAACGCGCTGATCGCCCGCACGGCACTTTCGCGAACCTGCGGCGCCGGGTTTTTCAGATCCTGAGTCGCCAGTTTCAACGCCTGTTCACTTGGATAAAGCGGCAGCTCCGCGAGCAATGTCGCCCGTTGAATCGCCGGCAGATTGCTGCGCTGCAACTGTTCATACAACGCGTCAGCCGCACCGGGCTGACCGTTGCGGATCAGCCACAGACTTTCGTCATAACGCGGCGCCCGCGGGGCGGTAGAGGCGCTCCATAGCTTGAACTGTGCGGTGACCTTGTCGCCGTCCTTGCCCTGATGACAGGTCAGGCAGGCGTCCGGCGTGCCGAGTTTCTTCGCGCGTTCCGGGTTGGGGATGCTGAAGCTGTGGTCATGGCGGAAGTCATTGCCCATATAGAACTTGCCGGGCATGTGGCAATCCACGCATTGCGAGCCGGGCTGGCCCAGGGTGTGGCGGGTGTGTTCGATGGAATCGTAATTTTTCGCTTGCAGGCCTTTGCCGTCGACGCCCTCGATCGAGGTCTTGCCGGCGGTGTTGTGGCATTGCAGGCACACCGCGTTGCCCGGTGCTTTCAGTTCGTTGCTGTGCGGGTTGTGGCAGTTGCTGCAACGCACGCCCTTGTCGAACATTTTGCTTTGCAGGAACGAGCCGTGTTCGAACACTTCATCCTTGATCTTGCCGTCCAGCGCATACAGTTCGCGGGTCAGGGTGCTCGGCAGGTAATCGTCCATCAGGCGTTTGCCGACCGTGTAGCCATCGCCCAACGGCGCGCGGCGCGCGTGGCAGCGGGCGCAGGTTTCGATCTCGACGGTGGCGTTCTTGTCCTTCAGGTCGACGTCGAAGCCCTGGTGAATCAGATCGCCTTTTTTCTGTGTCCATTCCAGGTGATTGGACGCCGGTCCATGACAGGCCTGACAGCCGACGCCGAGGCTATTCCACTGGCTGTTGAACGTATTGCTCGCGGCGTCGAAATTACGCTTGAAGCCGGTGGTGTGGCATTCGACGCACATGAAGTTGGCGTTCTGGCTCGGCTTGCTCCAGTGCAGCGGATTCTTGAAGCTGACGCCCTGGCCGGGGTAGAGGTGAAACCAGCGATGCTTCTCGGTATCCCACGCCACGCCGAGGGCCTGCAAACGACCTTCGCCGACCTCGATCAGGTATTGCTGCAACGGCGCGATGCCGAAGGTGTAGGCGACTTTGAAATCGGCATTCTTGCCGTCGATGCCCGGGGTGTTGACCCAGAACTCATCGCCTTTGCGCGAGAAACGCGTGGTTTCTTTTTCAGCCTTGAAAGTGACGTTATTGAAGTCGCCGAGTATGGTGTCGGCGTTGGCCGGTTGCATCGCCAGTTGGTGATGGGAGCCTTGCCAGTCTTTGACCTGCTCGGTGTGGCAGCCTTGGCACTGCTGCTCATCGACCATCGTTGCCGGTTGCAGCGCGACCGGTTGCGGCTTGGCTGCAGCGGGCGCAGGCGCAGTGATCGGCGCGGCGACTTTAGCCGGCGCTGAGGACGGCGCGGGGCTGAACAGAAACCAGCCGATCCCGGCCACGGCGGCCAGCAGCACAGCGATGGATACTGGAAACACATAACGTGAAAGTGAAGATTGAGACGAATCAGGGTCAGGTCGTGC
Source organism: Pseudomonas sp. WC2 (assembly GCF_050586545.1). NCBI lineage: Bacteria > Pseudomonadati > Pseudomonadota > Gammaproteobacteria > Pseudomonadales > Pseudomonadaceae > Pseudomonas > Pseudomonas sp. WC2. Next base: position 97,732 of record NZ_JBOBDR010000003.1, on the reverse strand, counting down.
TGTTTTATTTTTATGCTTGGGCATTGCGACTTCCGTAGTCCAGGTGCGTTTGCCGTCTGGCGTGCGTTCAAGCTCGATGCAGCTTTGCCGGATGACCGGCGCATGTCAAATGACGGTTGTGATCCGCCGCGCAGCTTTGTGTGAATTTTGTGCTTTGCAATCGCAATTACTGAGGTTTTAGCTATACCTGTAGTTCCCCCGGGCAAAGTTTTTGGCCTTCTGACAGGAGTTACAGCATGAAGCTAGCAGTAATGATGGGCACGCTGTGCATTGCTACCCTCGGCGTGGTGGGTTGTTCCAGCAAAACCGTCGCTCCCGATGAGTATTCCGGGTTTCTCAAGGATTACAGTCAACTCAAGGAGGCCAAGTCACCGTCCGGTGCCGAGGTGATGCGCTGGATTGATCCCAAAGTCGATATCAACAAGTTCACTAGCGTCTATGCCGAGCCGAGCCAGCTCTATCCGAAGCCACAGCCGACCGCAAAAATCTCCCAGCAGACCCTCAACGGCATCACCAGCTATTACGATCAGGCGCTCAAGCGTGAGCTGAGCAAATCCCTGCCGTTGGCCGCAGGTCCTGGGCCTGGGGTGATCGTGATTCGCCCGGCGATTACTGCGGTGAGCAGCAAGACTGAAGGCCTGCACGCGTATGAAGTGATCCCGATTGCTTTGGTCGCGGCGGCCGTCAGCACCGCCAGTGGCATTCGCGATCAGGAAACCACCCTGGCCACCGAAGCGGTGTTCCTCGACGGCGGCAGCAACAAGGTTGTGTCCCAAGTCGTGCGCAAAGGCACCGGCAAACCGCTGGAAAACGATACCCAAGCCTTGAAGGCCGATGACGTCAAAGCCGTGATCGACGGCTGGGCGAGTGACATGCATCAGATGTATCTGAAACTGAAGTCTGAATCCAAGTAATCCATCGAGGCTGCTGGCCTAATCGCCAGCAGGGCTGGCTCCCACAGGGGATTTTGTGAACACTGCAAAACCCTGTGGGAGCCAGCCCTGCTAGCGATAGCGGTGTCCCAGGCGCTGCATCATTGCCCGGTAAACCAGCGGAAATACGGATTCCCGCCATCCCAACGCATCACCTCCCGCATATCCCGCCCCCACGCATCCCGATCGCCGTCATAGGCATGCAGGCTCGCCCGATAAAACTGCATCAGCCGCTGGCGATGGGTTTCCATGCGCTCAGTGAAACCGGCATCGGCATTCACCAGCGGCGGTGGCTGATACAGATCCAGCAGCGCCGGCAGCACGCGGGTGATTTCCTTGCTGCGCACCCATGGCGCGTATTCGATGCGCGGCTGATCGTCGGTCACCGCCGGAGCATCAGCGGCAAAGCGCTCAAGCCCGGTCCGGTCAGTGACCCACGTCGCGAGCAGCGCGGCGGCGGAACCGATACCGACCTCCTGCAAAGTGCTGCGCACGCTGTCTTGCTGGAAGCGTTGGCTGATTTTCGCGGCATCCAGAGTCATCGGCTCCATCGAACCCACCAAGAGCATTTCGTGGAACTCACTGGTCCACAACGACGCGTACGGGAACACATCGAGGAAACTGCGCACCAGCGAACGTGAGTCGTCGATGTTCTGCGTGGGCAATGGCAGCCACTGCGCGACGATGCCGTGTTTCTCCAGACGACTCGCCGCCAGTTGATAGAAGTCCCGCGAATACAGATTGACCACGCCGGCAGCGGAGGGCGGTGGAGGCTCGAGGGTGATCAGATCGTAGGTCTGCGCACTGCGCAGCAATTCCTGACGGCCATCACGCAAGCGCACCTCGACGCCGGGATCGCTGGCCGCGTTGAAGTTGCCTTTGAACAGCGGCGCAGCCTTGACCACCGACGGCAGCAGTTCGGCAACGACGCGATGTTCCAGGCCCGGATAGCGCAACATCGCGCCCGCGGTGATGCCGGTGCCGAAACCGATCACCAGGGTCGAGCGTGGTTCGCCGTTATGGATCAGCAGCGGCAGCAGCGCCTGAATGCGCATGTAGCGCAGTGACGGCATCGCATCACCGGTGTTCGACACGCCTTGAATGTACAAACGGTGAAAGCTGTTCTCGCCGCGCCCTTGTGCGACCACCGCCACGGTGCCGCCGCGACCTTCTTCATAAAAGGCCAGAGTGCCGTTGCGCGCACCGGGCAACAGGCTGGCGAGTTTGTCCACCGGAGTGAACACGGCCAAGACAAGCGAGACCAGACCCAGAGCGACCACGGCCTGACGCCGACCTTTCTTGACGTGATGCCCTTTGCGCACCGCGAAATAGCCGATGCCCGCCGCAATTAGCGCCAGCAGACCCAAGGTGCGCACCAGACCCAGCAAAGGAATCAACAGGAAACCGCAGAGCATCACCCCCACAATCCCGCCCAGCGTATTGAACGCCACCACGGCGCCGACATCACGGCCGACCCGCTCCTGACCCACGCTCAGGCGCAAGGCCAACGGAAATGCCGCGCCAAGCAACAACGTCGGCACAAACACAATGCTCAACGCCGCCACCGCAAAGCGCACGCTCATGCCGGCCAGTTCGTTGGCGCCCAGGCTCAGCAGCCACATTTCTGCCTGACTTTGCGCGATTACCAACCAGCGCCCGAGCAGGGCAATCTCCAGCAGTGCGATCAATCCCGCGCCGGCAATCAACAAACCGAACACGCCCCACGGATCACGAATCCGCTCAACGCGACGGGCGAGCAAGGCACTGCCGATAAACAGCCCGGTGAGATAGGTCGCCAGCACCACGGCAAACGCATAGGTGCGGGTGCTCATGAACTGCACGATGGATTGCGACCAGACCACTTCATAACCGAGGGCCACGCCGCCGGCGATGCAATACAGCCACAGCGCCGTGCGATCAGGGGCCGTTTCTGTGTGATGTTTGCTGGGGGCGGCAACGGGCGCTGGATGCTGCCGCTGCAACCACAGCGCACCGGTGGCGGCGAGCAGATTGAGCATCGCCGCAAACAGCGCACTGCCGCGCACGCCGAGGGTGGCGATCAGTACAAACGCCGCGAGCAGAGTGCCGGCAATCGCGCCTAGGGTATTCGCTGCATACAACTGACCGCCGGCCTTGCCCGGGTCAGTCGCCAGCGATCGCACCAGCACCGGCAGCGTGCCGCCCATCAGTACGGCGGGGAGACCGACCAGTAGGAATGGCAGCAGCCAAGCGAACAGACCGACATGACCCTGAAGCGAGGCAAACGGACTGGCCGCCACGCTCATGGCAAACGTCGCACCGACGCCCAGTATCGCCACCAACACTTCCAGCCCGGCATAGAGCAAAACCGGCTGCTGCAAGCGATCCGCCCAGCGTCCGAACCACCAGCCACCGATGGCCAGACCGGCGAAAAACGCGCTGATGCCGGTGGTGATCGCGTAGACCTCTACGCCAACTACCAGCGACAGTTGCTTGATCCACAGCACCTGATAGACCAGCGCGGCGGCGCCGGAGATGCACAGCAACAGAGCGGGAATGAGCAGGGCTGGGGAGGTGGTTTGCGGTACGGGTATGGCCGATGGCTTGCTGGCGATACGTGAGGACATTGCGGACGCCTTAGTTCAAAAGTCATGGTGACTGGCTGATCGTTCCCACGCTCTGCGTGGGAATGCCTCATTGGACGCTCTGCGTCCGCTTCGGCAAGGGGCGCGGAGCGTCCCGGGCTGCGTTCCCACGCAGAGCGTGGGAACGATCAATAAGTCCGCCCGCCGATACAGGCGGGCGGCAGTCTTGCGCTCTTACTGTGCAGCTTTCATTTTTTCCGCGATTTTCGCATCTACCGCCGCACGAACCTGGTCAATACTGAAGCTCGCCGGTTTCTGGCTTGGTGGGTAGTCGACGAAGGTCTGCAGGAACGCAGCGGACTTCATCACGGCCAGTTCGGTCAGATAAACGTTCTTGCTCGTCCAGTCGTAGTACTGATCGGAAACGATGTCCGCACGTTCATACGGGTCCATGCGCAGGTTGAAGATTTTCGGTACGCGCAGGCACACGAAAGGCTCGCTCCAGACCTTGAAGCCACCCGGCTCACGTTGTTCGCAAAACACCGCTTTCCAGTTGCCGAAACGCATCGAGACCAGCACGCCATCGTCGTTGAAGTAGTAGAACTCCTTGCGCTCACTCTTCGGGCTTTGGCCGGTCAGGTAAGGCAGTTGGTTGTAACCGTCCAGGTGCACCTTGAAGTTGGTGCCACCGGAAGTCGGCGCCCAGCCTTTGAGCAGCTTGTTGGTCACATCGGTGTCACCGGCAGCGGCGAGCAAGGTCGGGAACCAGTCCAGACCCGAGAACAGCTCGTTGGATACTTCACCCGGTTTGATCTTGCCCGGCCAGCGAACCATGGCCGGCACCCGGTACGCGCCTTCCCAGTTGGAGTTCTTCTCGTTGCGGAACGGCGTGGTCGCCGCGTCCGGCCACGACCACTGGTTCGGGCCGTTGTCGGTGGTGTAGACGACGATGGTGTTGTCGGTAATTTTCAGGTCGTCGAGGGTTTTCAGCAGTTTACCGACGTCGCCGTCGTGCTCGATCATGCCGTCGGCGTAATCGTTGCCGGGCATTCCGCTTTGGCCCTGCATGGAGTCACGAACGTGTGTAAAGGCGTGCATGCGGGTGGTGTTCATCCAGACAAAGAACGGCTTGTCCGCCTTGGCCTGTTTCTCAATGAACGCTTGCGCTGCCGCCGTGGTTTCGTCGTCGATGGTTTCCATGCGCTTGGTGGTCAGCGCGCCGGTGTCTTCGATCTTGCCGTCGGCGAAGCTGTGAATCACGCCACGCGGGGAAACCGCTTTGACGAATTCAGGATCGTCTTTGGGCCAGTACGGGCGCTCTGGTTCCTCCTCGGCATTGAGGTGATACAGGTTGCCGAAGAACTCGTCGAAACCGTGGTTGGTCGGCAGGTATTCATCCTTGTCACCAAGGTGGTTCTTGCCGAACTGACCGGTCGCATAACCTTGCGACTTGAGCGCCTGGGCGATGGTGATGTCGCGTTTTTGCAGACCCACCGGCGCGCCGGGAACACCGACTTTCGACAGGCCGGTACGCAGTGGCGTCTGACCGGTGATAAACGTGGATCGGCCGGCCGTGCAGCTGTTCTCCGCATAGTAGTCGGTGAACATCATGCCTTCTTTGGCGATGCGGTCGATGTTCGGGGTCTTGTATCCAACAACGCCCATGGAATAGGCACTGATGTTGGTCTGGCCGATGTCATCGCCGAAGATCACCAGAATGTTGGGTTTTTCAGCCGCTGTGGCGGTTGCCGACAGCGCCATCACCGAGGTTGCCACCAGGGCGAATTTCGGTAGCCACTTGCGTATGCGAGTCATCTGACTTGCTCCTTTTCGCGGGGGTCGTTTATTGCGACTTACGTTTTTTGCAGTCTTGCAGCACGCTTTTTTCTTATTGCACCTGCTCGGTTACCGCTGGCTCGAACGGGTAGATCCGGCGCCATTCGCTCGCCATATCGACCACGGTCCAGCCACGGGAATTTGCTTCGTCGAGGGCCTTGTCGAGTCGGCCGATGTCGGATTTGCGGTCGTACGCCCATTCGCGTTTGGCGTCGGTGTGGTGCACCAGGCCCATGAAACGTTTGCCGGCGCCGGCGGCGGTCCACTGCAACATTTGCAGGTCACCGTCGGAGTTGCCGAAGGCGAGGATCGGCCGCCGGCCAATCACCGCATCGATGCTCTCCGGTTTGCCCGGGCCATCGTCGTTGTGCGCCAGTTTCGGCGTGCGCACGATCGAGGCCTGGCCGTCCTTGAACTGGTACGAAGTGATGAACGTGGTGCCGATCACCTGTTCCGGCGGAATGCCGTAGACCTTCTCAGCGAAGGCGCGCATGAAGCCGGTGTCGCCCCCGGAAACGATATAAGTCTTGAAGTCCTGTTTGCGCAGGTAGTCGAGCATTTCCAGCATCGGCTGGAAGATCATCTCGGTGTACGGCTTGCCGGTTTTCGGGTGGCGGGCCTGGCTTAGCCAAGTCTTGGCGTAATCATCGAAGGCTTCGGTGGTCATGCCGGTGTGGGTCGCGCCGACGATTTTCAGCAGGCCGTCCATGCCTGACGCGGCCAGGGCCTTGTGGTCATTTTCCAGTACAGCCTTGAACGGTTGGGTGGTTTTCCATTCCGGGTGCTGCGCGGCGGTGCGCTTGACTTCGTCGAAAGCAAACAGCAATTCGAAGTAGGCCGGTTGCTCGCTCCACAGGGTGCCGTCGTTGTCGAACACGGCGATGCGGTCGGCCGGTTTGACGAAATCCTTGCTGGTCTGGTCGGTGACGGTCTGGACGAATTCGATGATGCTTTTCTTCGCCGGGCCGTCATTCCACGACGGCAGTGGCTCATTGGCCTGGGCCAGCAGCGGCAGGGCCAGACCGAACAGCAGGGCGAGTCCGAAACGTTGGCGGTAAAGCATCGGGTTCGTCATGGGAAATCCTTCTCGTGAACGGGATTCAGTGGGCGCAGGGCTGGCGCCGGTTTTACCTGCTGCTGTTGGACCTGACTGTGAAGCGTAGTCAAGGATTCGCGCAGTTGAACGAGTGTTTGCTCGGTGGTCGGCTGACGACCGTAAAGCCCACGTAACAGTCCTTGCAGACGGGGTCCGGCGTCGGCCAGTTTCAGGCCCAGTCGACTGCGGCGCAGCCACCGATACAGTGCCGTCAATTGCGGTGGTTTGGCGTGCAGTTCGCCGTTGATGTGTTGCCAGGCGTAGTCCGGTGATTGCTCCCAGGCCAGTTGCCGCGCATGTTTGCGCGCCTGCCAGCGTTGCCAGCCACGGGTGAAGGCCGGGCGGCTCAGATAACCGACGGCAACCAGCGCGACGAGCAGGCTCAGCCACGCCAGCCAGCGCGTCGACAAGTACAGACGATTCTGGCCGAGCTGTTTGAGGTCGTCGCTGATCGAGAACACTGGTTTGTAGGCGCTGTTGGCCGCTGCTTCGAACGTCACGGCCGGCACTTGGGTGGTGCGGGTCTGCCGGGCACTCGAATCCCACCATTTCACTGCGACGGCTGGCAGGGTGAATGAGCCTGCCTCATCGATGCGGTAGCTGACACTGTCGATGCGCTGACCGCCGAGAATATCGCCGCGACCGTCATCCAGGCTGGTGACTTGCGGGTCTTTGCCATAGCGGCTCAGACCGGCGACCTCACCCAGCGCTGGAACAGGCAGGGCCATCGCCAATGCGCCGTCGGCCTGCAGGGTCAGTTGGCGGGTGACGCTGTCACCGACCTTCAGCGGGGTTGCCGAGTTGATAACGCTTTGCGTGAAGCGCAGACCGGTGGCTACCAGCGGGGTTTCTCCGGGTTGGAAGCCGGGCGGCTGGGCAGCGCTGAACTGCAGTGGTTGGCTCTGCGCGCTGATCTCGACGCTGGATTGGCCGGGTGTGGCGCGCACGGTCAGCGCTGGAATGTCGAAGTTGCGCGCGACATTCGGGGTGATCAGATAGCTGTAGCGCAAGCCGTTGAAGGATTGGCCGTCGATGGTCTGGTTGAGGTGCTGGGCCTGACCGTCCGGAGGCATGACCAGGGCGCCGTCGATTTTCAAGTCGGGCAGGGTGGCGGCGCTGGTGAACCAGGTGTCGGTGAGAACATCGACTTGCAGCTCGACCAGACCGCCGACCATGGCGCCTTCGGCGGGTTGCAGGTGGGTCTGGACTTTGAGTTGCGGGGTGGCTGCAAGGGCTTGCAGTGTGAACAGGCTTCCAGCAAATAAAGTCAGGAAAATTGCGCTGGTCAGGCGGGCCCCTTCGCGAGCAGGCTCGCTCCCACAGGGGGCCCGCGGTGTAAACGAAACCAATGTGGGAGCGAGCCTGCTCGCGAAGGTCGCAACTCGGTTCATGGTCGGCCTCCCTGCTGATCCTGCAGGCTGAACTTCTGCTTGAGAAATTTCGCCGGCGATGTCGTCAGGTTCTGCAACCACAGCGCATCGGACGCGGCCTGCTCAGATTCGACTTTCTTGCTCTGGCCCTTGCCCGGCGTCTTGTCGAATTTGACCTCGTCCGGTTTGGTTTCCGGTGCGTTCTTTTCCGCGCTCTCAGTGTCTTTCAACAACGCCTGCGCCAGCGCCAGATTGGCCGTTGCTTCGGGAAACTGCGGTTGTAGTTTCAAGGCCTGGGTGTACGCGGCAATCGCCTCATCAAACTTGAAGCGGCGCACGTAAATGTTGCCGAGATAGAAGTAGGCCTGCGGCGTGTCCAGGCGCGCAAAAGTCGCCAGGGCGAGGTCGTAATCCGAGGCGTGATAAGCCGCGACACCTTTCCAGTACGGGTCGACAAACAGCGCCGCCGCTTGCGGCCAGTGTTCATGCTCAAAGGCCCAGCGACCTTGTTGGTCACGGGTGAAGAACGCATCGGTCAGCGCGTTGGCCTGCGCCGGCGCCGACGGCCAGCCAAGGCCTGCCGCCAACAGCAGCGCTGGCATCCAGTTGACGCTCCAGCCTTTGCGCACGTTGAACAGGGCCAGCAACAGCAGCGGCCAGCACAGCCAGTAACCCGCGTCCTTCCAGTGCAGTTCGCGCAGTTCGGCGCTGGCACTCTGGAAATGCTGCTGGGCGTGCAGGTCGATCCAGTCCAGATCGTCGTTGTTGAGGGTCAGGCTGCCGAGTGGCGCGTCGACTGCCGAAGCCAGTTGTTTGAGCGCCGCTTGATCGAAACTGCCGACGATCGGCCGCCCGTTACTGTCGACTTTCGGTTGGCCGTTGGCAGTCTGAACAATCCCGCCGTCCTCAATGCCCACCGCCAGTACCAACACTTGCAGTTGACTGCCGCTGAGGCGTTTGTCGAGGCTTTCGAGTTGCGTGGTGTCGGCGCCGTCGGTGAGCAGCAGCAGGCTGCCTGGGGTTTTCTCCGCGCTCAACAAGCGTTTGGCTTGATCGATTACCGCACCGACGTCCTTGCCCGGTTTGTCGAGCAGGCCAGTGCTCAAGGCTTGAATGAAAGTATCGAGCAGGGCGGGATCATCGGTCGGAGGCAGCACCAGATGGGCGCTGCCGGCGTAGGCAATCAGCGCCGTGCGCGCGCCAGCCCGACGCTGGATCAGGTCGTGCAGCTTGTGTTTGGCCGCTTCCAGTCGCGTCGGCTGCACATCGCTGGCGTCCATCGACGGCGACAGATCCACGGCGACGATCAGCGGCGCACGATTCTCAAGAAAGTCTGGTCGATCCTGTTCCCAGGTCGGCCCGGCCGCAGCGACCGCGCCGAGCACCAACAGTGCGCAAAGCAGATGCACCGGCCGCAGCCGTTGATGATCCTGTGGCGTGACTAACAGGTGCGGCAGCAGATGCTCGGCGATGTTGCCGCGCAGGCGTCTCTGCAGGTCGCGACTGCGCCGCCAGATCAGCGGCAGCAGCGCGCCGAAAACCACCAGCAACAGCCACAGCGGACGCAGGAAGTGGAAGTCGCTGAGATTGATGTCCATGTCAGGCCTCCTGTCGCTGGCGGGCGAGTGACAGGCGCGGGCGCAACAGTGCGCCGAGCTGATACAGCGCGAGCAGCAGCAGCGCCGCCCCCAGCGGCCAATAGAACAATTCGCGCTGGGGCTGATGGCTGAGGGTTTTCACCTGATGCGGGGTCAGTTGATCGAGGGAGCTGTAGACCCGGTCCAAAGCGCTGCGATCCTCGGCGCGGAAGAACTGGCCGCCGGTGGTTTTGGCGATCTGTTCCAGCCCCGACAGATTGACCCTGGCCTCACCGGAGGCGCTGGGGTCACCAATGCCGATGGTGTGAATGATCACGCCTTTGTTGGCGACCATTTCAGCGGCGTGATCCGGGGTGATCGCGCTGCTGGTGTCGTTGCCGTCGGTGAGCAGGATCAGCACTTTTTCCTGCTCGTGGGCCTTGTCGAGCAACTTCAGACTGAGGCCGATGGCGTCGCCAATCGCGGTGTTGGGCCCGGCCATGCCGATCCCTGTGTCGGCTAACAGCAGCGACAGGCTGGCGTGATCGAGGGTCAGCGGCGCCTGCGGATAAGCGCCGCTGCCGAACACGATCAGGCCGAGGCGGTCGTCCTTGCGCTTGTCGATGAAACCCTGAACCACCTCTTTTACAGCGGCGAGGCGGTTGATTTTTTCGCCGTTGGCGTTGGTGAAATCTTCGGTTTCCATCGATTGCGAGATGTCGATGGCGAGCATCAGGTCGCGCACCGGTTGCTGGCGTTCGATGGGTTTTTCGACGAACACCGGGCGCGCTACCGCCAACAGGATCAAGGCCCAGACCAACAGATTGAGCAGCGACTGCCAGACGTTGCGCCGACTGCCGGCATTGGTTGGCGCTTCGCCGACCGCGCGGCTCATGGCGCTGAAAAACGGCACGCGCACCGCGCTGCGGGCCTCGTTGTACGCGGGCAGATAACGGTAGACCAGCCAGGGCAGCGGTAACAGCAGCAACAACCACGGGTAATCAAGCTGCCACATGATGATGCTCCACCCAGTATTGGCAGGTGTCGAACAGCGCCTGACACTGCGGCGCGGGGAGGGTGCGCAAAACGTCGTCGGGGGCGTAGGCGAGTTGGGCCAGTTGCGTGCTGAGATCGGCTGGTAGCTGCTTCTTGCTGTGCCGCTGCAAGAAGCTTTGCCAATCCTCCTGCCCAAGCGCCGCCGGCCCCTGTGGGAGCGAGCCTGCTCGCGAAGGCGGTGGGCCAGACACCATAGATGTTGAATGTGCCGGCCTTTTCGCGAGCAGGCTCGCTCCCACATTGACCGGGTTCCAGCTCGGGGATTGGGTGGGCATCGAAAGCGCCACGCGTTTGAGCAGTTCTGGCAGTTCACGCAAGGCATTCAAATCATCACTGCGACTGCGCAACTGGGCCAAACGCTCAAGCCCCTCACGCCGATAGGCATCCCGCCGCCATTGTCGATAGCGACTGATAGCGATAATTAGCGTGAGCAGAATCAATATCCCAAGCAACACCCACCAACCCCACGTCTGCGGCGCATAACTCACCGGCGCGGGCAGGGCCAACTCCTTGAGTTGTTCGATACTCGGGATATTCGGATTCACCGCCGTGCTCCGGCATTTCTGCCCAGTTCGGCGCGCAGCTGCATGTGGGCTTCTTCGGCGGTGCTGATCATCATCAGCGGCACCTGGCTGCGGCGCAGCAGGGTGGCGACGTCCTTGAGCCGACCGCTGAGAAAATCGCCCAACGGTTGATGCACGTTGCGTTTTTCGATGGCCAGCTCCACCTGCAACTCACCTTGAGTGACTAGCAAACGCCCATTGTTTGGCAGCTTCAAGGCCAGCGGATCGTAGACCTGCAGGGCGATCACATCGTTATGCGCCGACAGTTGCCGCATCAGTTGCAGGGTACGGTCACCGGCTCCGGCGAAATCGCTGACGATGCAGATCAAATGGTCATGCCCGGCCAGGGCGAGACAGCGCTGCAAGACCTTGTCCAGTTGATCCTCATCCTCGGCATCCGGATTACCGGCGTTCAGCGCGCGGTTCTGCTCGGCGACGCGGCTGAGCAGCGCTTCCACGCGTTTGCGGCTGCGCAGCGGCGCGACGCTGTCGATGCGCTGATCGTTGAAGACCAGACCGCCGACCCGGTCACCGGCGTGGAACACCATCCACGCCGCCATTGCCGCCAGTTCGGCGGCCACGGCGGATTTGAAGCTGCGTTGCGAGCCGAAGAACATCGACATGCGTTGATCGACCACAATCAGCGCCGGGCGATCACGCTCTTCGGTGAAGGTGCGTACCACCGGTTTGCCGGTGCGCAGCGAGGCGCGCCAATCGAGGTGGCGCAAGTCGTCACCCGGCTGATAACGGCGCAGTTCGTCGAAGTTCAAGCCGCGACCACGCAGGCGTGAGGCGTGGTTGCCGGCGAGGATGCTGCCCTGCGGCTGACGAGCAAGAAAACTCAGGTCACGGGCCTTGAACTCCAGCGCCATCAATTGCGCGAGAGAGACGTAGACCAGACCTTCGTCGTTCATGCCGGAATCGCCACTTTATCGAGAATCCGGTCCAGCACCTGATCGGCGCTGACGCCATCGGCGACCGCGTCATAGCTCAGTTGCAAACGATGACGCAGCACCGGATGCACCACCGCACGGACGTTATCCGGCGACACGAAATCCTGTCCCTGCAACCACGCATCGGCCCGCGCACAACGATCCAGACCTATGCCGCCACGGGGGCTCGCACCAATGCTGATCCAGCGGGCGAGGTCTTCGTCGTAATCGGCGGGGTGGCGAGTGGCGTTGATCAGGTCGATCAGATAGCTGTCGATGGCCGGTGACACATGCACCGCGCTGACCTCCTTGCGTGCCGCGAAGATCACCTCCTGCGACAGGCTGAAGCCCTTGGCCGGCGCGGTGTTGGCGCCTTGGGCGAATTCTTCGTTGCGCAGCAGACGCAGCACCTGGCTCTCGTTTTCTGCGCTCGGGTAATCGAGCAAAACCTTCATCAGGAAGCGATCCATCTGCGCTTCCGGCAACGGGTAAGTGCCTTCCTGTTCGATCGGGTTCTGCGTGGCGACGACGATGAACAGCTCCGGCAGCGGATGGCTGTTGCCGGCGACCGTGATCTGCCGTTCTTCCATGGCTTCGAGCAGCGCCGCTTGCACTTTCGCTGGGGCGCGGTTGATTTCGTCGGCCAGAATCAGGTTGCCGAACAGCGGGCCGGGCTGGAAGCGGATCTCGTTCTTGCCTTCGACCTGGTGCAGCACTTCGGCACCGGTGATGTCCGAGGGCAGCAAATCCGGCGTGAACTGGATGCGGCTCATTTTCGCATCGAGATGCTTGGCCAGCGCTTTGACCGTGCGGGTTTTCGCCAGCCCCGGCAGACTTTCCAGGAGCAAGTGACCGTTGGCCAACAGACCGAGCAGGATCTGCCGGATGACTTGATCCTGGCCGAGCACCGCTTCGGCAATGCTCGCTTGCAGGGCGTTGAGGTCAGTCAGTGCAGTCATGAGGCAGTCCTTTGTGGTTGAGCTAGAAAAACGCCAGGGTCAGGTTCACGCTGAAGCCGTTGCCCTCAGGGCGGTTTTTGGTGTCGAACTCCGGCACCCAGCGCGCACTGATGTTGGCCTGAGCGTCGGCGAATTTGCCGGCCCAGCCGATCACCGGCCCGGCACCGACCGAGCGTCCGCGATAACCGTTGAAGGTATTGGCGGTCTGGCCTTTGTCGTCGGTCAGTTGCTGGATATAACCGGCAGCGACCCCGGCGTTCCAGCCCTGGCCGAAGCCGTGGGTCCACAGGGCGTCGAGGCGGAAGATATTGCCGTTGCGGTAATCGGTCGCGTCGTTTTCGGTGTAACGCTCGAACGCGCTCATCAGGCTGAACTCGCCACCCTTGCCGTCCAGATGGGTGAACGCCACGGTGGGCATGAACGTGTAGTTGTTCTGCCCGGGGTTGGCCAAGCGATCCTTGTTGTAAGCACCGGTGGGCACGTAGATCGGTAGCGAAAACGAGATGTGGTTGAGCTGGTCGAAGTGATAGCCGACCGCAATCGGCGTGATCAGCGCGTCAGCGAATTGCGTGCCGGAGTCGCTGTCGCCCAGCGTCCGCCCGCGCGGCCCGGTGATGCTGGCCTTGATGTCGGTGTATTGAACGGGCACGCCGATGGCTGATGCGTAGTTCCAGGGACCTTTGCCGGTGTCCCAGACATGGGTGAAGTTGCCCATGGTGTACGACACTTTCATGTCGATCCCGCCGCTGACCGCGCCGGAAATCGGCGCACCGTTACTGCCCTTGAGCGAGCCGTCGTACCAGATGCTGGTCAACGACATTACCCAGCCGGGCTCGGGCGGCACGATGCCGGCGTTGGAAAACACCTGTTGACCGGTAATCGGTCGGCCGACGCCGCCCTCCGCTGCGTAAAGCAGAGGACTGCCGATCATGCACAGCGCCAGCAACGGGCGCACAACGTAAGGCTTGACCATCAAACACTCCGCTCATGGTTCTGACTGTGAATAAATTCGAATACCGGCAACGCCTGGCGCTCGGGCGCGGCCTTGAGGTCTGCCCGGACTGAAGGCGAATGGTGGGTGAAATCCTGTGCGCCGACCCCGCAGCTGACGAACATCGTCATCAGGCAGTAACCGGCCGCTTTGAGGGCTGCTCGCATACGGTTTTCCTTACTTGCCAAACGTCACGTTGATGCCGGTGTACACCACGAACTGCGGCAGTCCGTCGCCTTTGCGGTCAGCCGTCCACTGCGGCTCGACGAAGGCGTTGAGGATGTTGCTGCCGGACTTCCAGGCCTTGCCGACACCGAGGCCGATGGGGATGTAGTGAGTGTCGTTTTTCAGGTCGAAGGTCCAGGTGCCGGTGGAGCGCAGGTACCAGCCTTTTTCCAGGTTATGGATGATGAAGGGTTGCATCGTTGCGCTTTCGACGTGCGGGCGGTCGCTGTCGCCGGCGAAAGAACTCTGGTACTGCACCAGCGCGCCGAGCAGACCGCGCGGCGAGGCGTCGATCGCCACGGCCGCCAACCCACCTTGCCACTTGCCGGTACCGAGTTCGTCTTGTTCGGCGGTCGGCGCTGTGATCAAGGGGCCTACGCCCAGTTGCACACCCTCGGTTTTCAGAATGAAAATATCGAACAGGTTCAGATCGCCGATGCCGGTGCTGTAACCGTGATGCGGGTCGGGGCGGGTGCTGATTGGCAGCGTGGCGCGGACCAGTTGCGGCACGCCGATAAAATCATTGGGCGCAATCGGCAGAGTGCCGCGCAACAACACGTCATTGGTGTGAGCGTTGCTGTCGTAAAGTTTAGGGGTGTAGTAATCCTGCAGATTGGCGCCCGGTGCCACGTTCAGCGGGTTGTTGCTCTTGTTGGAGTCCTCGGCGTTATCCGCCTGCGCGCAGCAAGCAGCCGCTAGCGAACTCGCCAGAAACAGAGTCTTCCCCACTCGATTGCACATCATCCCCGATTCCCTGGTGGCTTTTGGACAGCTCGGCGCTTCACGGCCGTAGGGCGTAATCCCTTGCTTATCAAGCCTGTAGGACACGTCTGAATGACGCTAGCAGCTAATCGGGAGTTAGCCAGTCGAATGGATTAATTCTTTGGTTTTGTGAGCAGGATCATGGTGCTTTTGTGTACTAAAACGCTGGTGCCCGAGCATTCGGCAGCTCCTACCTGTGCGTATTTCAATTCGGGATGTTTAAAGGTTGTTTCGATTTTGCGGAACGTTCCCACAAGGTTTTCAGGTTGTCCGTCGGACGTCGGTTCTCTAGCCTGTGTTCGTCGCTGCCAAATCAGCGACCGGGACTGGAAACCCCGACGGGTATTAGTGGCGCGTACACGCCTTTCATAACGTATCCTTGCGCACTTCGAATGTGTGCACTCCGTTATGGCGGCTGTGCGCGGGAGACCTTCGGGTCGACCGGGTCGCCGCTGCCCGGGTTTCCAACCTGCGTACAGCTGCCACCTCTTCGTCCGGAAACCGAATGGGGCAGCTCCAATTTCCAGTGGAGTTACACCATGAAAAAACCAACACCCAATCCCCCAGAATCAGACGCCGAAACCACATCCCCCTACGCCTCAGTCGACAGCAAAAAACTCCACGAAGCCGCCGACCGCGCCCTCGATTTCTACCTCAACCCCTCCGCCCGCATCATGTCCAGCGCCAACGAGCCGGAACCCATGTACCTCGCCAATCCCAGGTGCAACACCGAATCCCTGCTAGCCAACGCCAGCGAAACCCTAGGCTCGGCCAGCGAGATGCTCATCAACTTAGCCGCCTCGCTGGAAACCTCACAGCGCAAGACTGCACTGGGGATCGCACAGGTCGTCATGTTGGGAGAACTCGCGGTGAATCAAGCCTTGGATCACGTCGAGCTCAATGACTGATCTCTGTTGAATGATCGTTCCCACGCGCAGCAAAGGAATGCAGCCCTTGACGCTCTGCGTCAAATTCGCAAGCTGGAACGCGGAGCGTCCCTTGAGGCATTCCCACGCAGAGCGTGGGAACGATCAATATCAAAAGATCGCAGCCTTCGGCAGCTCCTACATGGGGATATCCGGTTCAGCTGTTGTTCTTGGTTTGTTCGCGGATGCGTTCTTCTTGCGCACGAGCCTCAGGGGTGAATTCGGCGCCGAAGTCTTCGGCAGAGAATATCTGGCGGATTTCGATTTCGGATTCGGTACCAGGCATCGGATTCGGGCAGCGCTTGACCCACTCGATCGCTTCTTCTTTCGACTTCACGTCCCAGATCCAGTAACCGGCGACCAGTTCCCTGGTTTCAATGAACGGCCCGTCGATCACCGTGCGTTGTTCACCGGAGAAGCGCACGCGGGCGCCTTTGCTGCTGGGGTGCAGGCCATCGCATTCGACCAGGATCCCGGCCTTGGCCAGTTCTTCGTTGAAGTTGCCCATCTCGGTGATCAACGCTTCGCTGGGCATGATGCCGGCTTCGGAATCGGCGCTGGCTTTGACAAAGATCATGAATCGCATGGCGTGTACTCCGTGAATTAGAAGGATTCGTGAAGTAGTCGAACGGGCTGCAGGTGAATCGACAGGGTCTCTAAATAAAAGACCAGTACCAGCGCAGAATCCAATGTGGGAGCGAGCCTGCTCGCGAAGACGTCATCACATTCAGCATTTATGTTGACTGATACACGGCTTTCGCGAGCAGGCTCGCTCCCACAGGGAGAACTGCGCAGATTCTGTATACAATTTGTCGCGCAGGCCCCCAACAATTTAAAACAGGGCATAGGTCGCCGCCCGATTTCGTGGTTAACTTCGGCCTCTTGCATGCTTTCCAATCAAAAACACTAGAAGGACTCAAGTCATGGCTCAAGTCACCCTTAAAGGCAACCCGGTTCAAGTCAACGGCCAGTTGCCACAAGCCGGTTCCAAGGCGCCAGCCTTTTCTCTGGTAGCCGGCAATCTGTCCGACGTCACCCTGCAAGACTTCGCCGGCAAGCGCAAAGTCCTGAACATTTTCCCAAGCGTCGACACCCCGACTTGCGCGACTTCCGTGCGCAAGTTCAACGCTCAGGCCAATGACATCAGCAACACCGTGGTGCTGTGCATCTCCGCTGACCTGCCGTTCGCCCAAGCGCGCTTCTGCGGCGCTGAAGGTCTGGAAAACGTACAAAACCTGTCGACCCTGCGCGGTGCCGAATTCATCGAAAACTACGGCGTAGCCATCGCTGACGGCCCGCTGAAAGGCCTGACCGCCCGCGCCGTGGTGGTTCTGGACGAAAACGACAACGTCCTGCACAGCGAACTGGTCAAGGAAATCGCTGAAGAGCCAAACTATGAAGCGGCACTGTCCGTTCTCAAGTAACAGCTTTTACAATTGTTAACGGCCTGGCCCTGTCCAGGCCGTTTTCATTTGTGTATCAGTGTTTTGCCTCACACCTTGAAACGTAAGTTGAAGGTAAATTGCCGGTAAAGCTGCTTTGCTAATGTCCCACCAGTGCTTATCGTTCAGCCTCCCGTAGAAGAAGCCCACGCGCCCAATGGTTAATCACTCCATGCAATCGTCTCCCCGCAAGTCCCGTCGCTGGCTGATCAGCCTGCTCGTCCTGTTGGTTATCGCTGTCCTGTGCTGGAAATTCTGGCCGGCCGGCTCAGCCCACAAGGAGGGCGGTGAGAAAGCAGCCGCCGGACATACCGGGCGTTCGGGGATGATGCGTCCGGGCTTCGGTGGCGGCACCGGGCCGATTCCGGTGCGCGTGGCGCCGGCGGTCACCGGCGATTTCCCGCTTTATTACAAGGCGCTGGGGACGGTGACGGCGCTCAACACCATCAATGTGCGCAGCCGCGTCGGCGGTGAATTGGTCAAGATCAATTTCGAAGAAGGGCAGATGGTCAAGGCCGGCGATCTGTTGGCGGAAATCGACCCGCGCCCCTACCAGAACGCCTTGCTCCAGGCGGAAGGCACCTTGCTGCAGAATCAGGCGCAGTTGAAAAACGCTCAGGTCGATGTCGAGCGCTATCGCGGGCTGTTCAAAGAGGACAGCATCGCCAAACAGACTCTGGACACCGCCGAAGCGCTGGTCGGCCAGTATCTGGGCACGGTGAAAACCAATCAGGCCGCGGTCAACGACGCCAAGCTCAACCTTGAATTCACCAAGATCCGCGCACCGATCGCCGGGCGTGTCGGCTTGCGTCAGGTCGACGTCGGCAACCTGGTGACCGCCAATGACACCACGTTCCTCGCGGTGATCACCCAGACCCAGCCGATCAGCGTTGCCTTCACCTTGCCGGAAAACAGCCTCGACACGGTACTCGCGCGCTATCGCAGCGGCGCCAAGTTACCCGCCGAGGCGTGGGATCGCGGCGACACCAAGCTGCAAGCCACCGGCGTGCTGCAAAGCCTCGACAACCAGATCGACGTGGCCACCGGCACCCTGAAATTCAAGGCGCGCTACGAAAACCGCGATCAGGCGCTGTTCCCCAATCAGTTCGTCAACGTTCACCTGCTGGCCGACACCCTGAAGGGCGTGGTGCTGGCACCGTCCGCCGCAATTCAATTCGGCACCAACGGCACCTTCGTCTACGCGCTCGACGGCGACAAGAAAGTCACCATTCGTCAGTTGAAGATCGGCGCCAGTGACGGCGAGAACACCGTGGTCACCGAAGGCCTGGCCGCCGGCGACCGCGTGGTGCTGGAAGGCACCGACCGACTCAAGGAAGGCAGCGAAGTGGAAGTGGTCAACGACAGCAATCAAGTGCCGACCACCCCGACCGAACACCTGCAAGGCAAATCCGCCGCTCAGACGCCAGACGCTGCGGTCGCTGACAAGGCCAAGAAGGGCGCATGAACATTTCGCGGCTGTTCATCCTCCGTCCGGTAGCCACCACCCTGAGCATGCTGGCCATTGTTCTGGCCGGCCTGATCGCTTATCGCCTGCTGCCGGTTTCCGCGCTGCCACAAGTCGATTACCCGACCATCCGTGTCATGACCCTCTATCCCGGCGCCAGCCCGGATGTGATGACCAGCGCCGTGACGGCACCGCTTGAACGCCAGTTCGGGCAGATGCCGGGCCTCACGCAAATGGCTTCGACCAGTTCCGGCGGCGCTTCGGTGCTGACCCTGCGTTTCAGCCTCGACATCAACATGGATGTCGCTGAGCAACAGGTGCAGGCCGCGATCAACGCCGCGACCAACCTGTTGCCGACAGATCTGCCGGCCCCGCCGGTGTACAACAAGGTCAACCCGGCGGACACCCCGGTGTTGACCCTGGCGATCACCTCGAAAACCATGCTGCTGCCCAAGCTCAATGATCTGGTCGATACGCGCATGGCGCAGAAAATCGCCCAGATCAGCGGCGTCGGCATGGTCAGCATCGCCGGCGGCCAGCGTCAGGCGGTGCGAATCAAGGTCAACCCGGAAGCCCTGGCGGCCAACAGCCTCAACCTCTCGGACGTGCGCACCCTGATCGGCGCCTCCAACGTCAATCAGCCGAAAGGCAACTTCGACGGCCCGACGCGGGTGTCGATGCTCGACGCCAACGACCAGCTGACGTCGCCCGAGGACTACGCCAACCTGATCCTCGCCTACAAGAACGGCGCGCCGTTGCGGCTCAAGGATGTCGCGGAAATCGTCGATGGCGCCGAGAACGAACGCCTCGCCGCGTGGGCCAACCAGAATCAGGCGGTGTTGCTGAACATTCAGCGTCAGCCCGGCGCCAACGTGATTGAAGTGGTCGACCGCATCAAGGCTTTGTTGCCGAGCATCACCGACAACTTGCCGGCGGGCCTTGATGTCACCGTGCTGACCGATCGTACTCAGACCATTCGCGCTTCGGTGACGGACGTGCAGCATGAACTGCTGATCGCCATCGCCCTGGTGGTGATGGTGACGTTCCTGTTCCTGCGCCGTGCCAGCGCGACGATCATTCCTTCGGTGGCGGTGCCGCTGTCGCTGATCGGCACCTTCGGCGTGATGTATCTGGCCGGATTTTCGGTCAACAACCTGACCCTGATGGCACTGACCATCGCCACCGGTTTCGTGGTCGACGATGCGATCGTGATGCTGGAAAACATCGCGCGGTTCATCGAAGAAGGTGACAGCCCGATGCAAGCTGCGCTCAAAGGGGCGAAGCAGATTGGCTTTACCTTGATCTCCCTGACCTTATCGCTGATCGCGGTACTGATTCCGCTGTTGTTCATGGCGGATGTGGTCGGACGGCTGTTCCGCGAATTTGCCATCACGCTGGCCGTGGCCATCCTGATTTCCCTGGTGGTTTCGCTGACCCTGACGCCGATGATGTGCGCGCGTTTGCTCAAGCGCGAACCGGAAGAACACGAACAGGGCCGTTTCTATCGGGCCAGTGGTGCGGTGATCGACTGGATGATCGCCGCCTACGGGCGCAAGTTGCAGTGGGTACTGAAACATCAACCGCTGACGCTGTTGGTGGCAATTGGCACCCTCGCGCTGACGGTCGTGCTTTATATGGTCGTACCGAAGGGCTTTTTCCCAGTGCAGGACACTGGGGTGATTCAGGGCATTTCCGAAGCGCCGCAGTCCATTTCCTTTGCGGCGATGGGCGAGCGTCAGCAGGCACTGGCGAAAATCATTCTTGAAGATCCGGCGGTGCAAAGCCTGTCGTCTTACATCGGCGTCGACGGCGATAACGCCACGCTGAACAGCGGTCGTCTGCTGATCAACCTCAAGCCCCATGGTCAGCGTGATCTCTCCGCGACCGAAGTGATTGCGCGTTTGCAGCCGCAAGTGGACAAACTGGTCGGTATTCGTCTGTTCATGCAGCCGGTACAGGATCTGACCATCGAAGACCGGGTCAGCCGCACCCAGTATCAATTCAGCATGTCTTCGCCGGATTCCGAGTTGTTGAGCCAGTGGAGCGGCAGGCTGGTCGAGGCATTGGCTCAGCGCTCAGAGTTGACTGACGTCGCCAGCGATTTGCAGGACAAGGGCTTGCAGGTGTATCTGGTGATCGACCGCGATGCGGCTTCACGCCTCGGTGTCTCGGTGTCGAACATCACCGATGCTCTTTACGACGCTTTCGGTCAGCGGCAGATTTCGACCATTTACACCCAGGCCAGCCAGTACCGTGTGGTGCTGCAGGCTCAGGCCGGGGAAAAGATCGGCCCGCAAGCGCTCGATCAGATTCACGTCAAGACCACCGATGGCGCGCAGGTGCGCTTGTCGAGCCTGGCGCACGTTGAACAACGGCAGGCGCAACTGGCGATCACCCACATCGGCCAGTTCCCGGCGGTGATGATGTCCTTCAACCTCGCCCCCGGCGTAGCGTTGGGGCATGCAGTTGAGGTGATCGAGCAGGTACAGAAAGACATCGGCATGCCAATCGGCGTGCAGACTCAGTTCCAGGGCGCCGCCGAAGCTTTCCAGGCGTCGCTGTCGAGCACCTTGCTGCTGATTCTCGCGGCGGTGGTGACCATGTACATCGTCCTTGGCGTGCTGTACGAGAGCTACATTCACCCGATCACCATTCTGTCGACGTTGCCCTCGGCGGCGGTCGGCGCGTTGCTGGCGTTGCTGCTCAGCGGCAATGACCTGGGCATGATCGCGATCATCGGCATCATCCTGCTGATCGGTATCGTCAAGAAGAACGCGATCATGATGATCGACTTCGCCCTCGATGCCGAACGCACGCAAGGCATGGCCCCGGAGCAGGCGATCTATCAGGCGGCGCTGTTGCGTTTCCGACCGATTCTGATGACCACACTGGCCGCGTTGTTCGGCGCGGTGCCGTTGATGCTGGCGACCGGTTCCGGGGCTGAATTGCGTCAACCGTTGGGTCTGGTGATGGTCGGTGGTCTGCTGGTGAGTCAGGTGCTGACGCTGTTCACCACGCCGGTGATCTACCTGTATTTCGACCGCCTCGGTCGGCGCTTTGGCAAAAACAATGCCGACGCCGAAGAGGTGTCGGTATGAAAGCAGCTGCAAGCTTCGAGCTACAAGCTGCAAGAAAAAAGCAGGTCCTGCGCACGTTTCTAGCTTGCAGCTTGCAGCTTGAAACCTGGAGCTGGCCTCTATGAATTTGTCCGGTCCTTTCATCAAACGCCCGGTAGCGACCATGCTGCTGAGCCTGGCGATCATGTTGCTCGGCGGCGTGAGCTTCGGTCTGTTGCCGGTTTCGCCGCTGCCACAAATGGACTTCCCGGTGATCGTGGTGCAGGCCAGTCTGCCCGGCGCCAGTCCGGAAGTCATGGCGTCCACCGTCGCGACGCCACTGGAGCGTTCGTTTGGCGCTATCGCTGGCGTCAACACGATGAGCAGTCGCTCCAGCCAGGGGTCGACACGGGTCATTCTGCAATTTGACCTCGACCGCGACATCAACGGCGCGGCGCGGGAAGTGCAAGCGGCGATCAACGCCTCGCGCAATCTGCTGCCGAGCGGGATGCGCAGCATGCCGACCTACAAGAAGGTCAACCCGTCGCAAGCGCCGATCATGGTGCTGTCGCTGACTTCCGATGTCCTCGAAAAAGGTCAGCTCTACGATCTGGCGTCGACCATCCTCTCGCAGAGCCTGTCGCAGGTGCAGGGCGTCGGCGAAGTGCAGATTGGCGGCAGTTCGCTGCCGGCCGTGCGCATCGAACTCGAACCGCAGGCACTGAACCAATACGGCGTGGCCCTCGATGATGTACGCAAGACCATCGCCGACGCCAACGTGCGCCGGCCCAAGGGGTCGGTCGAGGACGGTCAGCGGCTGTGGCAGATTCAGGCCAACGACCAGTTGGAGAAAGCCAAGGATTACGAATCGCTTATCATCCATTACGCCGACGGCGCCGCTCTGCGCCTGAAGGACGTGGCCAAGGTCAGCGACGGTGTCGAAGACCGATACAACAGCGGCTTTTTCAATGACGACGCAGCGGTACTGTTGGTGATCAACCGTCAGGCCGGCGCCAACATCATCGAGACCGTCAACGAGATCAAGGCGCAATTGCCCGCGCTGCAAGCGGTATTGCCGGCCAGTGTGAAACTCAATCTGGCCATGGACCGGTCGCCGGTGATCAAGGCGACATTGCATGAAGCCGAGATGACCCTGCTGATTGCTGTGGTTCTGGTGATTCTGGTGGTGTTCCTGTTCCTCGGTAACTTCCGCGCCTCGCTGATTCCGACACTGGCCGTACCGGTCTCCCTGGTCGGCACCTTTGCGGTGATGTACCTGTACGGTTTTTCCTTGAACAACCTGTCACTCATGGCCCTGATTCTGGCCACCGGGTTGGTGGTGGACGACGCCATCGTAGTCTTGGAAAACATTTCCCGACACATCGACGAAGGCGTCAAGCCGATGAAGGCGGCGTACCTGGGGACCAAGGAAGTCGGGTTCACCTTGCTGTCGATGAACGTGTCGCTGGTGGCAGTGTTCCTCTCGATCCTGTTCATGGGCGGGATCATCGAAAGCCTGTTTCGTGAATTTTCCATCACTCTGGCCGCGGCCATCATCGTGTCACTCGTGGTGTCCCTGACACTCACGCCGATGCTCTGCGCGCGTTGGCTCAAGCCACACACGCCGGGTCAGGAAAACCGCCTGCAACGCTGGAGCCGCCGCACCAACGACTGGATGGTCGGCAAATACGCGACCAGCCTCGACTGGGTGTTGCGCCATCGGCGTCTGACCTTGCTCAGCCTGCTGATCACCGTCGGCGTCAACGTCGCGCTCTACGTCGTAGTGCCGAAAACCTTCATGCCGCAGCAGGACACCGGCCAGTTGATCGGTTTTGTGCGTGGCGACGACGGTCTGTCATTCAATGTGATGCAGCCAAAAATGGAGATATTCCGCCGCGCTGTGCTCAAGGACGAAGCGGTGGAAAGCGTAGCTGGCTTCATCGGCGGCACCAACGGCACCAATAACGCATTCATGCTGGTGCGCCTCAAACCGATCAAAGACCGCAACCTGTCGGCGCAGAAGGTCATTGAACGGATGCGCAAGGAAATGCCCAAGGTGCCGGGTGCGCAGTTGATGCTCATGGCCGACCAGGATCTGCAATTCGGTGGTGGCCGCGAACAGACCAGTTCGCAATACAGCTACATCCTGCAAAGCGGTGATCTGGCCGAGTTGCGCAAGTGGTATCCGAAAGTCGTTACCGCGCTTCGTGCCTTGCCCGAACTGACCGCCATCGACGCCCGCGAAGGCGCCGGTGCGCAGCAGGTGACGCTGATTGTCGACCGCGATCAGGCCAAGCGTCTGGGCGTCGACATGGACATGGTCACCGCCGTGCTGAACAACGCTTACAGCCAGCGGCAGATTTCGACGATCTACGACAGCCTCAACCAGTATCAGGTGGTGATGGAGGTCAATCCGAAATACGCCCAGGACCCGATCACACTCAAGCAAGTGCAGGTGATCACCGCTGACGGCGCACGGGTTCCACTGTCGACCTTCGCCCATTACGAAAACAGCCTGGAAGACGACCGCGTCAGCCACGAAGGCCAGTTCGCTTCGGAAGACATTTCCTTCGACATGGCCGAAGGCGTCACGGTGGAGCAGGGCAGTGCGGCCATTGAACGGGCGATTGCCAAAGTCGGTTTGCCGGAAGGTGTCATCGCCAAAATGGCCGGTACCGCTGATGCCTTTGCCGCCACCCAGAAGAGTCAGCCGTTCATGATCCTCGGCGCACTGCTGGCGGTGTATCTGGTGCTGGGCGTGCTGTATGAAAGCTATATTCACCCGCTGACGATTCTGTCGACGCTGCCGTCGGCCGGGGTCGGCGCGCTGCTGTCGATCTACGCGCTGGGGGGCGAGTTCAGTCTGATCTCGTTGCTCGGCCTGTTCCTGCTGATTGGTGTGGTGAAGAAAAACGCCATTCTGATGATCGACCTCGCGCTGCAACTCGAGCGTCATCAAGGCCTGACTCCGCTGGAATCGATCCGCAGTGCCTGCCTGCAACGTCTGCGCCCGATTCTGATGACCACGCTGGCGGCGATCCTCGGTGCCTTGCCGTTGCTGCTCAGCCGTGCCGAGGGCGCGGAAATGCGCCAGCCGTTGGGTCTGACCATTATCGGCGGGCTGATTTTCAGCCAGGTGCTGACGCTTTACACCACGCCTGTGGTTTACCTCTATCTCGACAAGCTGCGCCACCGCTTCAACAAATGGCGTGGCGTGCGTACTGACGCTGCTCTGGAAACTCCGCTATGACTGACCGTTCGCTTTTCAATCTGGCCACTGTGCGCGGCTCGCGTTTGTTGAGCCTGTCACTGTGCGTGGCGATGCTCAGTGCCTGCGCTGTCGGCCCGGACTACCAACGCCCGCAAACCGCCGAAATCGCTCAATACAAGGAAGCCGAAGGCTGGCGCCAGGCTAATCCCAGCGACTCGCTGGCCCGGGGCGCCTGGTGGGAGCTGTATGGCGATCAACAGCTCAACGGCCTGATCGAGAAACTCAACAGCGCCAACCAGACCGTCGCGCAATCGGAAGCGCAGTTCCGCCAGGCTCAGGCTTTGGTGCGCAGTGCGCGCGGGGCGTTCTATCCGAGTGTCGACCTGAGCGTGGGCAAGACCCGTTCCAGTCAGGGCACCGGCAGCAGCAGTTCGAGCCTGAGCAGTTCGTCCAGCGGGATTCGTGACACCTACAACGCCGAGCTCGGCGTGAGTTGGGAAGCGGATGTCTGGGGCAAATTGCGCCGTGGCCTGGAGGCCGATGAGGCCAGCGCCCAGGCGAGTTTTGCCGACCTGGCGGCGATGCGTCTGAGTCAGCAGTCGGAACTGGTGCAGAACTACCTGCAATTACGGGTGATCGACCAGCAGAAGCGTTTGCTCGAAGCCACCGTCGTGGCCTACGAACGTTCGCTGAAAATGACCCAGAACCAATACAACGCCGGCGTTTCCGGGCGTGACGCGGTGGCTCAGGCGCAGACACAACTGAAAAGCACCCAGGCCGATCTGGTCGATCTGATCTGGCAGCGCGCGCAGTTCGAGAACGCCATTGCCGTGCTCACCGGGCAGGCGCCGGCGCATTTCAATATTGCCGAGTCGCAGACCATTCCGAATTTGCCGCAGATTCCGCTGAATCTGCCGTCGCAGTTGCTTGAGCGTCGCCCCGATATCGCCTCGGCGGAGCGTTCGGTGATCGCCGCCAACGCCAATATCGGTGTGGCCAAAGCGGCGTATTACCCGGATCTGACCTTGAGTCTGAGCGGCGGTTACAGCAGCAGTACCTCGCAAAACCTGATCAGCTTGCCGAATCGTTTCTGGTCGGTCGGGCCACAACTGTCGTTGCCGCTGTTCGACGGTGGCATCCGCTCGGCGGAGGTCGATCGCACCGAGGCAGTGTATGACCAGACCGTGGCCAAATACCGTCAGACCGTGCTCGACGGATTCCGCGAAGTGGAAAACTATCTGGTCCAGCTCAAGGTGTACGAGGATGAGGCGGCGGTGCGTCAGGAAGCGCTCGATGCCGCCCGTGATTCCCTGCGTCTGACGGAAAACCAGTACAAGGCCGGGTTGATTGCCTACATCGACGTAGTGGTGGTGCAAGCCACGGCGCTGAGCAACGAACGGACGGTGCTGAACATTCTGCAGAGTCGGCTGATTGCCAGCGTGCAACTGATTGCGGCACTGGGCGGTGGCTGGGACGGGCAACTGGATGTAACTGACACCCGATAAGTTGTTCTCCTGATCATTCCCACGCTCCGCGTGGGAATGCGGCCCGGGACGCTCCGCGTCCCATTCACGGCCGAACGCGGAGCGTCCGTCGAGGCATTCCCACGCACAGCGTGGGAACGATCATGGGGAGCTGAAAATCCCGAAATAGAGCCTTGTAGGACGATCAAACAAACGTTTCATCGGCTTGATGGCAATTTGGTCACTTTGTCAGTGCGTTCTTCTGCGCAATCAGTACAATCGCCGCATTTGCCCGACCGAGAACGGACGCAGTACGGTTTGGGTGGTCACGAGAATCCCCATGCTCATCGGTAGTTATTCTTCCACTCTGGTCTTCATTTCGTTGTGTGTGGCGATCCTCGCGTCATACACCGCGCTCGATCTGACCGGGCGCATCGCGACGGCCAAAGGGCGTGCCGTGCATTTCTGGACGGCGGGCGGCGCATTGGCCATGGGCGTGGGTGTGTGGTCGATGCACTTCATCGGCATGCTTGCCTTCAGGCTGCCGATCGATCTGGGCTACGACATCAGCATTACTGTGCTGTCGCTGTTGATTGCCGTGCTGTCTTGCGGTTTTGCCTTGTGGCTGGTCAGCCAACCGAAGTTGCCGGTGTTACAGCATGCATTCGGGGCCTTGATCATGGGCGCCGGCATCAGCGCGATGCACTACACCGGTATGGCCGCGATGCGCATGACGCCGGGCATCGACTACGATCCAACGCTGTTTGGCGCATCATTGCTGATCGCGGTGGGCGCATCGGCGGCGGCATTGTGGATCGCGTTTCGTCTGCGTCAGCACTCGCCATATGTGCGCCTGATTCGTGCCGGTGCAGCGGTGATCATGGGCATCGCCATCGTCGGCATGCACTACACCGGCATGGCGGCCGCGCAGTTTCCTGACGGCAGTTTCTGTGGCGCGACGGTCAATGGTTTGAAAGGCAATGGCCTCGACAGCCTGGTCGTCGTCACCACGCTGGCGGTATTGTCGATTGCCTTGCTTACGTCGATTCTCGATGCCCGTCTCGAAGCCCGTACGGCCGATCTGGCGCACTCGTTGACTGTAGCCAACCGCGAACTCACGCAACTGGCGCTGCATGACCCGTTAACCGGCTTGCCGAACCGCATGTTGCTCGATGATCGAATCAATCAGGCCATGAAAAAGGTCCATGAGCAGGGCGGCTGTTTTGCCTTGATGTTCATCGATCTGGATGGTTTCAAACCGGTCAACGACGCGTTCGGCCATCACATGGGTGATCAGTTGTTGCGCGAAGTCGGCGTGCGTCTGCGTGAAGACCTGCGCAGCGTGGACACCTTGGCGCGGATTGGCGGCGACGAGTTTGTGCTGTTGGTGCGCCTGACCGAACCCAATGATGCGTTGAGCATGGCGGCACGTCAGGTCGGGTTGATCGCCCGGTCGTTCCGTGTCGCCGAACATGATTTGCAGATCTCCGCCAGCCTTGGCATCGCCTTGTACCCTGGCAATGGCCAGAGCGCACAGGAACTGCTGATGAACGCCGACGCGGCGATGTATCACGCCAAGGGCCTCGGCAAAAACGGCTACAGCTTCTTTGACGCCTCGATGAACAGCAACGCCCGCAAGCAATTGCAACTGCTGCAGGATTTGCGCGCGGCGCTGGAACACAGCCAGTTCAGCCTGCATTACCAACCCAAGTTCGATGCCGCCACCGGTCACCCGGTCGGTGCCGAAGCGCTGCTGCGCTGGCAGCACCCGCTGCACGGCATGCTGATGCCGGACAAATTCATCGATCTGGCGGAGAAGACCGGCCTGATCATTCCGATTGGCGAATGGGTGCTCAACGAGGCCTGCCGGCAGATGCGCGAATGGTACGTGCTGGGTTACACCGACTGGCGCATTGCCGTGAATCTCTCAGCGTTGCAGTTCTGCCACACAGGTCTGGTGCAGAGCGTGGCCAAGGCGTTGGCCACTCATCACTTGCCGGCCAACAGCCTGACCCTGGAGATCACCGAAACCACGGCGATGAGCGATGCTGATGCGAGCATGACCGTATTGCAGGAGTTGTCGGACATGGGCGTCGACCTGTCGATCGATGACTTTGGCACCGGCTATTCGAGCCTGATGTACCTCAAGCGCCTGCCGGCCAACGAGCTGAAGATTGATCGTGGGTTTGTCCGTGATCTTGAACGCGACAGTGATGATGCGGCGATTGTGTCGGCGATCGTTGCGCTGGGGCAGGCGCTCGGTTTACGAATTGTTGCTGAAGGTGTCGAGACTGATGTTCAGCAGGACTTTCTGACGCAGTTGGGGTGTGATTCGCTGCAGGGTTATCTGCTCGGGCATCCGATGCCGGCGGATCGCTTCATGCAGGACATCGTGCGGGGTGAGGCGCTGGCGAAGGTCTGATCGACCGCGTCGGCTGCAATCGCCAACAGGGCTGGCTCCCACATTGGTAACGCCGCCATGCAAAACCCGCCAATGGCGGTTATTCTTCCCCCGACTGTTACGTGTGCATTGGGGGGAAAGGCCAGCATGGATAAAGTCATTGTGATCACCGGTGGCGGGCGCGGGATTGGCGCCGCTACGGCATTGTTGGCTGCTGAGCAGGGCTATCGGATCTGCATCAACTATCAGTCGGATGAACAAGCCGCGCAAAGCGTGCTGGAACAAGTCCGTGCCTTGGGCGCCCACGCCATCGCGGTTCGCGCCGATGTCAGCATCGAAGATGAGGTCATCGCCCTGTTTCACCGGGTCGACACCGAACTGGGTCGGGTCACCGCGCTGGTCAACAACGCGGGCACCGTCGGACAAAAATCCCGGGTCGATGAAATGTCCGAATTCCGCATCCTCAAAATCATGAAAACCAACGTGCTGGCGCCGATCCTCTGCGCTAAGCACGCGATCCTGCGCATGTCGCCCAAACATGGCGGGCAGGGCGGCAGCATCGTTAACGTGTCGTCTGTGGCATCACGCCTCGGCTCGCCCAACGAGTACGTCGATTACGCCGCCTCAAAAGGCGCGCTCGACACCTTCACCATCGGCTTGTCCAAGGAAGTGGCGGGCGAGGGGATTCGCGTCAATGCCGTGCGCCCGGGCTATATCTACACTGATTTCCACGCACTGAGCGGTGATCCGGATCGGGTCAGCAAACTGGAATCGGCGATTCCCATGGCCCGCGGCGGGCGCCCGGATGAAGTGGCGGAGGCGATTGTCTGGTTGCTGTCGGACAAGGCTTCGTATGCGACGGGGACTTTTGTTGATTTGGGGGGCGGGCGCTAGATCAACCGTGTCTGGTCCGACGCCATCGCTAGCAGGGCTAGCCCTGCTAGCGATGAGGCCAGTGCAGGCAGCATCAATCTGTCAGAACGACCGCACAATCCGCCCCAACGTTTCCATCGCCTTTTCCGAATCCTCGGTCCACGGGCTGCCGTAATTCAGGCGGATACAATTCCTGAAGCGCTGCGTCGGCGAGAAGATCGGCCCCGGGGCGATGCTGATGCCTTGCGCCAGTGCCATCTGAAACAACTTCAACGAATCCATCTGCGCTGGTAATTCCAGCCACAGAAAATAGCCGCCCGCCGGTTGGCTGACCCGCGTCTGCGCAGGGAAATAGCGGGCGATGGCCGCGAGCATGGCGCTCTGTTGTTCTTCCAGGGCGTAGCGCAGTTTGCGCAGATGCCGGTCGTAGCCGCCGTGTTGCAGGTAATCGGCAATCGCGGCTTGCGCCGGCATTGAGGCACACAGCGAGGTCATCAGTTTCAGCCGTTCGATTTTTTGCGCGTAGCGTCCGGCAGCCACCCAACCGATGCGGTAGCCGGGCGCGAGGCTTTTGGCGAACGAGCCGCAGTGCATGACCAAACCTTCGGTGT
Organism: Pseudomonas sp. WC2; assembly: GCF_050586545.1. Classification (NCBI taxonomy): domain Bacteria; kingdom Pseudomonadati; phylum Pseudomonadota; class Gammaproteobacteria; order Pseudomonadales; family Pseudomonadaceae; genus Pseudomonas; species Pseudomonas sp. WC2. The sequence goes on along the minus strand of NZ_JBOBDR010000003.1, from coordinate 67,421 downwards.
CGAAGGCCTTGGCCGGTTTCGGCGCCTGTTGGCCGTAATAGAGTTCGGCGTAGACGTCATCTTCGATCAGCGGCACTTGATGATGGCGCAGCAGTTCCACCAGTTCCTGTTTCTTCGCCTCGGGCATGGTCGCGCCCATCGGGTTCTGGAAACTGGTCATGCACCAACAGGCTTTGATCGGGTGCCGCTCAAGGGTTTGCGCGAGCACACCGAGATCAATGCCGTCGCGCGGGTGTACGGGGATTTCCACGGCTTTGAGTTTCAGCCGTTCCAGCACTTGCAGGCTGGCGTAGAACGCCGGGGCTTCGATGGCCACCAGATCGCCGGGTTCAGTTACCGCTTGCAGGCACAGGTTCAGCGCTTCGAGGGCGCCGTTGGTGATCAGCAGTTCTTCCATCGGCAACATCAGGCCGCCGACCATGTAGCGCAGGGCGATCTGCCGACGCAGTTGCGGGTTGCCCGGCGACATGTCGGTGACGACCATGCGCGGATCCATCTCCCGCGCGGCGCTGGCCAGTGAACGCGACAGGCGTTGCAGCGGGAACAGGGTCGGACTGGGGAACGCCGAGCCGAACGGCACGGTGTTCGGGTCTTTGATCGAATCCAGCACCGAGAACACCAATTCGCTGACGTCGACTTCGGTGGAGTCGTTGACGTGGCTGCTGATCACCGGCTCGGAAAACGGGCTCGGCGCGTGGGTGTTGACGAAGTAACCGGAACGCGGCCGTGCGCGGATCAGTCCGCGGCGTTCGAGCAGGTAATAGGCCTGAAACACCGTGGACGGGCTGACGCCGTAGGTCTGGCTGGCGTAGCGCACCGAAGGCACGCGCTGGCCGGGGCCCAGCACGCCGGAGCGGATCAGTTCAGCGATGTCTTCGGCGAATTTTTCGTAGCGTTTCATCTTGGGTCCGAGTTGGTTTCGTTCTGGGAGACCTGATCGCGAATGGCCGCGCCGCAGTCTAAGGGATCAGCGATTCATCGGCGCCACAAACCTGCTCTTCGCCACGCTGTAAACCTCAGGCTCATCGCTGTCGGCAATCTTGAAACTCAAAGTCTGCGAGCTGCTGGCGGGGCGTTCGGTGGTCATCGCCACCGACACCGGCACGTCAACGATCTCGCCCGGCGCCAGACTCAGTTCAGTCTTGCCTTGTAGCTGGAAGCCGTCGCCGTCCACCAAGCTCAAGTTGTAAGTTTGGCGTTCCTGAGTCTTGTTGATGACTTTGAGGCTATAGATGTTCTCGATCTGGCCCTGAGCGTTTTCGCGGAACAACCCGCGATCCTTTGTGACGTCCAGCGAAACCATCGGCCGCTCGACCAGCGCCAGGGCCAAGGCGCCGATCATCGCCACCAGCACGATCGAGTAGCCGATCAGCCGAGGCCGCAGCAGATGGGTCTTGCCACCCTGCAACTCGCGTTCGGAGCTGTAACGGATCAAACCGCGCGCGTAGTTCATTTTGTCCATGATCGAATCGCAGGCGTCGATGCACGCGGCGCAACCGATGCATTCCATCTGCAAACCGTCGCGGATGTCGATGCCGGTCGGGCAGACCTGCACGCACAACTGGCAGTCGATGCAATCGCCTAATCCGGCCTCAAGCGGTTTGACGTCACGTTTGCGCGGGCCACGGTTTTCGCCACGGGCCGTGTCGTAGGAAATCGTCAGGGTGTCCTTGTCGAACATCACGCTCTGAAAGCGCGCATACGGGCACATGTGCATGCACACCGCTTCGCGCAGCCAACCGGCGTTGATGTAAGTGGCGGCGGTGAAAAACAACACCCAGAACAGGCTGACGCCGCCGATTTGCAGGGTCAGCAATTCTTCAGCGAGCGGCCGGATCGGCGTGAAATAACCGACAAAGGTCAGACCGGTCATCACGCTGATGGCCAACCACAGCGTGTGCTTAGCGGCGCGCCGGGCGAGTTTGTTCACACTCCACGGTGCGGCTTGCAGCTTGATCCGCTGGTTGCGTTCGCCTTCGGTGATTTTCTCGCACCACATGAAAATCCACGTCCACGAACTCTGCGGACAGGTGTATCCGCACCAGACCCGGCCGGCGAACACAGTAATGGCGAACAGACCAAACGCGGCAATGATCAACAGCGCCGAGAGCAGGATGAAATCCTGCGGCCAGAAAGTCGCGCCGAAGATGTGGAATTTGCTTTCGGAAAGATCCCAGAGCACCGCCTGACGACCGCCCCAGTTCAACCAAACGGTGCCGAAGAACAACAGAAACAGAAACCCCGCACCGCTCATGCGCAGGGTGCGGAACAGGCCGGTGAAACTGCGGGTGTGAATCTGGTTGTCGCTGGATTTGGCCGTCGCCTTCATTGGGCGTGCGGGAATGCTTTTTATAGTGGGCGATGCTTCTACGGTTCGGACGGGGATTTGTTCGCTCATGGTCAGTCGCTCATCAGCCTCCATCAGGCCAGAGCACTATGAGCGTCGATCTGTTTGCAGAACAGACTCAGGTATTTCAATAAAAAGCGGATCAGATGGAATTTTGCGCGGCACCTGCGACAACTTGAAGCAACCCGCAGGCAAAGGCGCAAACGCCTATCGCAGGCGTTTGCGCGGGGTGTTGATCAGGGTCAGTCAAATCACCGAATCACTCTCGTCGGCCTTCAGGTGCTTGCGACCGTCCCTGGCGCCTGCGACGGTCAAGGCATCGGCTTCAGCTTCGGTGATGTAGACGCGCCGGCCTTCTATTTCAACGAAAGACATGGATTTTTCGCTGTCCGTTTTGACTTCCAGGGTGTCGCAAATGCGAATTTCCTCGCCATGTTCGACGGTGAAAAAACACACTTTTTGCTCGGGATTGGATTCATCGACTCGAACGGGCATGGGTCAGTCCTTTTTTCGGGGGTGTCTGAAAGCTTAGGGCGCAGGCTTCGCCGATCGTTCTGCGCAACTGATTAATGGTCGCCGCTGTCCATCCTCTATCGACCAATAACAAGGACTGCACGATGAACGCGTGGTGGCATGAAGTGTGGGAAACCCTGCAAGCGGAATTCGCCGACGTTGGCGACGCCTCGCAACTGACGCGCATCACCGTGCGCCTGCTGATGGCGGCGATTCTTGGCGGCATTCTCGGGTTTGAACGCGAACACAAGGGCAAGGCTGCCGGGGTGCGCACGCACATGTTGGTGGCGCTTGGCGCGGCGTTGTTTGTGCTGGTGCCACAAACGTCAGGGGCGGAATCGGATGCGATGAGTCGGGTGCTGCAGGGGGTGATCGCCGGGATTGGCTTTCTTGGCGCCGGGACCATTCTGAAGAACCCCGAGGGGGACGAGGGCCACGTCAAAGGTCTGACCACGGCCGCGGGGTTGTGGATGACCGCCGCCATCGGCGTCGCGGCAGGTATGGGCAAAGAGGCAACGGCGCTGCTCAGTACTTTTCTGGCGCTGGCGATTTTTAGCGTGATGCCACGGATCGTGAAGTTTTTCGAGAAGGAAGAGCAGAAGACGGATGACCACTGATCGGTGCTGCGCCGGCTGATCGTTCCCACGCTCTGCGTGGGAATGCCTCAATGGACGCTCTGCGTCCGCTTTGGGACGCGGAGCGTCCCGGGCTGCATTCCCACGCCGAGCGTGGGAACGATCAGTTGGCGAAGTTAAACGATAACCGGCGGCATCGTGCTCGGTGGTTCTTCCTTGGGCGGTGGCGTGGTTCCCGGTGGCTCCTGCTCCGGAATCGGCTGCGGCTCAGTCTCGGGCAGGGTGGGTTTGTCGATGTTCGGATCAGGCGTTTCAGCCGGGATCGGGATATTCATCTGTAGACCTCCGTGTGGCACATGGCGTGAGAAGTGCTTAAGTGGATTGACCACCCTGCACGGAATTCGATCCGCTTTTCTGACACGCTAATTTCATCTGAACTTTTCCCGGCGGCGGCCGCTCGGAACCTAGGTGAGTTCATTCCGGGCAGGTGCTTCATTGTGAACACCGAACTGGCACAAGAGCGTCCTTGGGGCGTTAAGGAGAGATGCTCAATGACTGCTGAAAAACCCTCAGAACTAAGCTACAACCCGCACATTCCGCTGTCGCAGGCGCTGTTGCTGCCGCGCATTGCCATTGAAAACACCATGCCGACCCTCGACGACGGTCAATTTGCCGTGAAGTCGATCGCCGGGCGTGAGGTGGTGGTCACCAGCAAAGTGTTCGCCGATGGCCACGACAAGCTGGCCGTGCGCATCCGCTGGCGTGAGGAAGGCGAAGAGACCTGGCAGAGCGAGGTCATGGCCGATCAGGGCAACAATGGCTGGCAAGGTCAGTTCCGCCCGGAGCATCAGGGCCGCTACCTCTATTGCATCGAAGCGTGGATCGACCATTTCGCCAGTTTCCAGTACGAACTGGAGAAGAAGCACAACGCCGCCGTGCCCGTCTCGCTGGAGCTGCAGGAAGGCCGGACGATGGTGCAACAGGCTGCCGAGCGCAGCGAAGGTCAGCTCAGCGAACAACTCGCGGCGTTGCATCATGAACTCTCCGGTCTGCTCGAAACCGAGCAGGTTGCGCTGTTTCTGCACTCGCGCAGTGCGCAGTTGATGGCTGGGGCCGATCACCGCGGGTACCTGAGCGTCAGCCCCGAATACCCGATGGACGTGGAACGCGAACTGGCCGAGTTCGCCAGTTGGTATGAACTGTTTCCGCGCTCGATCACCGACGATCCCAAGCGTCACGGCACCTTCAATGACGTGCACTCACGTCTGCCGATGATTCAGGACATGGGCTTCGACGTGTTGTATTTCACGCCGATACATCCCATCGGTCGCGCCCACCGTAAGGGCCGCAACAATTCCCTGACTGCTGGCCCCGAAGATCCGGGCAGCCCTTACGCGATTGGCAGCGAGGAGGGCGGTCACGAGGCGATTCACTCGCAACTCGGTTCCCGCGAAGATTTCCGTCGACTGGTCGCCGCTGCCGCCGATCATGGCCTGGAAATCGCCCTCGATTTCGCCATTCAGTGTTCCCAGGATCACCCGTGGCTCAAGCAGCATCCGGGCTGGTTCAACTGGCGTCCGGACGGCACGATCAAATACGCGGAAAACCCACCGAAGAAATACCAGGACATCGTCAACGTCGATTTCTATGCGCCGGACGCGATTCCGAGTTTGTGGGTTGAGCTGCGCAATATTGTCATTGGCTGGGTCGAGGAGGGCGTGAAGATCTTTCGCGTCGACAACCCGCACACCAAGCCGCTGCCGTTCTGGCAATGGCTGATTGCCGATGTGCGCGCGCTGCATCCGGAGGTAATCTTCCTCGCCGAAGCCTTCACCACGCCAGCGATGATGGCGCGCCTGGGCAAGGTCGGTTACACCCAGAGCTACACCTATTTCACTTGGCGCAATACTAAAAACGAACTGGCCACGTACCTCACCGAACTGAATGAATCGCCTTGGCGCGAATGCTACCGGCCTAACTTCTTCGTCAACACGCCGGACATCAACCCGGCATTTCTCCACGAATCGGGGCGCCCGGGCTTTTTGATCCGCGCAGCGCTGGCGACCATGGGGTCGGGCCTGTGGGGCATGTATTCGGGATACGAATTGTGCGAAGCGGCGCCGGTGCCAGGCAAAGAGGAATACCTCGATTCCGAGAAGTACGAGATCCGCGTCCGCGACTTCACCGCGCCCGGCAACATCATTGCCGAGATCGCCCAGCTCAACCGCATCCGCCGCCAGAATCCGGCGCTGCACACGCATTTGGGCTTGAAGGTCTACAACGCCTGGAACGACAACATTCTTTACTTCGGCAAGCGCAGCGCCGACGGCAGCAATTTCATTCTGGTCGCGGTCAGCCTCGATCCGCACAACGTGCAGGAAGCGAATTTCGAACTGCCGTTGTGGGAAATGGGCTTGCCCGACGATGCGACCACCCACGGTGAGGATTTGATGAACGGCCATCGCTGGGACTGGCATGGCAAATACCAGTTCATGCGCATAGACCCGGCGTATCAGCCGTTCGGGATTTGGCGGATTACTGCCTGAACACAGATTCCCTGTGGGAGCGAGCCTGCTCGCGAAAGCGTTTTTGCCGGCGACATTTTTGCTGAATGTTAATCCGCATTCGCGAGCAGGCTCGCTCCCACAGGTAGCTCATCGTTTCCGAGCCAAGTGATCGGCTCACGGTTTATCCAGAATTCAACAGGAGTTTCACATGGCGAAGAAACCCAAGGCAGCCACCTTTATCAAAGACCCGCTCTGGTACAAGGATGCGGTGATCTATCAAGTTCACGTCAAATCGTTTTTCGATTCCAACAACGACGGGATCGGCGACTTTTCCGGCCTGATCGCTAAACTCGATTACATCGCCGACCTCGGCGTCAACACCATCTGGCTGTTGCCGTTTTACCCGTCGCCTCGTCGCGACGACGGTTACGACATCGCCGAATACCGTGGTGTACACAGTGATTACGGAACGATGGCCGACGCCAAGCGTTTCATCGCCGAGGCGCACAAACGCGGTTTGCGCGTCATCACCGAATTGGTCATCAACCACACCTCGGACCAACATCCGTGGTTCCAACGTGCGCGCAAGGCCAAACCCGGCTCAGCGGCGCGAGACTTCTATGTGTGGTCGGATGACGATCAGAAATACGACGGCACGCGCATCATTTTCCTCGACACGGAAAAATCCAACTGGACCTGGGACCCTGTCGCCGGCCAGTACTTCTGGCACCGTTTCTATTCGCACCAACCCGACCTGAATTTCGACAACCCGCAAGTGATGAAAGCCGTGCTCTCGGTGATGCGTTACTGGCTGGACATGGGTATCGACGGTTTGCGTCTGGACGCCATTCCGTATTTGATCGAGCGCGACGGCACCAACAACGAAAACCTGCCCGAGACCCACGACGTCCTCAAGCAGATCCGCGCCGAGATCGACGCCAATTATCCCGACCGCATGCTGCTCGCCGAGGCCAACCAGTGGCCGGAAGACACTCAGCTGTATTTCGGCGACACCGACGCAGCGGGCCTCAACGGTGACGAATGCCACATGGCGTTCCACTTCCCGCTGATGCCGCGCATGTACATGGCGCTGGCTCAGGAAGATCGCTTCCCGATCACCGATATTCTCCGTCAGACCCCGGAAATTCCCGCCAACTGCCAGTGGGCGATCTTCCTGCGCAACCACGATGAACTGACCCTGGAAATGGTCACCGACAAAGAACGTGACTACCTGTGGAATTACTACGCCGCAGACCGCCGCGCGCGGATCAACCTCGGCATTCGTCGGCGTTTGGCGCCGTTGATGGAACGCGATCGTCGCCGTATCGAACTGCTTAATAGCCTGCTGCTGTCGATGCCCGGCACGCCGACTTTGTATTACGGCGACGAGATCGGCATGGGCGACAACATTTACCTCGGCGACCGCGACGGCGTGCGTACGCCGATGCAGTGGTCGATCGACCGCAACGGCGGCTTCTCCCGCGCCGATCCGGCGAGTCTGGTGCTGCCGCCGATCATGGACCCGCAGTACGGCTATTTGTCAGTCAACGTCGAAACCCAGTCCGGAGATCCGCATTCGCTGCTCAACTGGACGCGACGCTTGCTCGCTGTGCGCAAACAGTCGAAAGCGTTCGGTCGTGGCACTTTGAAGATGCTGTCGCCGAACAACCGTCGCGTGCTGGCCTACACCCGCGAATTCACCGATGCCGACGGCAAACACGAAATCATTCTCTGTGTGGCCAACGTCTCGCGCAGTGCGCAAGCGGTGGAGCTGGATCTGTCGGCTTACGTCGGCATGGTGCCGGTGGAGATGCTCGGCGGTAACGCGTTCCCACCGATCGGCCAGTTGAATTTCCTCCTGACCCTGGCGCCGTACGGTTTCTACTGGTTTGCACTGGCCACCGAAAACCAGATGCCGAGCTGGCACGTCGAACCGGCGCAGAGCCTGCCGGACTTCACCACGCTGGTGCTGAAAAAACGCATGGAAGAGCTGCTCGAAGCGCCGTCGCGCACGACGCTGGAGCAGAACATCCTGCCGAGCTGGCTGCAAAATCGCCGCTGGTTTGCCGGCAAAGACGCGGCCATCGACAAGGTGCATCTTGCCTACGGCGTGCGTTTCGGCGACGCCGAGCATCCGGTGCTGCTGAGCGAAATCGAGGTCACCAGCAATGGCCAGACCAGTCGCTATCAACTGCCGTTCGGCTTCATTTCCGAAGATCAGGTCGGCCCGGCATTGCCGCAGCAATTGGCCTTGTCGCGTGTACGAAGAGTGCGTCAGGTCGGTTTGATCACCGATGCCTTCAGCCTCGAAGCATTTGTGCGTGCGGTGCTGCAAGGCATGCAGAACAACACGGTGCTGGAATCCACTGAAGGTGAAATCCGTTTCGCACCGACCGCACAGCTGGAGAAACTCGGCCTCGGCGCGGAGTCGGAAGTGCGTTATCTATCCGCCGAGCAATCGAACAGTTCGGTGGTGATCGGCAACAGCCTGGTGCTTAAGCTGATACGCAAAGTCGCTTCTGGCGTACACCCGGAACTGGAGATGAGCGCTTACCTGACCGAGGCCGGATTTGCCAATATCTCTCCGCTGCTCGGCTCAGTGATTCGCCGCGATGCCAAGGGCGAAGACAACCTGCTGATGATCGCCCAAGGTTATCTGAGCAATCAGGGCGACGCGTGGGAATGGACGCAGAACAACCTCGAACGGGCGCTGCGCGACGAACTCGCCGAAGCCATGTCCGAGCAGGAACAGCATTACAACGCGCTGGGTGAGTTGAAGGACTTTGCCAGCATGCTCGGTCAGCGCTTGGGTGAGATGCACCAAGTGTTGGCCGCGCAGACCGACAATGGCGATTTCGCCCCGCAAGTGTCGACGGCCAAGGATATGCAAGCGACGGCCAAGGATGTCGCCGCGCAGGTTGAACATGCGCTGAAACTGCTCAAGCAGCATCAGGGCGAGCTGAATGCCGCGGATCAGAAACTGGTCAAACGCCTGATCGACGAGAAAAAAACCATCCTCGCTCACGTGCAGGATCTGGCGAAAAAAGCCACGGGCGGCTTGCGTATCCGCGTCCACGGCGACTTGCATTTGGGTCAGGTGCTGGTGATCAAGGGCGATGCTTATCTGATCGACTTCGAGGGCGAACCAGCGCGGCCATTGAGTGAACGCCGTGGCAAGCACAGCCCGTACAAAGACGTCAGCGGCGTGTTGCGCTCGTTCGATTACGCGGCGGCGATGACCATCAACGTGCACAACGTCGATCACAGCGTTGAGTCCGAAGCGGCGCGTCAGCGCGTGGCGGATCGGTATCTGCGTCAAGCCCGTGAGGCATTTGTTCAGGCATATCGCCGTGCGGCAGCTAGTCTTGATCATGCTTGGCAAGATCCTGAAGGGGCCGACGCTGCGCTGGCATTGTTCGGTCTGGAGAAGGCGGCCTATGAAGTGGCCTATGAAGCCGAAAATCGCCCCACGTGGCTGCCCGTGCCGTTGCACGGTTTGTATGGGTTATTGACGGGGCTTAAACCCTTTTCCGATCTTGGTGGAGAGTAGTCATGAGTTTCTCGAACAAGGAACAGGGTCAGGTCAAAGAAGCATTGCTGCCCTCGGCACAAGATATCGATGCCTTGGTCCGTGCTGAACATCACGACCCTTTTTCCATTCTCGGCCCGCATGGCGATGGCGCTGGCGGGCAGTTCGTTCGCGCTTATCTGCCCGGTGCATTGAGCGTTGTGGTGCTGGATAAGGACAGCGGCGAAGAACGCGGCCCGCTGGAGCAAACCGAAACGCCGGGGTTGTTTGTCGGCCATTTCGATCAGGCGCGACCGTACCAGTTGCGCACGCGCTGGGCCGGTGGCGAGCAGGTCGCGGAAGATCCGTACAGCTTCGGCCAGTTACTCGGTGAAATGGATTTGTATCTGTTCGCCGAGGGCAATCACCGCGACCTCAGTGCGTGCCTGGGCGCACAGCTGAAAACTGTGGACGGTGTCGACGGCGTACGGTTTGCCGTGTGGGCGCCGAATGCCCGACGGGTCTCGGTGGTGGGTGATTTCAACGTCTGGGACGGCCGCCGCCATCCCATGCGCCTGCGCCATCCGTCCGGGGTCTGGGAGTTGTTTATCCCACGCCTGAAAGCGGGCGAGCTGTACAAATACGAAATCCTCGGCGCCCACGGAATCCTGCCGCTCAAGGCTGACCCGATGGCGCTGGCCACCAGCCTGCCGCCGGACACTGCTTCGAAAGTCGCAGAGCCGCTGCAGGTCGACTGGCAGGATCACGACTGGATGAACAGTCGCCGCGACCGCCAGAAGCATTCGGCGCCACTGTCGATCTACGAACTGCACGCCGGTTCGTGGCAATGCGAGCTGGATGATCTCGGTGAAGTGGCGCGCCAGTACACCTGGCCGGAATTGGCTGAGCGGCTGATTCCATACGTCAAGGAGCTGGGCTTCACCCACATCGAACTGATGCCGATCATGGAGCACCCGTTTGGCGGTTCCTGGGGTTATCAGTTGCTCTCGCAATTCGCGCCGAGCGCACGTTACGGCACACCGGCGCAGTTCGCCGAATTCGTCGACGCCTGCCACCGCGCCGAGATCGGCGTGATTCTCGACTGGGTGCCGGCGCATTTCCCCACCGATGCTCACGGCATGGCGCAGTTCGACGGCACCGCGCTGTACGAATACGGCAACCCGCTGGAAGGCTTCCACCAGGATTGGGACACGCTGATCTACAACCTCGGGCGTACCGAAGTGCATGGCTACATGCTCGCGTCCGGGCTGCACTGGTTGAAGCATTTCCACATCGATGGCTTGCGCGTGGATGCGGTGGCGTCGATGTTGTACCGCGACTATTCGCGCAAGGCCGGCGAATGGGTGCCGAACCGTCACGGTGGGCGCGAGAATCTCGAAGCCATCGATTTTCTCCGCCATTTGAACGACGTGGTCGAGCTGGAGGCACCGGGCGCACTGGTAATCGCCGAGGAATCCACGGCGTGGCCGGGCGTCAGTCAGAGCACTCAGCAGGGCGGTCTCGGCTTTGCCTATAAGTGGAACATGGGCTGGATGCACGATTCGCTGCACTACATCCAGCAGGATCCGGTCTATCGCGCGCACCATCACAACGAGCTGAGTTTCGGTCTGGTCTACGCCTGGTCCGAGCGCTTTATCCTGCCGATCTCCCACGACGAAGTGGTGCACGGCAAGCATTCGTTGATCGACAAGATGCCCGGTGATCGCTGGCAGAAGTTCGCCAATCTGCGCGCTTACCTGAGTTTCATGTGGACGCACCCGGGCAAGAAACTGTTGTTCATGGGCTGCGAGTTCGGTCAGTGGCGCGAGTGGAATCACGATCAACAGCTCGATTGGTATCTGCTGCAATATTCCGAGCACAAAGGCGTGCAGAAACTGATTGGCGACCTCAATCGGTTGTATCGCGAAGAGCCGGCGCTGCACGACCAGGACGACGTACCGCAGGGTTTCCAGTGGCTGATTGGCGACGATGCAATCAACAGCGTTTACGCGTGGTTGCGCTGGAGCAAGGACGGTAAACCGGTGCTGGTGGTGGCCAACTTCACTCCGGTGCCGCGTCAGGCCTATCGGGTTGGGGTGCCGTTCGCCGGGCGCTGGACCGAGTTGCTCAACAGCGATGCCGACACCTATGCCGGTTCCAATTACGGCAATGGCGGCGGGGCGTTTACCGAGGAAGTGCCAAGCCATGGCCAGTCACTGTCGCTGGAACTGAATCTGCCGCCGTTGGCGGTGTTGATCCTGAAACCTGAGGGTTGATCCGGGACCGAGTCGCCTGCCATCGCTAGCAGGGCTACCTACCACATTGGTTTGTGTCGTTCACAAAACCCCTGTGGGAGCTAGCCCTGCTAGCGATGGGGCCCTCACCAACGCATCCGCACACCCAGACTGCCAATGATCCCGTTCAGATCATTGTCATCGACATCACTGCTGTAATCCGCACTGACATACAGACTCACCGCCGGCGTCACCCGCGCGACCAAGCCCAATCCCAATTCCACGGTCGATGATTTACGGCTGCTGCTGATCTTGTCGACCTGATCGAGGGTCACTGTGTTGCCGGTGTACACCGTGTGCCAGAGGTTGGTGCGCACGTACGGTTCGACCGGCAGGCCGTTCAAGTCGTAACTGCCTTTCAAGCGTGCGCCGACGCGGCCGCTCCAAGCGCTCAGATCCGTTGATGAGGCATTGCCGGAACCGGCGTAAGGCGTGTCGAGGGTGATGCGTTGATTGATCAATTGCGCCTGCGGTTCGACCACCCAGTTTTCGCTCAACCCAATCGGATAACCCCCCTCCACCGAGAACGTCATCGCACTGCCTTCGGTGGCTTGTCGCGCGCCTTGTTCGTTGCGACTGAACCCGCTGACGCGACCACCACTGGCCGTCAGGTCAACGTGCCAGCCCTGTGCACCTTTAAGGCTGTAATAGGCGCCGAGGCTTTGCCCCTGCAGATTAAGGGTGTCGGTGGTCGGGTCGTCGAAGGCGCGGCGGGTGATCAAGCCATTGCCGTTGGCCTGGATCTGGTTGAGGCCGCCGACCAGGCCGATGGTCTGGGTATGCCCGCCGCTTTGCAGGGTCAGCACGGCCGGGCCTTTGAACTCGCCGCTGCCGGGTGTCGCAAACCCCGAGGTCAACACATCGGTTTGTGCCTGCCGGGCAGGGCGACCGTAGAGCTGGTCCCAGGCGTTCGGTGCGAGGTCTTCAGTGATCAGGTTTGCGCCACGCAGGTCCGGCCGTGGGCTGAAGCGTTGCTGGTCTGGGGTGATGACGGTGGCGGGCAAGGTCATCACCGGTACGTCCGCGCGATACCACGGCAGGGTTTCATCCGCCGCAGGACCGGCCTGCGCCTCCATGGATGAGCACAGCAAGATCGAAGTCGAGACTGTGCAGAAGGTGATTTTGATCTCGTGTGGGGTCACTGAAATTCTCATGGAGGTCTACCTTGCAGGCGCATGCATTCTCTCTGTTTGGCGCCTCTCCTACCCCGAATGAGGGGCGACCGAATGGAGCGGGGCGAACCGTGGCCGCTCGATTTCGCGAGTGTCCGAAGTCTCGCCCCGGGTAGTGATTCCGGGGGTAGTAAGGTAGAGATAAGAAGAGCGCGAAGCGTCCGTCAAGAAATTGAACGATGAGCGGTAGTGGAAAATCGCAATTTGCAAGCGTTTGTTTTTCTGCACATAACTAAGTGATTGTTTGTAGGGTGAATCGCTATGTATGCCCCGTATTAGAGCCGTTTTATGTCCGACGAAAGGTCTACCAGCTGATACGCACGCCGAGATTGCCGACCACGCCACGCATCTCATTGCTGTCAATATTGCGGCTGTAATCGGTACTGGCGTACACGCTGACGGCGCGGTCGAGGGTGACCACTACGCCGAGACCGATGTCGGCAGTCGATGATTTTTGCTCAGTGCTGATGACGTCGCTGTCGCCGAATGTCACCGAATCGCGACCGGAAAAGGTGTGCCACAGGTTGGCGCGCAGATAGGGTTCCACCGGTAAGCCACTGACTTGATAGCGACCCTTGAGGCGCGCACCGAGGCGACCGGTCCAGGCGCCGTCGGATTCGAAGGAGACCCGTGAGACGCCGTCGTCCTGGCTGTCGAGGGAGATCTTCTGGTGGATGACTTGTGCTTGGGGCTCGACCACCCAGGTGTCGTTGATCGGCAGGGGGTAACCGGCCTCGGCGGAAACCGTCAGGGCATGCCCGCGGTTGTCCAGTTTGAGCCCGCGATCCGAGCGATTATCGCCATCGAAGCGGGTGCCCATGACGACCGTATCGACGTACCAGCCGTAGGGATCGGTCAACGTCCAGTACAAGCCGTAGCTGTCGCCTTCGAGTTTGATCTTGCCGGCGCTGTTGTCCTCGAATCCTTCGTTGAAACCGTCGACGTCGCCCCGCAAACGGCTATGGCCGACGAAGAAACCGAGGCGTTGCGTCTGCCCGCCCGAGGTCAGGGAACTGTACAGGTCATTGCCGACCTGGAAGCCGTTGAGCGAACCGTCCAGGCGCGGCGTGACCGTGCCGGCCCAGGTCTGATCGAAATTTTTCCCGTAGACACGACCCCAGCCCGCGCCGAACGCGCCGGTTTCATTGAGCAGACGCTGATCGCCCTGACGGTCATGAAAGGTGCCCAGTGCGCTGAGCGTCAGTTGTGCGGTGGCGGATGGCAGCACCGACCAGGTCGGCACTTCCGGTCGGTACAAGGGAATCGGCTCGGCCCCGGCGACCGCTGCCGGCAGCACTGGTAATGGCGGGCTGCCCGCAGGGGCGATGGCCGCGACCGGGGCGGCGACCACCGGCACCAGAATCGGCGGCAAGCTCGGATCGGGGTTGGGTACGCTCACGACTTGCGGTGCAACGATCGCGGAACGCAGATACCAACTGTTTTCCGTGCCCGCCGTGACGCCACCCTTGAACAGGTAGTAATCATAGGCCCCGGCGGAAACCGGGCCGTTGAGGGTGAACGCGTTATCGGTGCTGACCGTGCTGCCCTGGGCCTGCACCAGTTGAATGCCGTTGACTTGCGTCAGGCCGCCCAGTCCGCCGAGATTGCTGACGCTGATCACTGTGGCGCCGCTGAGACTGCCGTTGTTGACCACCAGTTTGTCGCTCGGCGAGTCATCGGCACCGACCACGCTTTGCAGCAACAACTGGCCGTTGTTGCCGACGTAATTGCCTTGCACGGTCAGCGTATCGTCGGTGCGGTTGTTATTGCGCGTCAGGTCGACAATCCCCGCGTTGTTGAAGGTCACGGCTTGCCCGGCGAGTGCGGGCAACACCGAGCCCTGCGTCGAAAACACGCTACTGCTGGCATCGACATTCAGCACACCGCTGCCCGTGACGGCATCACCCAAGACCAGATTGCTCGAACCGAGATCCAGTTGTGTGCCGTTGCTCAGGTTCACTGTTTCCCAGTTAACGAAGCGTGCGGGAAGGGCCGTGCGGACATTGTCGAAGGTCAGAGTGTCGCTGCCGACACCGCCGTCGATGCGTGGCGTAAGCGTGAGAACGCTGTCATCGAGGTTGCGCAGGGTGGCGCTGTCATTGCCGACGTCCATCAGAATCGCTGAACGGATGATGCCACCCCCGTCCCAGAGCAAACGGTCATCGCCGACACTGGCGCGGATCTCGCCGACGATTTCGCCGCCAGTCACGGTGATGCTGTCATTGCCGCCGCTGACGCTGATGTTGCCGCCAATCCGCCCGCCGGAGACGATGATCGTGTCGGTGCCGAATCCCGTTACCAGATTGCCAATGATCTGCCCGCCGGACAGGTCAAAAATATTGTTGTCGAGTTTCATGTCGACGCGGCCGATGCTGCCGCCGGTCATCCGCGCGACATCACCGTCCTCGAACGCGCCGACAATGGTGCCGCCGGTCATCAGGAATGTATCGCGGCTGTCGCCTTGGGCGAGGGAGCCGATCAAGCCGCCGCTCATGACGAAATCGTCGACACCATTGCCCTGATTGACGGCCCCGGTGATCACCCCGGAGTTCATCTCGACCCGATCGGTGCCGGCGCCAAAGGTCACGTTGCCGTTGATCTGGCCGCTGCCATTGGCGGGGAAGGTCAGGCTGTTGTTGCCGGAAAGGTCAATCAGTGAGCCACTGCTGCCGCTGTCGCAGGTGAACGCGTCGTTACCCGGACCGGCAACGAGATTGCAGGCGGCGGAGGCAGGTGGGCTGCTGAGTAAAAGAAGGGAGGCAGGTAAAAAAACAACGTGCGGCAGCAGCCGCCGACATTTGGCGTAGCGCGTCATGGCAATTCCCTACAACAAAATTCGGGGAATTCATCCTTGTGCAGGCCATGAGACGGACATCGACCGGAGCTGATGCCTTACCTCAGAATCATGGCCTAACGGATTGAATGCGCTACTCCTTGAGCTGATTTAGGTGTAGTTGCTTTTGCCCATGGTTCAAGCAAACCTGACCAACGGTGTTGTCAAAACCGCGATCAGAGATGCACTTCCACCGCCAGCGGCAAGTGATCCGACAGATGCGTCCAGGGCTTGTTGCCGAGAATCCGCGGGTCATGGCTGCTGGCGTTGCGCAGGTAGATGCGGTCTAGGCGCAGCAGGGGAAACCGTGCCGGATAGGTCTTGGCCGGACGGCCGTGATGACGCTCGAAGGCTTCGTGCAGATAGTCGCGACGGGCGAGGGCGGCGTTGCCTTGCAGCTGCCAGTCGTTGAAGTCACCGGCGATGATCACCGGCGCGTCCTCCGGTAACGATTCGAGCAACTGACACAACAGTTGCAGCTGCAATTGGCGGTGACTTTCCAGCAGGCTTAAGTGCACGCAAATGGCATGCACTTCCGCATGCCCAGGCACGTCGAGAATGCAGTGCAGCAGACCACGGCGTTCAGGGCCGGTGATCGACACATCGAGGTTGCGGAATTCACGAATCGGGTATTTCGACAGCAGCGCGTTTCCGTGATGGCCATCGGGATACACCGCGTTGCGCCCGTAGGCAAAATCGCTCCACATGCTGTCGGCGAGAAATTCGTACTGCGAGGTCTGCGGCCATTCGTTGTAGCGGCTGGAATGGCGCTCGTGTTCGCCCACCACTTCCTGCAAGAACACCAGATCGGCCGAGGTGCTGCGTACCGCCTCGCGCAGTTCCGGCAGGATGAAACGCCGGTTCAGCGCGGTGAAGCCCTTGTGGGTGTTGACCGTCAACACGCGCAAGCGATGAATGACGGGCGCGTCGACGGGATGACGCTTGGGATCGCTGGACACGTTCACTCCTCTGAATCCTGACTGCTTATTCATGCGACTGATGCGAGGTGGCGACAGTTCCTTCCATGATCGCGCAGGGTTTGAGGAGCTTCACACGAACACAATCTCATACGGCAACCGCATCCGCTCCAGCAGCACCGGCGGCAACATCGGTGCAATGCCGATCGCCGGCTCACCCTTGAGCTGGCTGGCGTAGGCGTGGGTGGCGTGGCTTTTGCGCGCGACAGTCCAGCTGTCGAGGCGCAGTTTGCGCGCGCGATCCCAAGGGATCAGATGCTGCTCGCGCTCCGGCCAGTGCCAGGCCCAGACCGGCACATCATGAAAGGTCGCACCAACCCGTTCAGCCGCGAGCGCGCTGGCGTGGCCGACGGCTTGGTGGTCATCGTTGCCGTCGCCGCGCCAAGTGCTGAACACCACGTCACCCGGGCGCAGGTAACGGCTGATGAACTCGGTGACTTGCGCTTCCTGCTCAGTCAGCGCGTTGTCGGTAAAGCCGCCGCGCACCCATTTCAGGCTGTGCATCGGCAAACCGAGGCGACGCAGGGCTTCGACGCTTTCCTGCGGGCGGAACACGCTCAGGCGTTTTTCCGACCATTCTCGCGAACCGGGGTGGCTGGCGCTGCCGTCGGTGATGGAGAGTAATTGCAGGGGATGACCGAGGCTGGCGAGCAACTGCAGCAAGCCGCCGCAGGTTACTACTTCATCGCCGGGATGCGGCGCAACGACCACCGCGCGCGCGCCTTCAGGTACCAGACTGCGGGTGTTGATGACGGGAATGTGGTCGAGTTGTGCCGCGCTGTTCCAGATTTGCGCAGGCAGGCTGCTGTCGCTGAGGGATAACGATTTCATGGCGGTGACGTCCTTGTTGTGGCTGGCCCTCAGTCATGGGCCGGAACGGCTGTCCACGACCCGTGAAGGCGGGTGATAGCAATGTGTACGGCGCTCCAACCCTTGGATTACCGCGCAGCAGAGTATTGCTCAAGACACGGGATTCGTCGCCTCACAGATCAATCTGATCCGTGTTTTTTTGTTCCAGCTGCGCCATGTTTCGCAAAAAGTCACCGAAGCCACCCGGCGCACGGCTGTCGAGACGGGCGCTGGTGTGCACTTGTGGCCGATGGCTCCACGCGATGTTGGCGCCACACGCCTCCAGTTGCCGCACCAAATGCACGTCTTCGTGGCAGGTCAGCGGTTTAAAGCCGCCGGCCCAGCGATAGGCTTCAGCGCTGATGCCCAAATTGGCGCCGTGGATATGCCGATGGCCATCACGCGCCTGATAGTGGCTGTGATAGCGGATCTGCGCGGCTTCATCGAAGGATTCATGCCAGCGCTCGACGGTCACGGTGCCGCACACCGCGTCAGCACCAAGGCCCAGTTGCGCCACCAGCCAGTCGTCAGCCACGCGGCTGTCGGCGTCGGAGCAGGAGATCCAGCGCGCGCCGCGCTCCAGCAGCACCTGCGCCCCGGCCGCGCGGGCCTGGCCGACATTGCGCGCAGCAATCTCAAGGCTCAGGACCGGAAAGCCCGCAACGATCTGCGCTGAGCGATCGGTGCAGCTGTCGAGCACCACCAGCACTTCGACCGGCTCACCGGCGAGCGATCCGTGCCGGGCGGCCCGCAGCGCCGCGCTCAAACATTCTTCGAGGTGTTCTTCTTCGTTGTGTGCCGGAATCAGAATGCCGATCATCGCAAACCCTCCAGCGCCGCCACCGAACGCGGCTCGCGGCTCCACACTTCAAGGATGAAATCCGCTTCCTGATGCAGCACCAGCCGCGGCAGCCCCAAGTGCTCATGGATCAGGTCGTGAACCTGTCGAGCATTCAGCGGGCAGTCGTCGATGGGCGGGCGCCAGTGGCAGGCGAGCAATTGACCGTCGGCGGTCAGGCTGTCACTGGCTCGACGGATCATGTCTGTCAGATCTTCGCCATCGAGGTAGTAGCCGATCTCGCTAAATACAATCAGGTCGAATTTTTCCGCCGGCCAGTCCCCCGGCAGGCGACTTTGGCGCACTTCGGCGTGGTCGAAATGGCTGAGGCGGATCTGCGCCAGATTCACCGCCGCCGCTGCAGTATCGCAACACAACAAGCGATCGCAGCGACTGGCCAGTTCGGCGCTCAACTCACCGTTGGCGCAGCCGGCTTCGAAGATCGCTTGGTAGTGCGGACGCGGCAGCGCGGCGACAGTGATTGCCCGTTTGCGCTGCTCGTACCAGCGCTGACGGAACGCCCAAGGGTCGTCGTTGCCGGCGAACAGGCCATCGAAATAACGGTCCTCGACACTCATAGAAACACCACCTCGAAGGGCTGCAGCAGGCGATCGATCACGTAGGGCGCGAGCACTGGCGCGAGTCCGGCGTCCGGGTCGCCTTCCAACTGACTGGCGAAGGCGTGCACCGCATGGCGTTTGCGCGCGATCTGCGCAGGTGACAGCAGAATTTTCCGCGCCCGCTGCCATGGCACCACCGCGTCTTCCGGCGTCGCCCAGTGCCAGGTCCACACCGGCAGTTCGTGGCAGATCGCGCCGACACGTTGCGCGGCGTCGGCACTGGCGCGGCCCACGGCTTCGTGATCGCTGTGACCGTCCTCGCGCCAAGTGGTGAAGACCACGTCGCCGGGGCGCAAATGGCTTTCGATGAACGCGCTCAGCTCCTTTTCCTGCGCTGCGACACGGGTGTCGGTAAAACCGCCGCGCAGCCATTTCAGGCTGTGCATCGGCAGACCGAGACGGCGCAGGGCTTCGGCGGATTCTTGCGGTCTTACGATGCTCAGGCGCTCGACCGGCCAGCGTGCGGAACCGGGATGACTGGCGCTGCCGTCGGTGACCGAGATCAGTTGCAAGGGGCGCCCGGCTGCTGCGAGCAACTGCTGCAAGCCGCCGCAGCCGAGGATTTCATCGTCCGGGTGCGGCGCAATGATCACCGCCCGCGCATCTGCCGGTACCAGACTGAGGATGTCGATGCTTTGCAGTTGCGCCAGTTGCTGCGAGCCCTGCCATTGTTGCAGCGAGGTGCCTTGGCCGACGATCGGATTGGCCTTCATAGCGACCAGACCTCTTCAGGTTGGCTGGCCACGCTCTGGCCGAGGGCGGCGAGGTCGCGTTCGGCATGGCTTTGCCGCAGGAATACCGGCAGATCGGCGATCAGTCGGGCGAACTGCCGATCCTTGCAGAACGGACCGGCGCCGAGTGCACGACCGACTTCACGCATGACCTGTTCGGCAGACTGTTCGACCACCGCGCGGGCGCGCCGGGCGAGTAATTGCGCATCGGCGTCGGGCCGCGCATCAATGTGCAACGCACTGCAGCGCAACACATCAGCCGCCGCTTGCAGCGCCGTATCGACCGCGCCGAGATGGGCGAGGGCGTGGGGTTCTTCGCGTTGCTCGCACTGTTTACGCAAGCGTTCGGCGATCTGCTGCGCGGCGCCGTACCAGCACGCCGCGATGCCGATCCCGCCTTGCCAGAAACCGGGTCGTTGCAAGTAATCGCCGGGATTGCCGATGGCCTGGGCTTCGGCGTTATCGAACAGCACTTCAACGCTGCCGGTGGCGGCCATGCCGACGGCTTGCCAGCCTTCACCGGTGACCGTCACGCCGGATTGATCGAGGGCCACCGCGACCAATTGCTGCTGATCGTCGGCGTCCCATGCGGTGAGCAATGCGTGGCTCAACACGGCTGCACCGGAGCACCACGCTTTGCGTCCATTCAAGTTGACCATGTGCCCGTTGGGCGTGACGGTCACCCGCGCCTGCGGCGGTTCGGCTGCCCACATGCCCCACGTGCTGCCGGGCGTTGGCGCGCCACCCAGTTGCTCGATGATCGCCAACGCGTCGGTGTGACCTTCGTACAGTTTGCACAAACCCAGATCGTGCCCGCCGACTTCAGCGAGCCGCTGGAAACGTTCCAGCGTGTGACCGCTGCCCGGTAACGGCAAGCGATCCAGCCCGGCCTCGACCAGCGCCCGCAGACAACTGCCGAGGGCGGCAGTGTCGGCGTAGTCCGGTGCTCGGCGGGCGAGATAACAGTGCAGATCCATATCAGTCTTCTTCATCACGTTGCAGTTCGAACAGCAGCAACGAGCGTCCGGTGACCGAGTATTCGTGACCGAATTCGAAGCGTTCCTGGCCGCGAATAGAAGGCTGATTGGTGTCGATCATGCAGGTCCAGAAACCGCCGTCAGGCACTTCCGGCAAGGTGAAGTTGACGATGTCGTGATGAGCGTTGACCACCAGCAGCAACGTCGCATCACCACCCTTGCGGCGAATCCCGGTTTCCTGCGCGCGGCCATCGAGCAACATGCCGAGGCAGCGATTGTGCGCGTCATGCCAGTGCTCGGTGGTCATCTCGGTGGCGTCCGGCGCCAGCCAGGTCACGTCTTTGACGCCGATGTCTTCGTTGTACTCGCCGACCAGGAAACGTCCGCGACGCAGGATCGGGTACGCCAGACGCAACTTGATCAGACGTTTGACGAATTTCAGCAGCGCCTTGCCGTCTTCGCTCAGATCCCAATTGACCCAGCCGATCTCGCTGTCCTGGCAATAAGCGTTGTTGTTGCCGTCCTGAGTACGGGCGAATTCATCGCCGGCAACGATCATCGGCGTGCCCTGAGAGAGCAGCAGGGTGGCGAAGAAATTGCGCATCTGCCGATGGCGCAGCGCATTGATTTCAGGATCGTCGGTCGGGCCTTCGACGCCGTGGTTCCACGACAGGTTGTTGTTGCTGCCGTCCTGATTGTTCTCGTCGTTGGCTTCGTTGTGCTTGTCGTTGTACGACACCAGATCGTTGAGGGTGAAGCCGTCGTGGGCGGTGATGAAGTTCACCGACGCGTACGGCCGACGCCCGCGCTGATTGAACATCTCGCCGGAAGCAGTCATGCGGCTGGCGAAGTCGGCGACCTGGGCGTCGTCACCTTTCCAGAATGCGCGCACGGTGTCGCGGAATTTGTCGTTCCACTCAACCCAGCCCGGCGGGAAGTTGCCGACCTGATAACCACCGGGGCCGCAGTCCCATGGCTCGGCGATCATTTTCACCTGACGCAGCACTGGGTCCTGACGGCAAGCCACGAGGAAGCTGTGACGTTCGTCAAAGCCATCGTGATAACGGCCGAGAATGGTCGCCAGGTCGAAGCGGAAACCGTCGACGTGCATTTCCGTGGCCCAGTAACGCAGAGAGTCGGTGACCATTTGCAGCACACATGGATGGCTCAGGTCGAGGGTGTTGCCGGTGCCGGAATCGTTGATGTAGAAACGCTTGTCATCGGGCATCAAGCGGTAGTACGAGGCGTTATCGATGCCGCGCATCGACAGGGTCGGGCCTTGCTCGTTGCCCTCGGCGGTGTGGTTGTAGACCACGTCGAGGATCACTTCGAGGTTGGCTTCGTGCAGGTGCGCAACCATCTCCTTGAACTCGGCAATCTTGCCGCTGGCCAGATAGCGCGGGTCCGGGGCGAAAAACGCGATGCTGTTGTAGCCCCAGTAATTGGTCATGCCTTTTTGCAGCAGATGCTGGTCGTTGACGAAGGCGTGAATCGGCAACAGCTCGACCGACGAAACGCCGACGCTGCGAATGTGTTTGAGCACATCGTCATTCATCAGACCGGCAAAGGTGCCACGCACGTTTTCCGGCACCGATGGGTGACGCATGCTGATGCCGCGTACATGGGTTTCGTAAATGATGGTTTTGTCCCACGGCACGCTGACACGCTGGTCGTTGCCCCAGGTGTGTGCCGGGTCGATGACCTTGCACTTGGGCACGAACGGCGCGCTGTCGCGTTCATCGAAACTGAGGTCGGCGTCAGGGTGGCCGATGGTGTAGCCGAACAGCGCTTCCGACCATTTCAGTTCGCCAACCAGTTGCTTGGCGTACGGGTCGATGAGCAATTTGTTGTGGTTGAAACGGTGACCATTGGCCGGGTCGTACGGGCCGTAGACGCGGTAGCCGTAGATCAGCCCCGGATGCGCATCGGGCAAGTAGCCGTGGTAAATCTCGTCGGTGTATTCCGGCAGTTCAATGCGTTCGAGTTCGACTTCGCCGGCATCGTCGAAGATGCACAGTTCAACCTTGGTCGCGTTGGCGGAGAACAGCGCAAAATTCACCCCCAGGCCATCCCAGGTCGCACCCAGCGGGAAGGGCAGGCCTTCACGGATTCTCGACGGCTCGGCGTGCGCGGTGGGTTCGGCTTTCTTTGGACGGGTCATGATTGCTCCTGCAAAAATCGGGGTAGTTCGGTTAGTACCTGACCCTGTGGGAGCGAGCCTGCTCGCGAAGGCGTCGACACATCCGATATCTCGGTGAGCTGATCCGGCGCTTTCGCGAGCAGGCTCGCTCCCACAGGGGATTGGTGGGTTTCTTGAGGACGAGTGAGTCCTCGGTGGCGAGCACGCCCGCCACACATTCATTCAGTTCAATAATCCGGTTTAGCGTCAGATCGCCGAAGGCTTTCGCGGCGCCTTGGGCTTTTTCTCGGCGGGTTTTTCACCCGGTGGAATCACTTTCGCAGCGCCGGCCGGTTTGGCTTTGGCCGGCGGTTTTGCTTTGGCGGCCGGTGCTTTGGGCTCGGCTGTCTTGCCAGCGGCTTTGCTGCCGGCGGCTTTGGGTGGCTTCTTCGGCGCCAGGGCTTCCGCTTCCGCCAGCTTGCGCGCCATCTCCCAGTGACGTGCCTCCTGGCCGTCCGGCTGGCCTTCCGATTCCCAGATTTGATAGGCGAATTCGCGAATGCGTTTATCGTCGGTACTCATCGCAATGCTCCTGAACTGAACTCGTGCTTACGTTAAGTGTTGGATAAAGAGATTGACCGGGACATCCCCCAGCGCGTCGCTGATATTCAGCTCCCTGTTTTTTGTGACTGCGGCAGTTGAAAAAAGTCCCTTCAGGTTTGTGTCAGAGGCGGCGAACGGTAGAACAACCCGCGTATCGCCCCAGCGCAGCGCATCCACCTGAGGTACAGCACTGTTTTCCAGCAGCGTGGCGCAACGGATCGGCACGATCACGATGGCCTGTTTCCCCTCGTGTTCGCGGGCAAACGCGAGCACGTTGTGCGCCTGAGTGCCCAGCACCTCCAACGGCTGGTAAGTACCCCGCCGAAACAGCTCGGCGTGTTCGACGCGCAGGTTCAGCACCGCGGCGATCAAGGCTTGCTTGATGCGCCCGTCACGCCACTGCGGCAGCAGGTCTGCGATCGGCAACGGCTGATCCAGCGCTTGCTCGCGGGCGGCGTAATCCACCGGCCGGCGGTTGTCCGGATCGACCAGGCTGAAATCCCAGAACTCGTTGCCCTGATACAGATCCGGCACCCCCGGTACGGTCATGCGCAGCAAGGTTTGCGCCAAACCATTGAGCGCGCCGGCAGCAGCAATGCTGCTGACGGTCTTGCTCAACGCGGCGCGCAGCAGTTCGCCTTCGTCGCCGGTCAGGAGTTTTTCGGTGAACGCTTGCGCGGCGTTTTCATAGGCTTCGTTGGGCGCGCTCCAACTGCTTTGCAGCTTGGCCTCGCGCAGGGCTTTCTGCTGCCACTGCCAGATGCGTTTGGCGTAGTCGGCGAACCCGGCCTGATCGTCATCGCGCAAGTCCAGCGGCCAGCTGCCGATCAAGGCTTGATAGAGGATCAGCTCATCGCCGCTCGACGGCAGTTGATCGTCACTGCGCACCGGGCGGGCGAGGGCGCGCCACAGTTCGATTTGCTCGGCGTACCAATGGCTGCGTTCGCTGAGCACGGCGAGCCGCGCGCGGGTATCTTCGCCACGTTTGTGGTCGTGGGTCGCGGTGGCCAGCAGGTTGTCCGGGAATTCGGCTAAGCGTTGTTGATTGATCTCGTGGAAATCGCTGACCGGCGCGCTGAATTGCTCGGTGTTGTAACCGACGTCATTGCGCGACAGCAGCACCGCCGAACGATAGAGCGCGGTGTCTTCCACGGCTTTGGCGGCGGCAGGCGAGGTCAGTTGCTGAAAGCGTACGCAGGCATGCTTGAGGATCTTGCGTGAACGCCCGCGCGGTTTGCGCCGCCACGGCGTGCCACCGAGCCAGGCGGCGACGCAATCGAGCACCGGCCAGTCGGCTTCGCCCAGAGTTTGCCGGGCACCGTCCATGGCCTGCTGGAAAAAACCCTCGTCCTGCGCCGAACGTCCCATCGCGCTGATGTAAGTGCGGTAGACCGGGAAGTGCACGATCAGCGCCTGCAACACCCGGCGAATAGCACCGAGCGTAAGGTCGCGAGTCATCAGGTCATCGCGGGCCACTTGCAGCAGAGCCTGAGCGACGCTTTCGCAATCGCTGGCCAGTGAACCGTTGAGAATCTGCTGACGCGCCAGTTGCGCTTCTTCGATAAACGCCGCCGGGCGTTCGGTGCGCCGTTGCCACAAGTCGCCGAGGACGTATTCGCCATCGGGATCGTGTTGCAGCAGCGACAACTGGTTCATGAATTCATAACCGGTGGTGCCGTCCACCGACCAATCGCGATGCAGGGTTTCGCCGGCGCCGAGGATCTTTTCGACGTAGATTGGCAAGTGCCGGCCCGGCGCCAGTGAATCCACGCGCCGACGCAATTTGCGGCAGTAGCCACGCGGATCGGCGAGGCCGTCGATGTGGTCGATGCGCAAACCATCGACCAGACCTTCTTCAATCAACTGGAAGATTTTGCCGTGGGTGGCTTCGAATACCGCCGGACGCTCGACGCGCAAACCGCCGAGTTCGTTGATATCGAAGAAGCGCCGCCAGTTGATGTCATCCGCCGCCGTGCGCCAACTGGCGAGGCGATAGCTCTGGCGTTCCAGCAACTGATGCAGCGCGTGGAAGCCTTCTTCAGTGGTCGAGTCGAAATGCCTGAGGTTGCTTTCAATCGCCTCAAGAATCTGCGGATCGCTTGCCTGTTCCCGCAGTTCGGCTTTCAGCGGAATCGCCAGCGCATGCGCGTCGGTTTGATAACTGAGCGTGCTGAACCGGTCGGCGAGGGGCTTTAGCGTTTCTTCATGCTTGAGGATTTCACCGTAGTCATTCGGGCAGATCGGGAAGTGATGATCGTAGTGCTCGACATAGAAGCTGCCGGTGTGCGCATTGAACAGCAGTTTCAGCGTGCCGTCCTGCAACGCGACGCCGTAATCGCTGCCGAGAAACGGCAGCAGCAACTGGCCTTCCATCAGCGGGTCGGGCGAGTGCCACTGAATGTCGAAGAACTCGCCGTAAGGGCTCAGACGTCCCCATTCCAGTAGGTCGAGCCACCACGGGTTGTCGTTGCCGCCGACGGCCATGTGGTTGGAGACGATGTCGAGGATCAGCCCCATGTTGTGTTCGCGCAGGGTGCCGACCAGACGCCGCAGCGCCGCTTCGCCACCCAGTTCCGGGTTGACTTGGGTCGGATCGACCACGTCGTAGCCGTGCATCGAACCCGAACGCGCGGCCAGCAGCGGCGAGGCGTAGATGTGGCTGATGCCCAGTTGGGCGAAGTACGGCACCAGCGGCACCGCTTGTTCGAGGGTGAAACCTTTATGGAATTGCAGGCGCAACGTCGCGCGCAGTGGCTGGATAAGCGTTTGATTCATTGGTCACGCTCGGCAGCCTGAAGCCTTGCACAGGCGAGTAATTCCAAACGGCGCGCCGCATCGGCGTCATCCAGCAGTGCTTCGCTGGTGCCGGGCAAACGCCGCGACCAGTTCGGATGAGTATCGACAGTCCCGGGGAAATTGGCCTGCTCGTTGATGCCCAGCGCGTCTTCCAACGGCAACAGCACCAACGGCGCACGGGTGTGGCCAAGGAAACGCACGGCGGCATCGACCACTTGATCGGCCTCGTGGGATTCCTCGCGGAAGTTCTGCGGGTCCTGACTCAAGGCGCTGCGCAAGCCTTCGCGTTCACGCTGGCGATGGTGGCGCCATTCGATTTCACCGTTGGCGTCGACAAAACCCAGTCGCGCGTTCCAGTCGATGTCACGGCCATGCCACCAGCCGTTGATGGTCGGGAGATCATGGGTGCTGGTGGTCGCCAGCGCGTTATCTGGCCAGTCGAGAATCGGTTTGAAATGGGCGTTGTTCTGTTCGAACAACAGCACGCGCATGCCGAGCATCGAACGGGCGATGAGCTTTTCCTGCAGGCCGTCCGGCACAGTGCCGAGGTCTTCACCGAGGACGATGGCCTGGTGACGATGGGATTCGAGGGTCAGCAAACGCAGCAGGTCATCGACCGGGTAATACAGATAGGCGCCATCGGCAGGCGCCGAGCCGTTGGGAATCACCCACAAACGTTGCAGGCCCATGACGTGGTCAATGCGCAAGCCGCCGGCATGAGCGAAGTTGGCCCGCAGCATGTCGATGAACGCACGGAAGCCGTTGCGGATCAGACCTTCCGGCGAGAACGCGGAAATCCCCCAGCCTTGCCCGGAGCGATTGAGAATGTCCGGCGGCGCACCGACGGTCAGCGAGGCGAGCAGTTCGTCCTGAAAACTCCAGGCCTGACTCCCGGCGCCATCAGCACCGACGGCGAGGTCGGCAATCAGGCCAATGCCCATGCCGGCGCTGCGAGCGGCGGTTTGCGCACGTTCGAGGCAACGGTGGATCAGCCATTGGCAGAAGGCGAAGTAGCCGATGCGATCGGCATATTCTTCGGCGAAGGTTCCGAGGGCGGCACCCCGCGGGTCGCGCCACTCTTCGGGCCATTCGCGCCAGTCGAGGCTTTCGTTGCGGGCGGCACGCATTTCCTGGATGGCTTCGAAGCGGCAGTGGTTTTCCAGTGCGGCGCCACCGGCGTGGCGGAAACTGACGAAATCCGGGTGCAGCGGATGGTCGCCGGCAATGAAACCTTCGTACAGCGCTTGCAGGAGTTTGTGCTTGGCGTCGGCGGCGCTCGGCCAGTCGACCAGTTTCAGGTCTTCCAGTTGTGCGAACTGCTCGGCCAGGCCTGCTGCGTCGATGGCATCACGCAAGGCCCGTTCGCCGAGGATCGCGCCGGGTGCTGCGTACAGCGAATTGAGGAACAAGCGACTGGACGGCGAATAAGGGCTGTAGCGCCCGGTGTCGGCGCTGAACATCGCATGCAACGGGCTGATCGCCAGCGCTTCGGCGCCACGTTCACCGGCGACGCGGGCCAGTTCTTCCAGCGCTTGGGTGTCGCCAAAGCCACCATCGCCAGGCCGGCGCAATGAATACAACTGCACGCTCAGGCCCCACGCGCGCGGGATCGGATTGTCCACGGCATCGCCGACACTGAAGCAGCGCTCCGGCGCCACAGCCAAGGTGAAATACTGATCGCCGATGTGTACCTGCTGGTAGCCGACCGGAATCAACCCCGGCAAGACCGCCTCGCTGTCGAGTTTGAGGTCGAGTCGCGAGCCGTCTTCGAGGTGAACTTCACAGGGAGTTTCCGGGGCGAAATAACGCGCCAGATCGAGGCCGACGCCGACGTCGCTGGTCAGCAGCGGCGGCAGGTGACGGTCTTGTTGCACTGCTTGCAGTTCCAGCAGGCTGGCGTCGATTTCCTGCGCGGTGCTGGCCGGGTGGCCGAGTCCGATGAGGACGTTGCGCAGCACCGCCGGGGCGACTTTCTGCGGGCGGCCGTTGGCGTCGATCCAGTCGACGGCGAGGCCGGCTCGGCTGGCGAGAATTTCCAGTTGCGCATCGCTCATAGGCGCTCTCCATCCAGAGGTTGCAAAGGGGTTGCGGCCGTGAGGCTGACAAGCGCGCAATACGCGGGCAGTTCGCCCGATTCCGATAGATCGGCGGTGGGTGGGTGCTGAAACAACCACACAGCCTCGGTCTGTGGAGGGTTGACCACCGGCGTGTCGCTGAGGTTCAGGTCAATTCGCAGCTCACTGCCATTGCCCAGGCGCCAGCGTGCGCTGACCGCGCCATAACCAAGCATGTGCGCGCCCAGTGCCTGAGTGCCGGAGAGATGGGGAATGATGTATTGGTGGCGGAATTGCAGCAGTTTTTGGTACAGCGCAAGGGTTTCCTGCTGTTTTACGCTGCCATTGCCGATCAGCCTTGGCTGTGAGGCGTGGAAGGTTTTTTCGCCATTCGGATCGGGAATCTGCTCGCGCTTGTGCGGATCGGTGAAGGCACTGAACGCAGCAAATTCATTGCGTCGGCCCTCGCGCACCAGCTCGGCCAGTTCACCGTGGTGACTGGTGAAAAACAGAAACGGCTGCTCGGCGGCGAATTCGTCGCCCATGAACATCAACGGAATCATCGGTGACAGCAGCAACAACACGGTCGCTGCCTGCACGGCGCGCGGATCGGCCAGATGATGTAGGCGTTCGCCAAAGGCGCGGTTGCCGATCTGATCGTGGTTTTGCAGGAACAGCACGAACGCGGTGGACGGCAAGTGCTCGCTGGGCTCGCCGCGCGGTTCGCCGTGGCGGGTGATGTGCCCTTGGAAGACAAAGCCCTGACTCAGGCAGCGCACCAATTGTTCGGTGGGCTGCGCGGCGTAGTCGGCGTAATAGGCGTCGGTTTCGCCAGTGAGCAAGACGTGCAGGGCGTTATGGCCATCGTCATTCCACTGCGCGTCGTAGTCGTACTCGAGCAGACTCGACTGGTTGAGTTCGTTTTCCACGGTCAGCCAGACGTGCCGACTCGGGTCGATCTGCGCGCGGATGCGTTGGGCCATCTCGGTGAGAAAATCCGGATCCTCGATGGCATGCACCGCGTCGAGGCGCAAACCGTCGAAGCGGTATTCGAGCAGCCACATCAGTGCGTTTTCGATGAAGAACTCCCGCACTTCATCGCGGCGGAAATCGATCGCCGCGCCCCATGGCGTGTGTTTGTCCTCGCGGAAAAAGCCCTTGGCGTAGCGATGCAGGTAATTGCCGTCGGGGCCGAAGTGGTTGTAGACCACGTCGAGAATCACCGCCAGGCCGTGGCCGTGGGCGCTGTCGATCAGGTGTTTGAGTTGTTCCGGGGTGCCGTAGGAGGCTTGCGGTGCGTATGGCAAAACGCCGTCGTAGCCCCAATTGCGCTCGCCGGGAAACTGCGCCAATGGCATCAGTTCTATGGCGGTGATACCCAATCCTGCAAGGCGCGCCAGGTGTTGTTCGACTTCAGCGAAGCCGCCGAGCGCACCGACGTGCAATTCGTAGATGACCGCTTCGCTCCACGGGCGACCGTGCCAGGCACTGTGTCGCCATTGATAGGCCAGCGGATCAACCACCACGCTGTGGCGGTTGAGGTCGCCATCCTGGGCTCTGGAGGCCGGGTCCGGCACCTCCAGTTCGCCATCGATGTTGTAGCGGTAACGCATGCCCGCCGGACAGCGGGCCTTGATTACGAACCAGCCGTCTGCCTGGGGCAGCATCGGCAGAGACTGGCCATCGGCAAGTTCGACACTGACGTAAAACGCATCTGGCGCCCACAACGCGAATTGCGTGTGCTCGGCATCCAGCATGATCGCGCCGTGTGGCCAGATTTCAGTAGACCGTAACGGCATTGCTGACCTCCCTGTTACTTGTGAATCGCTTTACCCAAGGCCTTCGCCACCAGTTGTTCGTAGAGTTCGGCGTACGGTTCAACGGCTTTGCACCAGTTGAAGGGCGCAGCCATTGCCCGGCAACGCATGGCATTGAGCAGTTCAGGATAGGCGAAGACTTTGAACGCGCGGCTCAGAGCTTCTTGATAGCTTTCGGCGGTGGATTCATCGAAGAGGAACCCGGTGACGCCGTTTTCAATGGTGTCGGCAAGACCGCCGGTGTTGCGCGCAACCGGCAACGAGCCGAAGCGCTGGGCGTACATCTGGCTCAGACCGCAGGGTTCATAACGCGACGGCATCAGCAGGAAATCGCTGCCGGCGAACATGCGGCGAGCGTCGGTTTCGTTGAAACCGATGCGCACACCGATCTGGCCGGGGAAACGCAGCGCCAGGTCGCGCATGGCTTGTTCTTCTTCCGGCTCGCCACGACCGATGATTGCGATCTGGCCGCCGTTCTGCACGATGTATTCGGAAACCGCTTCGGTCAGATCCAGACCCTTCTGATACACCAGTCGCGACACCACAGCGAACAGCGGACCTTCGGAATCATTCAGTTCGAACAATTCGCGGACATGAGCGGCGTTGACCGCTTTGCCTTCCCAGTCACCAATGGCGAATGGTGCGAACAGGTGCGGATCCGTGGCGGCGTCCCAGCTCTCATCGATGCCGTTAGGGATGCCACTGAGCAAGCCTTGCTGGGTCTTGGCGGCGAGGAAACCGTCGAGGCCGCAGCCGAAATCCGGGGTGGTGATTTCCTGCGCGTAGGTCGCGCTGACCGTGGTGATGTGGCTCGAATACGCCATGCCGGCCTTGAGGAACGACATCTTGCCGTAGAACTCCATGCCTTCCTGTTGCAGGGCATGGTTGGGAATACCGAGTTCAGGGCACGATCCGAGGCTGGTCACGCCTTGATAGGCAAGATTGTGAATGGTGAACAGTGTTGGCGTGCGCTGCCCGCGCCAGTGCATATAAGCAGGGGCCAGACCGGCCGGCCAGTCATGGGCGTGCACCAGATCCGGGCACCAGTGGATTTGCGCGAGGTTGGCGGCGATGTCGGCAGCGGCCAGACCGAGGCGGGCGAAGCGAATGTGGTTGTCCGGCCAGTCGCGGCCATTGTTGGCGCCGTAAGGCGAGCCTTCGCGCTCGTACAGTTCAGGGCAGATCAACACGTAGATCACCAGACCGTCCGGCATGTCCATGCGGCCGATCTTGCACGGTGGCAGCGCAGCGTGGCCGCCGAGCTCGCCTATGATGTGGATCGGGTTCTCGCTGTGCATCACTTGCGGGTAACCGGGGATCAACACGCGCACATCGTGCAGATGCGCCATGGCGCGGGGCAGGGCAGCCGAAACGTCACCGAGGCCGCCGGTCTTCACCAGATCGGCGATTTCCGAGGTGACGAACAACACTTTTTTCTTGTTAGGGTTCTGGCTCGCTACTGGAGTCAGCGTCTTGGTGCCGGGGACGTTGATCTGCCGGCTGCCGGGAACGCTGATGGTGCTCGCTTCGCCAACCGCCTGCTGAGCACGCTCTCCCTGAATTTCCAATGCCGCACTGATCATATGAATCTCCCGTATCGTTGATCTGATTCTTGTCTCGAACAAGCGATGTCCATGGCCACATCCAGTAGCCGGGCGCAAACGCGCCACGCATCGGTGAGCAAACGCTACCCAACACGCGCAAGCAGAATGGGTGATTGGGCCGTTGCAAGGATTGCACCAGTCGCTTCGGCCCTGCCTTTCAGATGACCCGCCGCTTCGCGCAAAAGTTTCGACTTTTTTTCTGCGATGTGACCGACAGGTGTTGCCCCGAAAAATCCAGTCTAGGCCAGATCCTAGAGCGGGCCAGAGCAAATGGGTAAATTGTTCGACAATCGGTTTGCCGTTAACGGCAACTTGGCTTTTGCAGGGCAAACGCACCGACGAAGTGCAGGTTTTTTTATCAGGGAGGGCCAAAACGGTGACTGCTCGGTCACGATTTTGTGCTAGCGAGGAGGGCGGTCGCACTGTTGTGGTGCGAACAGTTTGTTGATGGGGTGACTGTTATGGCCCGTTCGCCAGCAAGCTCGCTCCCACGAGGAAATTTCAGCGGACAGAAAATCTGTTCCCGACGAAGATCCCCTGTGGGAGCGAGCCTGCTCGCGAAAGCGATGGTAGCTACACCACTGCTATGAAGGTCTCAATTCAACAGGCGAACCGTCTCCCCAGCCGCCCAAGCCTGAATATCCTCGATCATCTGCGAAAAGAACTGCTCATAGTTCTGCCGACTGACATACCCCACATGCGGCGTCGCCAACACATTGTCGAGTGTGCGAAACGGGTGCAGGGCCGGCAACGGCTCCTGATCGAACACATCCAGCGCCGCACCGGCGATCTGTTGTTTCTGCAACGCCTTGATCAGGGCCGCTTCGTCCACGATCGGCCCGCGTGCGGTGTTGACCAGCAGTGCCGTCGGTTTCATCCAGGCCAGCGCCTGCGCATCAACGAGACCGCGACTGCGTTCGCTGAGTACCAGATGCACCGACAACACGTCAGCCTGCTCGAACAGTTCCTGCTTGCTGACATAGGTCACACCGGCCTGTTCGGCCCGTTCAGCGGTGAGGTTTTCGCTCCAGGCGATCACCCGCATGCCGAACACCTGACCGAACTGTGCGACTTTCTGGCCGATGCTGCCGAGGCCCAGAATGCCCAGCGTCCGGCCATGCAAATCACCGCCGAGGCCTTGCTGCCATTGACCTGCACGCAAGGCGTTGGCTTCATTCAGCAGATTGCGCGTGGCCGCCATGATCAGCGCCCAGGTCAGTTCCGGTGCCGCGTGCTTGTAGCTGTCGGTGCCACAGACCTTGATGCCCAGTCTGGCCGCTGCCGGCATGTCCAGCGCCGCGTTGCGCATGCCGCCGGTCACCAGCAGTTTCAGATTGGGCAAGCGCTGGAGCAGGTCTTCATCGAAACGCGTGCGCTCGCGCATCACGCAAATCACCTGAAAGCGCTCCAGACGCTTGGCCAGCACCGGGTTATCCGCCGGATAGTCGTGGACGAAGGTCACTTCACCAAGGCTGTCGAGGACCGACCAGTCGACCACGTCGCGGGCGACATCCTGCCAGTCATCGATTACTGCAATCTGCACCGCCATCAGCCTTACCTCATCAAGGAATCGGGTTGGATTTGTTCAGCCAGCCGAGCAGGGCCTGATGGAACTTCGCCGGTTCTTCCATTTGCGGCGCGTGGCCCATGCCGGGGAATTCCACCAGCGTCGACTGCGGGATCAGTTTCGCCACCTGTTTACCCAGCACTTCATAGTGGCCGATTTTCGCTTTCACCTCCGGCGGCGCCAGGTCCTTGCCGATGGCGGTGGTGTCGGAGGTGCCGATCAACAGCAGTGTCGGCATTTTCAAGTCCTTGAACTCGTAGTACACCGGCTGGGTGAAAATCATGTCGTAGATCAGCGCCGAGTTCCACGCGACCTGGGTCTTGCCCGGGCCCTTGCTGAGACCGGCGAGCATGTCGACCCAACGATCGAATTCAGGCTTCCAGCGGCCATCGTAATAGGTCGTGCGCTCGTATTCGCGAATGCCTTGCGCGCTGACTTTCAGCTCGCGCTGATACCACTGGTCCACGGTGCGATAGGGAACACCCAGGGCTTTCCAGTCTTCCAGGCCGATCGGGTTGACCAGCGCCAGTTGATCGACCTGCTCCGGGAACAGCAGCGCATAGCGGGTGGCGAGCATGCCGCCGGTGGAGTGGCCGAGCAGCGTAGCTTTCTGGATGCCCAGCGCTTTGAGCAGTTGCTGAGTGTTGGTCGCCAGTTGCTGGAAGCTGTACTGATAGTTGTCGGGTTTGCTTGAGGTGCAGAAACCGATCTGATCCGGCGCGACCACGCGATAACCGGCTTCGCTCAGGGCTTTGATCGAACTGTCCCAAGTGGCGGCGCAAAAATTCTTGCCATGCATGAGCACCACGGTGCGGCCATTGGCCTTGCCGTGGGCGGCGACGTCCATGTAACCCATCTGCAGGGATTTGCCCTGAGACTGGAAAGCGAAATGTTTAAGGGTGTACGGGTATTCGAAACCTTGCAGCTCCGGGCCGTAAGCCGGGCCTTCGGCAGGCGCTGCATCGGTCGCAGCGTGAGCAAATAGCGGCAGCGCGGCGCTGAGGACCAGACCGGGCAGCCATCGGGAAACAGGGGCGGGCATAAGGACAAACTCCATTTCAAAATTGGACTGATGCTGGTGCGGCTGGATTACGTCGACGTTAAGCTCAGGCAATAACAACAGGCAATCGCCGGGCCTGATCGTTCAACCGAGCCAGCCGAGGGTCAACAGGGCGACCACGGCATAACGGGCGCCTTTGGCGAAGGTAACGATCAACAGAAAACGCCCGAGCGGTTCGCGCATGACCCCGGCAATCAGCGTCAGCGGATCGCCGATCACGGGCAGCCAACTGAGCAGCAGCGACCAATGCCCATAGCGCTCATAGTGCTTGCGCGCCACGGCCATGTGCCGGGGGCTGACCGGGAACCAGCGCCGATCCTGAAATCGTTCGATCCCGCGCCCCAGCCACCAATTGATCAGCGAACCGAGCACATTGCCCAGCGTCGCCACCGCCAGCAAACCCCACAGCCAATAACGGTCGCTGACGATCAAACCGACCAGTAAGGCCTCGGACTGCAGCGGCAACAAGGTCGCCGCGCCGAAGGCGGCAAAGAACAGCCCGAAATAAGCAGCGCCCATCAATGGGCCGGGTAATCCGCCACGACCACATCACTGCCGTCCTTTTTCAGGCCGATCACTTGGTAGGCATCGCTCATGCCGTCCATTTCCATTCCCGGCGAACCCATCGGCATGCCCGGCGCCGCGACGCCAAGAAGATCGTCGCGCTTGCTCAAGGCCAGCACCTGATCGGCCGGCACGTGGCCCTCGACGAACTTGCCATTGATGATCGCGGTGTGACACGACGCCAGGCGCGGTGGCACGCCGTGTTGTTGCTTGAAGCTGCTCATGTCGCTTTCGACGTGATCCTCGACCTTGAAACCATTGGCTTCGAGGTGGCTGATCCATTTTTTGCAGCAACCGCAATTGGCATCGCGGTGCACTTCGATGGGGATCAGGTCAGCGGCCTGAGCCAGGGAAGAGATGAACAGGGCGCTCAGGGCGACCAGACGCAGGTGGGTTCGCATAACGGGATCTCGACTCGGTTAGCGGTCAGAAAGGAGCGTATTTTGACCGGTTTTTCCTGCCCGGCATCAACGGAGTGTTTCCAGTTGCTACGAGGTGGATTGCCAGGATGATCGTAGATCAAGGCTGACAATTAACTGAGAGGGAGATGACAAAGTTGTCAGGCAGCTATTAACGCTGTGGGAGCGAGCCTGCTGGCGAAAGCAGTCGTTCAGGCACTTAAACAGCGACTGACAGAGTGCTTTCGCAAGCAGGCTCGCTCCCACAGGGGGTATCTGATTTGCAGAACCCCTTTATTGATCAACGGACTTTAAAGCGCCCCATGATTGCACTCACGCGGCTATTGGCTTCCAGCAATTGCCGGGTGTTGAGTTCGCTGGCCTGGCCGCTCTGCACCAGTTCATCGACCATGTGACGGATCTGCACCATGCTGCGGTTGATCTCTTCGGTCACGGCACTTTGCTGCTCGGCGGCCGTAGCGATTTGCGTGCTGAGGCTGTTGATGTGGCTAACCGAGCCGGCCATCTCGTCCAGGCCGGTGTTAACCCGCGCAGTGGCGTCGGCCGCCGATTGGCAGCTCGCCTGGGTGTTTTCCATGGCGCTGACCGAAGAACTCACGCCCTGAGTCAGGCGGGTCAACATTTCGTTGATTTCCGACGTGCTGGCCTGAGTGCGGGCGGCGAGCGCGCGAACTTCGTCTGCCACAACGGCAAAACCTCGACCTTGTTCACCGGCGCGGGCGGCTTCGATGGCCGCGTTGAGGGCAAGCAGGTTGGTCTGCCCGGCAATCGCACCGATGACGCCGAGAATCTCGGTGATCCGCTGCGCGTCCTGTTGCATGTTTTCCACTTTATGAGTGGCGCTGGCGACTTCATCGATCAACGCGACCACGCTGTTGGTGGCTTCACCCACCACCACGCGCGAGCGGTCGGCGTTTTCGTTGGCGCGCTGGGTGAAGGCCGCCGTTTCAGCGGCGTTCTGCGCCACGCTTTCGGCGGTCGAGCTCATTTCAGTGATTGCGGTGACGGTCTGATCGGTTTCCGAGGCATGGCGCAGCAGAATCTGGCTGGTGTGCGCCGAGGTACGTTGCAGGTTGTCGAGGCTCGACGCCATGGCGCCGGTGGCTTGGGTGACTTCGCCGATCATGTTTTGCAGGTAGGCGATGAACGTGTTGACCGAGTGGCCGATGGCGCCCAGTTCGTCTTCGGCACGAATGGTGATGCGCCGGGTCAGGTCGGCGTCGCCGCTGGACAGCAAGTCGATATTGGCTTTCAACGCTTTCATCCGCTGCACCAACTGACGGATCGCGTAGACCTGCAACAACACCAGCAGAATCACCAGCGGAATCTGCAACAGGCTTAGGCTGCTCAGCACATCGTCACGTTGGGCGGTGAGCATTTTGGTCGGCAGGGCGGTGGCGAGAAACCACGGCGTGCCCTCGATCGGGCGCATGAAGAAGGTGCTGGCTTCGCCGTTATTGTCGAATTCGACTCGCTGCGCCTGATCGCGGTTTTGCAGGCCGCTTTTCACCTGGCTGGCAAACGTCGAACTGCCGGCCAGATCACTGATGTTTTTCAACACGATCGGCCCGCTGATGCGCGAACTGTTGCTGATGATCTTGCCATCGGCCTCGACGATCAGCATTTCGGCGTTGAGGTCTTTTTCCTTGCGCGCGACCAGATCATTGAAGAAGCCGAGGGTCACGTCGATGGTCGACACGCCCCACGCCGAGCCGTTTTTCTGGATCGCCATGGCGCAGTTGGTGCGCGGTTCGGCGCTGGCGTCGTCTTTATAGGCTGCAGCCCAGGCGCACTGACCGCGCGGTGTGGCCATGCCGCCCTTGTACCAGCTCTGGTCGTAGTAATTGGGTGCGGCGTCACTGTTCCAGAACGTGTTCACGGCCAGTTTGCCGGAGGCATCGCGGTGCCAGAACGTGCTGAATTTGTTGCGTCCGGCCTCACGCTGGCCCGGCAGCGGCCAGATACCGCCGCCGAACACCTTGAGCTCGCCGTACTGATCGACCAGCCCCGGCAGCACGGTGTCGATGGCTGCGCTGTCCAGCAACGGGATGGTCTGGGTGATGCTGCGTTGCTGGGACTGAACCTTGTTCAGTTCGCCCTGGATCTGCTCGGCGACTTCGGCGATGCGGTTGAGCACGACCTGCTCTTCGGTCTGCCGCAGTTTGGGCGCAACCAACTGGCTGATACCGACGACGGTCAGGACCGACAGGAGCAGGATGAACAGAACCAGAAACAATGTGTAGCGAGCCTGAATGGTGCGGAATGCGGGCATGGAAACCGGTCCTTGAGCAGCGTTTCTTATAAGGGGGGGGCAGGGCAGAACAGTGCGGGTATCACCAGCTTATCGTCGGGTTAAAGAGAAGCTTTAGGTACATACGTCCTAAAAAGGCACGGGCCGACGACAGGCATGTACCGAGGTCGATACATTCAAACTAACCAGCTCGTTCGTTAGAGTGATTGGCCTAACCGGAAGGGTTATGCGAAAGGGCTCTGGCCCAATGGTTGTGGGGAAATGGGGATTTGTATCGTAAATGTACATAATTTGTAAAAAAGCGCAGAAACAGGTTGGAGCCATCAGTTTGCCAACCGATACTCGCGCCCATTCAAGTCGCTCAACAAGGATCTTTTCATGGTCATCTCTCAAGGAGTTTTTTCATGACAATCGGCTATACCGGTGCGTGGGAGAGCAAGGCCGGCGTTCTGGTGCGCAATGCCGGTGCGAAAAAAGAGGTCGGACACAGCGTCAAAGTGCAGCAGATGCTGACCAAGGTCGGTAATGATCCGAATGCAATTAACACCGCGGAAATGGACAAACAGGGCCTGCGCAAGCAAATCAAAGGCTTCAACCCCGCCGATGTATCTGTGAAGCAGTTGGGCAAACTGAGCGTGTTCCTTCGGGAGCGAGGGCTGATTTCCGAGGTCACTTCCTTCACGCTGCTCAATGCCGGGGAGAAATTCGACCGTTTTGGCGTGCAGAAAGACCCCGAAGCCCGCTTCAATGCTCTGGAATATTTCGCGACCCAGCTCGATGCCATTCAGACCAATGGGCTCAATGGCAATGCTTACGGGAAGAATCTGATTCCGGAATTCAAAAAGGCCATTTATGTCCTGCAGAACCTGAAAACCTACGGTGAAGGTAATGCGGCGTTGCCGACGGACAAGGGCGTCAAAGCCAAGGCCTGATGCCACTGAGCGGCCCGTTCCATGTTGGAACGGGCCGCTCTGCATTCACGCGCACGGTGTTGCTGTTTCGGTGAGCCGCGCGGCCTGCTGCTGAGCCCGGTCATGCAGCTGCTGCATATGCGGGCAATGCAACGTCATAACGCGCTGCCGATAGCCTCGGTGAAACAGCGCCAGCCAACCTTCCCCTGCTTCATCCGGGGCAATACCGGTGAACACGAAGCCGATTGTCGACAGACTCTGCAGGGCATCGGCAAAGCCATGGGCAAGCCTGAGCCTGATCGAAACCGTCCATTGCCTGGGTAACCGTTGCAGTTGCTTGAGCAAGCGGTTGTCGAGATTCTTCAAATACACATCATGGCGTCCCATGTGCTCCTCAAGGGTGAGTGATGGGCCGGTCCAGCGAGTGTCCTTGTCCTGTGTCCCGAACACCCTGCCTAAATGCTCCATGAAACACTTGCAGCTCTCGGGCCATTGCAATGCCGGCAGCGGCCGTCGATAGCTGTCGATTACGGTGTAGCCGATGACGATCGATTCAGGCAGCGGTTCGCCGAAAGGCGAAGGGACATAGTCCAGCAGCAGACCGGTGCTGACGAACCCCAGTCGGTCGGCCATGCGCTGGGTGTACGGGTGTTGGGTCACTTGCTTGATCGTCACGCCCCGACAGCTCAATGCCTGCGCATGTATCAGCAATTGCCGCCCTAATTGCGTGGCAATGTTCTGTCCGCGGGTGGCTGGATGAACCACGCTCAATGCCAGTTCGGCGATGTGCGCCCCTTCGTTTCTGAACAATGTCGCATGGCCGAGCATGGCGCTGCCTGTCACGGCGACCAGGGAATGCCAACGCCCGTCGCAATGGTTCTGGTTGATCATCAGCGGCAGATACACATGGGGTTGAACGTAATGATCACCATAAATGGCGCGGAACAGGCGACTGACCGCCGTCGCGTCGCCAGGGCGATAACTTCGCAGTGTCACGTCGTCCATGGGCGTTGCTCCGGACCGGGCGCTTCATAACGGCGTAAATCGCGTAGGCGCTGGCGTTTGCCGGAGCGTGGGTGACGGCTGAGGTCTTCTGCGCGGCAGCCCTCCACGAGCAGCTCAAGTCGACGGTCTGCGCGGAGTTGCGCGATCAGTGGGTAGTGCTGAACCAACGCCGCGTGCACAGCAGCGCTGATTGCACGGGTGTCGGCGTTCGTGGCCTCGCTCAGCCATTTGAGAGTCAGCACGTCGCGGGTGTCAGCCTGGCCGATAAGCAGTTGCCAGTCATCGCCACCCGTGATTCGTCGGACGATCGCGTCGATGTCGTCGGTCATCAGGGTCAGGCTGCCGACCCGCACGCGTGAGCTA
Source organism: Pseudomonas sp. WC2 (assembly GCF_050586545.1). Lineage (NCBI taxonomy): Bacteria > Pseudomonadati > Pseudomonadota > Gammaproteobacteria > Pseudomonadales > Pseudomonadaceae > Pseudomonas > Pseudomonas sp. WC2. The sequence continues at coordinate 27,547 of NZ_JBOBDR010000003.1, read as the reverse complement.
TTCGCGCTGCGGCCCTGCAAGGCAAATTTGCGCATGGGTACCCCGGCAGGCTCTCGCCAGCAGGCGAGATCTCCAACCGGATAGCGAATCAGCGGCATCAGGCGCCGCGTCAGGTTAGTGACCACTAAACGTCCGGTCACGCCGCAAGCATCGATCACTTCGCCGGTCTGCTCATCGAGGATCTCCAGCACGCTGTGACGTTCGAGCATGCGGTGTTCGCCCAAGGCACAGTCGCGTGCCGTGGCGCCAATAAAACCGGCGTCGACGCTGGCGTAGCCGATGGACGCGAATCGGGCGTTAGGGAAGACCCGGCGCAACAGCGGCAATTGCGTCGCGAAAAGACTTTCTCCGCCGTAGAGCAATGTATCGACACAGTCGAGGATCCGCGAATGGCTATGCAGCCAATCGGCAAAACTCAGTAAATGCGCGGGTACACCCGCCAGCACGTTGATCCGCTGCTGCACGATCGATTCGGCAAGGACTGATGACTCGACATGGCCGGTAAACGGGTACTCGGTCACGCCGGCCGTTTCATGTGCCAACGCGTCGTGGATGAAAATGAAGCTGGCGTACAGGTCGCCGACAAAAAACAGATTGGCGACGCGATCACCCGGCTCGAGTTGCGACGTCAGCTGATTGCCAAAGTCTTTCGCCAGTGTTTGCCATTCCTGGCGGGTGAACACGGACAGCTTGCCGGTGCTGGTGGTGCCGCCGGTTTTGAAAACCAGCGCACTGTCGATCGCCGCCGTCAGCACGGGCCATTGTTCGAGGTTCTGGCTGGTTTGCCAGTATTGCTGCGGATCCACCACAGGCAGTTCGCTGAGTGTGGCAACACCGTACGCAACGTGCTGCAAGTGCGTGGCGTAATACCGGGAATGCTGCCGTACGAAGTGGATCAGATGGTTGAGGGCATGGGATGTGTTCAAAGGTTCTCTCCTGAGAGGCGGGCACGCTCAACGACGCGCGTCGATCAGTTCCGGGATCTTTCCGCTGTGTTTGTTTTTGCTGAATTGCATTGGGTTGCAGCGTTCAACTTCCAGGCAAATCAATCCGTTGCGCAGCAATGTTGCCAACGTCGTGTAGGATTGGAGCCGAGCGTGGGTGTCAGATGGTTCCCTGTCGCAGCGCAACCGCAGGCGTTCCAGACCATCGGGCGCGTGATCGAGGAGCAACTGGAACGGCGCTTCCAGGTGACCGGCCAATTGGCTCAGACAGATGAAATCGGTGCCGATGCGCAGCAGTCGACCGTGCCGCTGCAATAGCTCGAAACGCGGCGAGGTCAGCCCGCAAGCGCAGAGGCCGGTGAGCCAGCGACCGGTGTCGCCGACGGCATAACGTTGCACGCGGTGGCTTTCCCGAGATCTGCAGGTAAACAACAGCCGCCCGATCTCATCGCCGGACACCGCGACGTCTTCATCCAGCGCGACAATCTCCAGTTGTTGAATATCGCTCATCAGGTGAAACACGCCGTCCTCGGTGACTGTGCACGCGTGCCCGAGTGGCCCCGCATCGACACTGCCGTACACCGCCGAACGCAGCGTGCGCACACCACAACGCTGGAGCAAGTCGCGACATGGAGCGCTGATGTGCTCACCGCCAAGAAAGACCTTGTCGATGCCGCCGTAGTCGCGCAGACGTTGCTCTTCGTTGAGGAACAATCGGTGCACCGTGCTCGGCATGCCGATCAGAACGTTGACGCGCTGTTCGACGATCAGCTGGGCGATCTCGCTGTAATCGTCGTCGGCGGGTGCGCCCATGGGCAGTTGAGTGACGCCGGACAGTTCCAGCACTTTGGCAAAACTGTAGAAGCCGCCGTAGAGCCCGCCGCAAAAAAACAGATTCATGACTCTGTCGCGCGTGGCGTCCAGACCGGCGGCGAACAGCCCGTCGGCCGTTGCGCGCATCTGTCGCTGAAAGTCGCGATAGCTGTAGCCGGACAGGGCGGGCGTGCCACTGCTGCCTCCGGAGCGGAAGAACAATTGCGCCGCAGGCGAAGGCGCGTGCTTGGTGAACGCGTCCTTGTCCATGATCGGCAACCCCGCCGAAGGCAGCGCAGCGGCTGGCCGGTCGAGCGTTGCATGGTTGCGCAAGTGTTTCGCTGACACGCTGACCGAGACGCGGCGACTCAAACGTTGCAGCGCGTAAACACCGTCATGAGGTTCTCCGTCGTAACCCTCGTGAACCGCCTCAACCGGTGCGATGCGCGTCACGCCCGCCGCAATCAGTGTTCGCGACAATTCGCCAATCTCCGACGGCAGGCAGGCCAGCGCACAACTTTGCAGCACATTGCGCCACGGCAGCAGCGTTTGGGTGATCAGCGCCCGAGGCAACGGTTTGAGCAGCAGTGTGCGAAACAACGGCGAGGGTGTCAGCTGTCGATCATGGGTCCAGACCACTCGCCAGCCGGGCGCACTCCAGACTTCACCGGTCAGGCCGGAAAAGCTTTTGCCGAGCCGTGCCATGGCCAAGTGCGTGGTGATTTCCGATGCTTCCTGAACAGTCGGCAGCAGCGCTGGCCATCGCCCGGCGCGCCGTTCGAAGGCTTTCGCGAGGGAAGCACCGATTGAGCTGAGCACCTGCGGATCGTCGTTGTCGACCAGCAACCATTGCGGGCTGGAACAGGCTTGCTGATCAAGACGACACACTTCATCAGCTACGGCGTCGAACGCGTCATCGCTGGCGGCGTCTGTTGTCAGATAAACGAAGCTGATGCGGTGCCCCCAGTCGATCCAGCGGCACCCTGGCGGAAGCTGCGCGCGGATGGCTTGCAACGCCGTTTCCCCACCCCATGCCGAGACGCCATCGGCCAACTTGCAGAGGCGGCCGATGTCTGCGGTCGCAGCCGGCAGCACGGCGAGGTAATGACGCAGTTGACCGCTCGGATCGCATTGCAGCAAGCCGCTGAGCAACTGTGCCGTCAGCCCGCGATCACTGCTGCTGGGGCGCAGCCAGTTGATATTGCCGGCCAGCAGGCTTTCAATCACGGCGCAGAAAGCCAGTAGCGGCGCGTTGCCCGGCGTTATGTGAACGACCAGGCCCAAAGGCGCCCAGCGTTCGAAATGAGCCACGCGATAATTGAGACGGCGCAGGGAGTTCGGTTGATCGCCCAGTTCACGTTCGAGCTTGGTGCGCAGGGCGTCAGGCTGACAAAAGTCGATCAATGCCTGGCGCTGCTCGTTTTCCAGTGGCAGCCACGCTGCGTCACTGTGTAACCGTTGAGCAAAGTGGCACGCAGCGTTAATGACCGTGGCGCTCTCCAACGGCGTGTCGAGGTGCTGCGGCAAGGTTTGCTCAAGCACGCCCAGCGCTTTATCGAAGTTGAACGCCGGATGCAGTTGTCCATCGATCAAATACATATCAATGCCTCCCCAGCAGTTCGGCGGCCGCCATGGCGCAACTTCGGCCCGCCTGGGTGCCGGCACGGCCATGCAACTCGAACCAGTCGCGGTTCAAACCGCAGCCGCAAGCAGAGCCGGGATGCAGCGTCGCCAAATCGCTCATGACCACGGCATGCGCGGGGCTGGACGAGATGTACGGCGACACGAATCCCAGCAGGCCGCGCTGGCCGTAGCCAAGGACGGACAGATCTGCGCTGTCGCGTATGAAAACTTGCGCGTAGACCGGCACATGAAAATGATGCTGAGCGCATTCGATATACGGCACCGCGTGTTCCACCGCGCCATAACCGTCGCGGCAACGGCTGGGCGCAATACCCAGTTGTTGCTGGATACGTGCATACAGTTGCGCCTTGGCAATCTCTTGCGCCGCCTGGGTTTTCCAGCCTCCGCCGAAAAAGGCCAGCGAACCGGCGGGCAGTTGCAGGTTGGCCACGCCAGTAGCCTGCATGTGCTGCAGCGTCTGCCAGAGGAACGCGGGGAAACCGAAAATCCGCACCGGCAGGCCTTCTTCAGCGAAGGACTGCAGCGCGGCGATGATGCCGAACACGTCGAATTGATGGCTGTAGCCCGTGTGGCGTAAGGCGTAAGCGACACGGTTGACCGGGGCGAAACGGCAGAGGAATTGATCGGTATAGGACGTGCCCAGCGTGATCTGACCGCGCGGCTCGTAGCTCAACAGAAGATAGTTGCAGGGCGTCCCGGGGGTGATCCAGCCGTAATGAATGAAGATCCGTTCGACCATGAACTGCGCGCCGGCGAGGCTGCGTTGGTCATAGCGCATGCGGCTTTTCTGGCCGCTGGTGCCCGACGAGGTCAATTCCAGTGCCTGCTCGCCTGTCGAACTGAGGATCGGCTGTTGTTTAAAAAAGTTGGCGAAAATCGGTGGCAGCGTTGACCAGTCCTCAAGGCTGTCCAGATCCTCCGGGCGGAGTCCATTGGCCTCGAGCCAGTGGTCATAACCCGGGGTGTGCAGGCGGTGAAAGTGGCAGATTTCACGCATGGCCCGGTCAAACAGACCAGGTGGCACGCGCTCCGTGCAATAGGGCTGCGTTAGCGCGCAAAGCGCATCGCCGTGGGGGAATGAAGTCATCATCAATAATCCATTATTGAGTAGAAGGGGAGGAGTCAGGCGCGCGCGAATCGTCACGCAACACCTGCTGCAGAAAAGGCAGGCACAGCAATCCGCCGGCGGTGGCCAACAGCGCAAAAAACCCCAGACTGTTGCCGCCGCCGACGCTGGCAATGAGTGCTCCACCGGCACCCATGACGGCTATGGAAAGCATGCCGATCATGGCCGACATCAAGCCTTTGCTGTCATCGCTGGCAAACAATGCCAGCCGGTACAACGCGGCATAGCTCATGCCCAGGCCCACCGCATACATCGCCAGTGCGCTGACGGTCCAGGTCAGTGAATCGCTCGCAAAGGCACTGGTGAGCAGCAACAGCAGGCCGCAGCCGTAGGGCCACACTGCCCGGCGAATCAACGTTGGCAGCGAACAGGTCGGCAGCAATCGATGCAGAATCAGGTTGCCGACGATCACCGCTGAGAACACCGGGATCTGCCACAGTCCGTATTCCATGGCGGTGACACCCTGTACTTGCATCAACAGCAAGGGGGCGAGGCCAATCCAGGCAATCAGCGGCAGGCTCATCAGTCCCAGGGCGAGGCTGGCGCAGACAAACAGCGGGTTGCGCAACAAAGCGAAGTAACGCTGTCGCATCTGTTTCAGATTCAAAGCGACAGGGGCCAGCGGCGGGCCCTGCCGGCGCGGCGTGCCAACGGTCTCCGGCATGCTGATGAACAGCCCCAGCCAGGCCAGCGCTGCGGCAACGCTCAAGCCAAGAAACAACTGCCGCCAGCTCAACCATTCCAGCAGCACGCTGCCCAGCAGCGGGGCCAGCAACGGCGACAACAGGGCAACATTGCCAAGCAGCGCCATGAGCCTGACGGCGTCGGCCTCGCAGAACACTTCCTGCAATGCCGGATAGCTGACAGCGACGACAAATCCCAGGCCCATGCCTTGTATCAGGCGCAGTACGTTGAAGGCTTCAATGGTTCGCGTGAGCAGTGCGCCGGCACAGGCCAGGGCAAACAGTGAACTGCCGATCAGCAACAACCGTCGCCGGCCAAAACGATCAGACAGGGGGCCAATCAGCCATTGCAGGCAGACGCCCCCGATCAGGTAGAGGTTGAAAGCGTTCGGGACGTGACGTGGATCCGCCGCGAACTCATCGGTGATCAGCAACATGGCCGGCATGATCATGTCACTGGCCATGTAAGTGAGTAACTCAAAAAGGGCGACAGCCAGGCAAAAGCCGATGGCATGCCAGCGTTCGATGTTTATTAAAGTCCTCTGCATAAACGTCCTTGTGTTTAATCTTCAGGAAGGTTGTGCAGAGACTAGAGGCAGACGCAGGCGGAATCTAACGACGTGCTGCGACATTAGATTTCAAATACTTACAGCGTGTTTATAAAGAGCAGTGTAAGTCGCCATGGGCAACAGATGGTTATGGGGCGCGCAAAAAAATGCCCGCCGGTTGGCGGGCATCGGTAGCGCTTTTGATGGTCTATCGGATCCCTGCGCCCAGACTCAGCAGTCAAGGCGCAAGGCGAACAATCCTGTTCTATCGGTGGTAATAACCAGGCCCGCCGCCGTAGTAGCGGTGATGATCATGCCCGCCGCCGTGGGGGAAAATGATGCAGCCACTCAGTGTGAGTACGGCCAGCAAGGGAATCAGCCAGGTGATTCGACGCAGCATTTCAAAAATCCTCATGGTGATGCCGCCATGAAGCCAAAACTCTTCAGCGGCTGTAACATGAGACCCCGTTTGTGCCGTCGCATCCCCGTGAAACGGTAAGTGCATGGCATGCAAATCGATACAAACCGGATACATTTCAAAGTTTCAGGAAGCCGCAATGACCCAAAAGCAACGCTTTATATATTCGATTCTGATCGCCGTGTCCGTACTGGCGATCATGCTCGGCCTGTCCTGGGCGCAAAACGCCGAGATCATCAGTCAGAAGACGTTTCAGTACGTCGCCATCGGCGTGGCAGTGGTGGTGGTCGTGATCAACGCCGTGATGCGCCGCAAGGTCAAGCCTTGACGGCGATCACCACGCCCTTCAGTCGTTACTGAGGACGGCAGCAGCCTGTGGATGCAGGCTGTAGCTCTTGTCCGCATTGAAGGTGATCACGCCTTCGGCGCACAGGCGCTTGAGCACTTCGCGCACGCTGAGGAAGGACAATGGAATGTCCAGATCCAGCAATTGGCTATGTACGCCGCGCACGCCCAAACGGCGGTCGCTCTGCGCGGCGACCAGCAGGGCATCGATGACTTTCAGACGGATCAGGCTGGTGCGCAGCCCAAAGCTCTTGAGCAGCAAACGGATGCGTTCATTGCCATGACGCTCGACGTGTTGCCCGAAATCGCTCGCGTGGTTGCTCATCGAAGCTCCTTGTGGGGCCTGGCTACCTTCCGTTGGTAGTTGCGAGTTGTACATGCGGTTACTCCTTTTCAGAGCCTGATCAGGAAAGGTTTTTCGTGCTCTCTCATAACAAGACGTATCAGCTCGACAAATCATGAAAGAAAAGATGTAGAAAATTTGTCGGCAATTCGTCCTTTCCCTGTGATACGCCGCAATTTCGGGCCCCGGCGGGCTAATTTTTTTTTACCTGATTCGTTTACCGGAGAGGCCCTCTGCGCATGTTCGCGTGGGCGTTTTTGGCGGCGCAAACCTTGCGCGCCTTTAGCTATTTCGATCAGGAGCGAGCGTGATTAATTCCAGGCAGCTAACCGGGCTGGCACTTGCCGGCATGTTTCTCGGGCTGAGCCTGTCGGCGCATGCATTGAGTCCCGCCGCGCAAACCGGCGCGGACATTCGCCGCACGCAGTTTGGCGTACCGCACATTCGCGCTCAGGACGAACGTGGCTTGGGTTTTGGTATCGGCTACGCCTATGCGCAGGACAACCTGTGCTTGCTGGCCAATGAAATCGTCACGGTCAACGGCGAGCGTTCGCGGTTTTTCGGGCCGGACCAGTTCACCGTCGAGGAGCGGGAAAACCGCGTCAGCGATGTGTTCTTCAATTGGCTCAACACCCCGGAGGCGGTTCAGTCTTTCTGGCAGGCGCAACCGCTTGAAGTGCGCAATCTGGTGGAAGGCTACGCCGCCGGTTACAACCAGTTTCTCGCCGAGCGCCGCCAGCAGGGTTTACCCCAGCAATGCCAGGGCGAGTGGGTACGCGACATCGCCGCCGAAGACCTGGTCAAGCTGACCCGGCGTCTGCTGGTGGAGGGGGGCGTCGGGCAGTTCGCCGAAGCCCTGGCCGGGGCTACGCCGCCGCAAGCCACGGCGCAATCAGGCAGCGATGCCCGTGCTTATCAATTGGCTGATGCACGCCAGCAGCGCTTCGCGCTCGATCGTGGCAGCAACGCGGTAGCGGTTGGTAGCGAGCGTTCCTTCAATGGTCGCGGCATGCTCCTGGCCAACCCGCATTTTCCGTGGGTCGGCGGCATGCGCTTCTATCAGATGCACCTGACCATTCCCGGCAAACTCGATGTGATGGGCGCGGCATTGCCGGGCCTGCCGATGATCAACATCGGTTTCAACCAGCATCTGGCCTGGACGCACACGGTCGATGCTTCCAAGCATTTCACCCTGTATCGCCTGCAACTCGATCCGAAGGATCCGACCCGCTATCTGCTCGATGGCAAGTCGCTGCCGCTGAACAAGCAGACGGTGACCGTGCAGGTCAAACAGCCTGACGGACAGGTGGTTGCGGTCAAGCGAGACATCTATAGCTCGCAATTCGGCCCGATCGTGCAATGGCCGGGCAAGCTCGACTGGGACAACCAGTTTGCCTACAGCCTGCGCGACGCCAACCTCGACAATGACCGCGTGCTCAAACAGTGGTATGCGATGAATCAGGCCTCGACCCTCAAGGATCTGCAGGATTCGGTGCACTCGATTCAGGGCATTCCGTGGGTCAACACGCTGGCGGTGGATGACAAGGGGCAGACGCTCTACATGAACCTGTCGGTGGTGCCGAACGTCAACGCCGAGAAACTGGCCAAGTGCAGCGATCCGCGCGCCGGGTTGCGCATGATTGTGCTGGACGGTTCCAACAGCGCTTGCGCGTGGGACATCGACCCGCAGGCGGCGCAGAAGGGCATTTACGCCTCCAGCCAACTGCCGCAACTGTTGCGCAAAGACTTCGTGCAACACTCCAACGATTCAGCGTGGCTGGCTAACCCGGCACAACCGCTGACCGGTTTTTCGCCGCTGATCAGCCAGGACGGCCAGCCATTGGGCCTGCGTTCGCGTTTTGCGCTGGATCGCCTGAGCGCGTTGAGCCAAAAGGGCACGCTGGCGGTGAAAGACCTGCAACAGATGGTCATGGACGATCAGGTTTATCTGGCTAAACAAGTCATGCCGGATTTGCTCAAGTTCTGTGCTGCCGAGCAGGGCGCCGATGCCGCTGCGTTAAAACCGGTGTGTGTCAGCCTCAAGCAGTGGGATGGCCGGGCGAACCTCGATTCAGGCCCAGGGCTGGTGCACTTCCAGAACATCATGCAGGTGCTGCAGGAATCGCCGGATGTGTGGCGAGTGGCGTTCGATCCCAAGGATGCGCAAAACACCCCGCGCGGCTTGGCGGTCGAGCAGGCGCCGGTGGCCAAGGCCCTGCGGGAAGCGATGCTGGCGTCCGTGGCGACGGCGGAAAAAATGGGCCTCAAGGCTGACACGCGCTGGGGCGATATTCAGGTCGTCAGCAGCGGCGGCCAGCAGACGCCGATCCACGGCGGGCCGGGCACGCTGGGCATCTACAACGCCATCCAGAGTGTGCCGCGTGAAGACGGCAAACTCGAAGTGGTCAGCGGCACCAGTTATCTGCAAGTGGTGACGTTCGACAACAAGGGGCCGCACGCGCAGGGCTTGCTGGCGTTCTCGTTGTCCAGTGATCCGGCGTCGAAATACTCCCGCGATCAGACCCAGGCGTTCTCGAAGAAACAGTGGAGTGTGCTGCCGTTCACCGAGCAGCAGATCAAGGCTGATCCGCAGTATCAACTGCAGACGGTTCGCGAGGCGGTGAACAAGAAAGGCGAGGTGGCAGCGCAATAACCGCTGACAGCAGTCTAGACAAATAAGAAGGCCGCTCCTCGCAAGAGGCGCGGCCTTCAGCTTTTAGAAGGTTGTTGCGGCATCGAATTGATGACTGGATTGCCTTCCTTGTTGCGCGTCAGATAGACAGGCAACACCTTGGGCAGTGTTCCGACCAGCTTATTAAGCTCTTTGATGTTGTAGACGCCGCCGACGCGAAGCGTGCCCGTGGCGTTGTCGGCGAGCATCAGCGGAGTCTGCAGATAGCGGTTGATCAGCGGCAGGGCTTCGTGCAGCGACAGATCGTCGAGCACCAGTTTGCCGCTGCGCCAAGCCAGCGAGCTGTCATTGGCATAGGTCTGACTGATCTGCGGCATGTAGTCGCCAGGCTTGTAACTCGCCTGCATCGATGGGCCCAGACGCAGGCCATCACCCGGCAATGCCGCGTTGCTGGTGACCAGCACCGAACCTTCAACCAGATTCACGCGAACCTGCTTTTCGTACAGCCAGACGTTGAAGCGGGTGCCGGTCACGCGGATCTTGCCTTCGCCGGCCCGGACAATGAACGGATGACGGCTATCATGACTGACCGAGAAGAACGCCTCGCCCTTTTTCAGGGTGACGCGGCGCTCATCCTTGTAATTGCTGTAGCTCAGCTCGGTGTTCAGGTTCAGTTCGAGCTGGCTGCCATCGGGCAGGGTGACCTGCCGAACGTTATCCGAAGCTTCGAAATGCTGATAGCTGTTGGGCAGCCATCCCAGGTTCCAGCCGGTGTACGCTGCCAGAGGCAGGGCCAGCGCAAAGACCCCGGCAGCCACGGCGTACTGTCGCCACGAACGCGCAGGCTTGTCGATCGCCACCCCATTGGCGGGCGCATCCGATACAGCGCCAGCCTCCGGGCGCGGCAGGTGTTCGGCGACGTCCCAGATTTCCAGCATCGCTTCGTACTCGAAGGCGTGCAGCGGATGCGCATCACGCCACCGTTCGAACTCCGCCCGTTCCTGAGCAGAGCAATCGACAGCGTGCAGACGCATGCACCAATGCGCGGCGGCATCGGTGATGGCATCGTATTCAGCTTCCGTAAGGGTGTCTTGGGTCATCGACTCGTCCTGATTTCGCGCATTCTAACCTTTGCGAGTCTTCGCCGAGAACAGGCGTCATGGCATTTACCCATCAAAGTGAACTTATTTTCACCGCAGGCGCCCAAAAAACAGGACGCGAATGCCTACTATCCATAAATGGAGTGAAAAAATGATCAAAAAAACGTTTGCGGCGCTGATTGCTACTGCCAGTTTGCTGAGTGCTGGTGCAGCCATGGCGGACAAACCGGGCGCCGGTTGGGTCACCATCGAGAAGGCCATCGAGATCGTCAAGACCAAGGCCGGTTACGTCGAGGTCTACGAGATCGAGGCCGACAACAACGGCTACTGGAAAGGCGAGGGCCGCAAAGCCGACGGTGTGGTCTACGAGTTCCGCATTGATGGCGCGTCGGGCAACGTATTGCGCGATCAGAAAGACTGAAACATCCAGTAAGCAAAAATGCGCAGCTTCGGCTGCGCATTTTTTTGGCCAGTTGGCAGCGCTACAGATCGAGTTGCCGGCCCATGACGCAGATCAGCATCGCCAAGGAGTCGGCGTTGAGCAAGATCGTCTTGATCCGCGCGTCCGCCGTGTGCTGGTCAAGGAAGGCGTTGCGGGCTTCGGCCAGCGTCGCACTCGACGTCGCCTCCAGAATCCCCCTACACGCCGCCGCTTCGGCAACCCCCTCGAGTTTGTCGAGGCTGACCCAGGTTTCATCTTCACTGTCCCAGCGCCCGAACAACTGATCGCGCGGCGTTGCCAATGACAAGGCCTCGCGCTGGAAATCCTGTTGCGCTTGCTTGAGCTCCACGCCTTTGGGGGTTGTCGTAGAAATCAAATCTGCAAAAGGCCGACGGGCCTCGAGCATGGTGATGTCCTCGGCGTTGGAGACAAGGTGGGCGAACTCATGGATCAGTAACGCCGCTTGAGCGTGGCCCTCAACGTTGAACGGCTCGGTCAGACCGGTCTTGTACCAGTCCAGGTGCGAATCGAAAAACAGTTCGGTGAAATGCACTTTCTTTTCGGCATCGTCGTCGTAAACGAACGCCGACATTTTCCCTTGCGGGTATTTGTTCGAGCCGATGACAAAGCGGTCGGTGTTCATCAGGTCCTGCGTCGGGTCCACCAGTGCATTGCAGATCGGCACGATGGCTTTGTGGATTTTCTCCAGCAGTGACGTGTCCACGGCACTGGCATCGAAGAATTCCTTGAGGAATTTGTCGAGACGGGCGTTCGGCACTTTGGTCTTCAGTTGGGCAAGGTTGTGCAGGCTGTTGAAGGCGTAGTAACGCGCCAGATCGACCGCTTGTACCAGCATCCACGCCTTGAGCGGGTGTTTGCGGCGAATCTCTTTCATGCCCCGCGCTTCAATGTTCAGCGCCTCGCGGGACTCACTGCGGTTGGATTCGCGGCGACTCAGTTTCGAAAAGACTTTGCCGGTGCGCAGCGGGCGAAGCTGCGGGTCGAGGATCAGAACTTCATCCCTTTTGCGCAAGCTCGGGCCGAATTTTTTCCCGTCGTAAAGACGCCAGTCGGCGCCGTTTTTCTTGATGCGCACGACCTGGCCATCAATCGCGGCATAGGTTTTCTTGGCAGCGTCCTCATAGGTGCCTTTTTTGGCATCGTGGGTCAGATCCTTCAGCGCCACGTTCGGGGTTACAAAAGGTTGCCATGGGGTGCGCAGGGACGAGGTCGGCTTGATGTCTTTCCAGTCAGGGACAAATTTCTTGCTCGGCTTGTCGGGCTTCTTGGGAGCGGTCTCAGTAGATTCGTGCGCTTCATTCGTGACCGTGAGCGCGGTCCTTCGGGGGGAGTCATCTTCGAGCGCCAGCCAACCCAGACTGACCATCTCCACCGCACCATCGATGAACGCCCGCAAGGCCTGTCGCCAATGGTGATTTTGCAGGTTCTCCGCAGAGTCCTTGAAATCGTTGTAAGCGCGCCAGAGAAACGGCAAATAGGCGAGCTTGCCCGGCAGCAGGTCGGCGAGACGGCGGATACCGGCGCTCAGCAGACTTTTCGCCACTTCCCAATCCGGCTGCGCGTTGCTCTGTGTCTGGGTGGTTAAAAACTGTTTGATCAATGCGGTGTTGTCGATGAAGAACTGCGCAAACCAATTTCCGTCGAGGGCGCGTGTGGCCAGAGTCATTTCACTGGTTTCGCCGACGCTCGATTGCAGCAGACTGCGAAACACCGCTTGCTGGGCAGTGGGCAAGCGGCGCAGCAGCAGCTCCTGCAAGCTGCCGGGCGTGTTGAGGGCATCAATCAGTTCGGCGGCGCTTTCAAACTCGTGAAACACCGGGTCGGCGTAGGGGGTGAACAGCACGAGCGGGCCTGTTCCATCGCCAGCTCGACTCACGACATACAAACCCTGCACCTCCACGGCCTGCGCGCCGACGGTTTTGATCAGCGACAGCGGCGCGATAATCGCGTTCGCGTGGGTCACGCTGGCTCGCGCGGTGCCATCGGGCATGTCCAGCACCTGAGTGAGGCTGTCGAACGCTGCGGCGGACAGCAGGCCTTGCAACTTCATGGCGTGGGCGTGCTGCATCAACTGCCACGGCAACTGGCGGAAAAACCGCAGTTGCCGCTCGCTGCCCTCGGCGTCGGTGGCGGACAGCATTTCCACCACTTTGCTGGCGTAGGTCGAGCCGATGTTCAGCGACAACAGCAGTTGCTTGACCGCGCTCTGATCCAGCTCCTTCGGCAGTGCGTTCGGAGTTTTCGAGGCGATTTTGAACCCGGTGCCCTGGGCCACGTTGATGTGATTGAGGGCGAAGTCGGTCAGACTGAGCGCCGGGCCTGCCAAGGCCAGGTTGGGGGTGATTTCGATCAGTCCCGGGTCAAGATCCTGTCCGGGGAAGCGTGCGTTGAGCAGCGTCTTCAAGCGTTGTTGCACGTACGCCTTCAACGTCGGCACACCGTCGAGGTAGTCCTTGTCATCACTGACGCTGTTGTGCCATTGCTCGAGCAGTTCCAGATGCAGTTTTTGCTCGTGGATCGGCGCCATGCCGAGCCAGGCCGGTAACGTTTGTTGCTGGTAGATGGCCGCAGACAAACCCGCCGCCCGAGGCAGATTGGTAAATCCGGCGGCACGCGTCAGACGCTTCAGCGCCGCTGTCTGTTTCTGTGCGTCCTTGATGTTTTTGCGTAACGCGTCAGCGTGGGCCATGCAGTGATCGATCGCTGACTGAATACGGTTTTGCAGCACATCTTCCTCGATCAACCGAAACGGGCCCAAGCTGTAGTTTTCGTGGGCCTGCCACTGCCCGGGTGTGAGGTTTTCCAGTAAACATTGGCGCTTCACACTGTCAGCGAGCCGGCGATCCAGCACTTGGCGGGCCTGCACAATACTGTCGAAAGGCTCCAGGCCCATCGCCGGCGTCCACAGGATAGCCCGGCCAGAGTGCTGGTCATCGAGACCGCCGCGTTCGGTCAGCAGGAAGCACCCGGCCAGCGGCAGCCGCTGTTGTTTGTGCGCCGCCAGCAGGGTGAGGGCATAGGCGTCCGGACGAAAACCGTTGAGCGCGCGGCGTTCGCGGCGGCTGCGGTCAGCGCCGGCCAGCACCGTGTCGACAATCGCCTGATCGGTTGCCGACAGACTGCCCTGCAAGCGCCGCATCCGGGCTTCACCCCGGACGCCCACCGACAAGGCGTCGACCCATTTCGCGCGCAGGCCCTCAAGCCAGGCACGTTGTTCGGTCTGGCCGTTGAGGGGCTGGGCGCTGAATTCTGCATCCAGCCGCGACGCCACGCTGGCGTAGCTTTTGCCCGCCAGCGCCGCCGCATCGGCCAGCACGCTGGACGGTTGCTGGCCGCCAGCGAGCACCGGACGAGTGCTCCAGCGACCCTGACTGTCGAGCGTCAGCAATCGCTCATGGAGCATGGCGCGGATGTCCAGCGCCTTGTCGAACAACGCGTAGATGTCGACGCTGCCTTCGCTGTGGCGAAACACCTGCAAGGCATACAGGACATTTTCACGTTGCTTGGTCAGGATGCCTTCGAACAACACGGTGAAGATGTCGCCAGCAATCATTTCCCCAGACACGTTCGGTTTGTCGAAACCCTGGAATCGGCTCTGCTCATCCAGACTCAACAGCGCATACATCTCGTCGGCATGGCCGCGCGCGCGGAATTTGCTTAACAGTGTGGTTTTCAGATCCTGATAGTCGGCGAGCACTTGCAGGCCGGAGGAGGGCGTGTACAGAAACGCGTTGCTGTCACCGATCATCAAGCACCCGGCGGGCTCGACGTGATTGGCCTGGTGCTCCCAAAGTTGCACGGTTTCAATGGTCGGGCGACGGCTGCCGGCAATCTGTTTGACGATCTGATGCACCGTGTCGAACTGGCTGGCGGTGATGATCTGGCTTTCGCGTTTGAGCAGCAGATCGGTGCGCGCCTGACTGGCCAGTGCCTCGGCGAAAAACGTACGGCGGTTGGCACCGTCAGCGGATGCCGCGTCCCAGTAAGCTTCAAGTTGCTCGAACAGCAGCGCCGGCAGTTTGCTCGCTGCCGTGGCTACGGCTTTCTCCCAGGCTGCTTGATCGGCGTCTAGCGGCGTCCTGCCAGGATTGGAAAATTCGTGTTGCTGGTCGGCAGGCCAGTAGGGATGGCGATAGAAGCGCAACACCGCATCGCTCAGGCTCATGGCTTCGAGCCAATAGCGGGTCAGCGGCGGTTGTGGATCGCTGTCGGTTTGCGCCAAGGTGTAGAAACTGACGCGGGTATTGCGCTGGGCGAGTGCGCCGAAGGTTGGCTGCAGCAACTTGTCCAGCGCCCGCTCCAGCAGTTCATTCAGCGAGGGCAGTTGTTTCAGTTCATCGGTCATGGCTTGGGCGTTTAGCCGTTGCGCCTGTGTCAACGCTGCCGTTTGCGCTTCGAAAACATCGCCTTCAATGGTTTCCAGGGTCAAAGTGATGGCGGCGGCGTCCACCCCGCGCCGACGCTGCGAAAACGCCAGAAAGGCCAGCAGATCGTCGTCTTCGTTCGCAGCTTCCAGGCGCTTTTGCAACGCTGTTTCGAGGGCTGCACGGTTGTCGTGTTTTGTCAGGCCGTCGTAGGGGGTGTACAGCAAATGCGCTTTTTCATCAGGCGTGGCGCTGAGAACAAATGCCCCGGCGAGCTCCACCGGTCCGCCGCTGCCGACCTCGATCAGAATGCGCTCGGCGAGCAGGGGCGGCGTCTGTTCGCTGCGCAGCGTGTCAGTGGCCAGATCAATGTGCGTCAGCCAATTGAAATCCTTTTCCGACAGATCATGGGTTTTACCCAGATCCTTCCATAGCCCCGGGGAATTCAGTATTTCGGGAAATAACAGCGGTCCAGCAGTGGTCATTGTGGCGTCTCGAGCGGTGATGGGTGAGCGCTCAAGATTGAAGGTCCGCGCAGGGCGCAAGGTGGTATTGGGCTATCGCACGGACGACCTGCAAATGTGCCGACGTGCCCATCACCGACGCCAGGGTTGACAGGCCACCGACTCGCCATGGTTAATCGGAGCGCGGTTGTCCGTACGCTGTTGTTCCCTCCAATAATCATTCTGGAGCTTCAGATGTCTGCGCCACACGACGCTGTTCCTGCTGCTGCACCTGCTTTGTCCCTCCAAGCGCTGACGCAACTGCTTGAAAAGATTTTCCTCAATCACGGCACCTCGGCCGAAGTCGCGCGCTCGCTGGCGGCCAACTGTGCCGGTGCCGAGCGCGATGGCGCCCACAGTCACGGTGTGTTCCGCATCCCCGGTTACGTCTCGACACTGAAAAGTGGTTGGGTCAACGGCCAGGCCATCCCGCAGGTCGAGGATGTCGCGCCGGGGTTTGTCCGCGTGGATGCCGGCAACGGTTTTGCGCAACCGGCGCTGGCGGCGGCGCGAGCGCTGCTGGTGGAAAAAGCCCGGCATGCCGGAATCGCGGTGTTGGCGATCCGCAACTCGCATCACTTCGCCGCGTTGTGGCCGGATGTCGAACCGTTCGCCGAAGAAGGTCTGGTGGCGTTGAGCGTGGTTAACAGCATGACTTGCGTGGTGCCCCACGGCGCCGATCGACCGCTGTTCGGCACCAACCCGATTGCCTTCGCCGCGCCGCGTGCCGGTGGCGCGCCGATTGTGTTCGATCTGGCCACCAGCGCCATCGCCCATGGCGACGTGCAGATCGCCGCGCGCAAGGGCGAGCGCCTACCGGCGGGGATGGGCGTCGACAGCCTGGGTCAGCCGACTCAGGACCCCAAGGCGATTCTCGAAGGCGGCGCGCTGCTGCCGTTTGGCGGCCACAAAGGCTCGGCCTTGTCGATGATGGTCGAGCTGCTGGCGGCAGCCCTCACGGGCGGCAATTTCTCTTTCGAATTTGACTGGTCGAATCATCCCGGGGCGAAAACCCCGTGGACCGGGCAGTTGCTCATCGTCATCGACCCGAGCAAAGCCGCCGGGCAGAGTTTCGCCGAGCGCAGTCAGGAGCTGGTGCGGCAGATGCACGGCGTCGGGCTCAAGCGCTTGCCGGGTGATCGTCGGCATTGGCAGCGCGCCAAATCGCTGGCCGACGGTATCGTCCTCGACGAGCAAACCCTGGGGCAATTGCGTGAACTGGCCGGGCAATAGGTTTCCGGCAGGCATGAAAAAGGCGAGCCCAATGGGCTCGCCTTTTCACTTGCGTCTGCGCTTAACGGCGACCGAGCAACAGCCCGACAACCAGGCCGAAACCGGCCGAGATCGCCACGGTCTGCCAAGGATGGCCACCGATGTAGCTTTCGGTGGCATCAACCGCGGGTTTGGTGCGATCGCGCACGCTCGACACCGAATCCAGCGCCTGTTGCAGTTTCAAGGCGATTTGACCGCGCAGGGTCTCCGCTTCTTCACCGACCAGTGAGGCGCTGCTCTTGAGCAGTTTGTCCGATTCTTCGATAAGAGCCTGAAGCTCGCTGAAAGCTTGATCCTTGATTTGATCCTGAGCGGCTTGCACGGCGGATTTACGGGCCATTGGGTAACTCCTTGCTGAGAAATGGACAGTGATCAATGGAGTGCGGCGTTGCGCGAAAAGTTGCACTGAATTTAGGTCAGAAAGAAAAACCTGCGCGGGAGATTTCCGTCGAGCGTGTAAGATGTCGCCATTTTACGCAGCAGGATAATTCCCCATGAGTTTCAATCTGGCCGACAAGTCCCTCGCCGAGCGCGCTGCGCTGGAAGACGAGAAATCCCGTCTGTTCGAACTCTGGCAGAACAATCTGGGTAAAGCCAAAGGCGAGGCCGCGCGGTTGTTCGGCGAGCGCGGCAAGCGCAAGGGCAAATGGGCCGAGTGGGTCCGTGCGGAACTGGACGGCATGTCGCCGCCGGAGTTCGCCAACATGGTGCGCAGTGAAGTCAATCGCCTGATGGCGGCGAGCAAGTAAGGGTTCAGCGGAAACTGGCGGCAATCGCTTCGCGGACTTTCACCACCACCGGATCGATCTGTGTGCTGGTGCGCCAGCCCAGTTCGATCGGGTAGCGCGGCAAGGCCAGCGGGCAGGGCAACAGGGTCAGCCCGCTGAGTGCTGCGATGCCCTCGGCGGCATGCGCCGGAATGGTTGCCACCGCGTGACTGCCCTTGAGCAGATAGGGTAACGCGGCGAAATGCGTGGTCGAGGCGCACACCCGCCGACTCATGCCGAGTGCCGCCAGCCCTTCATCGGTGATCCCGATAAAACCGCCCGATGACACCAGAATGTGCTCGCGGGCGACGAACTCTTCCAGACTGATCTGCTGCTGGCCCGGCGCCAGACTCGCCGGGTCGACCAGACACGCATAACCCCCTTCACCCAATACCTGACGACTGAGCAGACGCTCGGCAAACCCACCGGCGGTGATCGCCAGGTCGATGCTGCGCTCCATCAGCGCGCTCGCGACAATCTGGCTGTGGGTCTGGCGAAAGATCAGCCGCAACTTCGGCGCGCTGCGGGCGATTTCTTCGATCAGGCGACGCCCGTAGGCAATCTCGAAGTCGTCCGACAGCCCCACCGTGACCGAACGCCCGTCGTAATGATGGGCCGTTGGATCGACCATCGCCAGGCTCTGCCGGCACTTGTCGAGGGCATCACTGACCACCGGTTTCAACTGGTTGGCTTTGAGTGTAGGCGCTAAGCCGCGTCCGGTGCGCACGAACAAAGGATCGCCGTAGACCTCGCGCAGACGTCGCAACGCGGCGCTCACCGCCGATTGCGTCACGCCCAGACGCAACGCCGCGCGGCTGGCGCTGGATTCTTCGTGCAGCGCTTCGAAGACTTTCAGCAGGTTGAGGTCAACGTTGGCGATATTCATTTGGTTCATATCATTCAGCAGTGATCGGGGCTTTATTCATGATCGCGTGGCGCCGCAGAATCAGCAACATCGGAAACGGACGGAGTGAATGCAATGCCCAAGTCAATCGTTGCTGCCCTGCAGATTGGCGCCTTGCCCGGCGGCAAAGGCGAAACCCTCGAACAGATTCTCAGCTGGGAAGACGCGATCATCGACGCCGGCGCGGCACTGGTGGTGATGCCCGAAGCGTTGCTCGGCGGTTACCCGAAAGGCGAGGGCTTTGGCACGCAGTTGGGTTATCGCTTGCCCGAAGGCCGCGAAGCCTTTGCGCGCTATTTCGCCAACGCCATCGATGTGCCCGGTGCGGAAACCGACGCGCTGGCCGGATTGTCGGCGCGCACTGGCGCCAACCTGGTGATCGGTGTGATCGAGCGGGCCGGCAGCACCTTGTATTGCACGGCGCTGTATTTCGACCCGCAGGCCGGGCTCGTCGGCAAACACCGCAAATTGATGCCCACCGGCACCGAACGCCTGATCTGGGGCAAGGGCGACGGCTCAACCCTGCCGGTGCTCGACACTCAGGTCGGCAAACTCGGCGCGGTGGTGTGCTGGGAAAACATGATGCCGCTGCTGCGCACGGCGATGTACGCCAAAGGCATTGAGGTCTGGTGCGCGCCGACCGTGGATGAGCGCGAGATGTGGCAGGTCAGCATGCGCCATATCGCTCACGAGGGCCGCTGCTTTGTGGTCAGTGCCTGCCAGGTGCAGGCATCGCCTGAAGAACTCGGCGTGGAGATTGCCAATTGGCCGGCGGATCGACCGCTGATTGCTGGCGGCAGTGTGATTGTCGGGCCGATGGGCGATGTGTTGGCCGGGCCGTTGCGCGGCGACGTTGGGTTGCTGACCGCAGAAATCGACACCGATGAACTGGTGCGGGCGCGTTACGACTACGACGTGGTCGGCCACTACGCGCGGCCGGATGTGTTTGAGTTGAGTGTCGATGAACGCGCGAAACCGGGGGTGCGCTTCACCGCATAAACTCAGACCATACACAAACCCTGTAGGAGTGAGCCTGCTCGCGATGGCGTTGTATCAGTCAATACATTCATCACTGACAGAACGCATTCGCGAGCAGGCTCGCTCCCACAAGGGGACATCACTACGCCGTAAAATCAGCGCCGTTGCCGCCATTCTTCCCGAGTGATTTCCCAAATCTCCCGAGGAAAACGCCCACCCACAAAATCATCCTCATCCGTGCGAATCAAGCGCATGCCAACCCGCTCGGAAAGCCTGCGCGAACCGATGTTCGGCGCCGCTTTCGGCTCGCGCATCAGCGGACGATTCAACACGTTGAACCAGTAATCGGTCACCGCCGTGCTCGCTTCGCTCATCAAACCCTGACCTTGCCACGCCGGCGCGAGCCAGAATCCGCGATGGTTATCCGGCTGATCCATCAGGCTGACATTGCCGATCAACTGCTCCGGTGCGGATTTGAGGCGAATCGACCAATGCCACTCTTTACCTGCGGCCACTGCCGGCAAGGCAATGTCGCGCAAATAGGTGAGGGCGCCGTCTTCGGGATACGGCCAGGGCACGGCGGCGTTGAGATAGCGCACCACGTCCCAGTGCGGAAACATTTGTTGTACGGCCTCGGCGTCGGCCAGTTCCATCGGGCGCAATATCAGCCGTTCGGTGTGCAACGTCGGTGTGTCTTCCATAACCTGTGACCTCCATGCGTGTCTTTATAGAACGCCGGAGGCTATCGCATTTTTACCAGGTCGCGGCAGTGGCCTTGGGCAAACTCAGCGTGCCGCTGTCGACAAAGCGCATCGTGCCGAACAAACCGCCGGCGAGTTTGCCGCGCAACACGTAAGGCAGGTTGTCGAGGGTTTGCGTCTGGCTCAGGCCAAGGGTCTGGCGCAACACCGAGAACGCGGAAACGCTGACCGGGACGCTGACGATGGTTTCGGAAAAACGCGGGATCGAGCCGCTCTGATCGCTGACACCCGAGGCCAGGGAATGGCCATTGACGTCCAGATCCAGGGCGATGCCGTTGTAATCGATGGCCGTTTCATTGGGGTTCTGCACGCGCAGTTTGATCGCGAAACGCACTTCCAGCTCCTGGCTCGGCAACGGTTCGAGGCCGACCACGTTAATGGTCACCGGATCACGATTGGGAAACAGCGCGCAGGCACTGAGCGACAACAACAGTAACGACAGAATCACGGTTTGGACGCGGCGCATAAACGATCTCTCAACAAAAAAGGGCTGAACCGTGACCGGCGCAGCCCTTTTCTGCAACGCAACGTTTAACGGTTCAACTGTGCGACAGCCGCTGGTTGGGCAGGTTCACCCTTGGCCGGCATGTCCGGGTTTTCCATGACCTGAAGAATAGAAGCTTCCGGGTCGAAATCGTCTTCTTCCAGCTCGATGAATTCTTCGGGCAGGAAGATGTTCAGCACGATAGCGCACAACGCGCCGACGGTGATTGGCGATTCGAAGATGTTGCGCAGCGCTTGCGGCAGTTCACGCAGCACTTCCGGCACGGCGGCGATGCCCAAGCCCATGCCGAGGGAAATGGCGACGATGAGCATGTTGCGCCGATGCAGGCCCGCCTCGGCGAGGATCTTGATCCCGGCCACGGCGACGGTGCCGAACATCACCAGTTCAGCGCCGCCAAGCACCGGTTTCGGCATCAATTGCAGCACTGCGCCGATCATTGGGAACAGGCCGAGCAGCACCAGCAGGCCGGCAATGAAGAACGCCACGTAACGGCTGGCCACGCCGGTGAGCTGGATCACGCCGTTGTTCTGCGCGAAGGTCACCATCGGCATGCTGTTGAACACTGCAGCCATGGCCGAGTTGAGACCATCGGCGAGCAGCCCGGACTTGATCCGGCGAATGTACAGCGGGCCTTTGACCGGCTGACGCGAGATCATCGAGTTGGCCGTCAAGTCGCCCGCAGCTTCGAGCGGCGAAACGAGAAAAATCACCGCCACCGGCACGAACGCCACCCAGTCGAAATTGAAACCGTACTTGAACGGCACCGGGACGCTGACCAGCGGCACCTCAGGCATCGAAGCGAAATCCACCGTGCCCATCAGCCACGCTACGACGTAACCGAGAGTCAGGCCGATGACGATCGCCCCAAGACGCAGGAATGGCACATCGACGCGGTTCAGCACAACGATGGTGCCAATCACCAGCGCCGCGAGGAACACATGGCTGGACGCGCCCAGATCCGCTGCACCGAAGCCGCCGGCGATGTCGGTCATCGCCACTTTGATCAGCGACAGGCCCATCAGCGTGATGATTGTGCCAGTGACCACCGGGGTGATCAGCATGCGCAATTTGCCGATGAACTGGCTCAACACCACTTCAATGAACGCGGCGAAGAAACACACGCCGAAGATCGTCGAGAGGATTTCATCGGTGCCGCCGCCGCGCGCCTTGACCATGAAACCGGCGCTGAGAATCACGCTGATAAAGGAAAAACTGGTGCCTTGCAGGCACAGCAAGCCAGAACCGACCGGGCCGAATCGCTTGGCCTGCACAAACGTGCCGAGGCCGGAGACGAACAGCGCCATGCTGATCAGGTAGGGGATTTCACTCTGCAAACCGAGGGCACCGCCCATGATCAGCGTCGGCGTGATGATGCCGACGAAGCTCGCCAGCACGTGTTGCAGCGCGGCGAAGACGGTGGCGGTGAGGTGCGGACGGTCGTTGAGGCCGTAGATCAGATCGTTGTTGCGCGGGACTTTTTCAGAGGCGGTCATGGTGATTTGCGTGCCGCGAGGCGGTGCCGGGTCAAAAAATGGACGCGCAGAATGCCGGAAGAGGACGGCGAGGGCAACGAGCAATAACTGCCTGAAAGGTCAGGTTTTCCGGCGCTTGCCCGCTTAATCGATTCACGCAAATGCTTTCAGCAAATCTTCTTCAAAGGCTTTTTGCGCATCGCCCGGTACCTGCGCCCGATGCCGCGCCAGATGAAACGCCACCTCAAAACTCAACTCGCCTTCACGCACGGTGCGCAACAAGCCTTTCTCTTGCCAGCCGCGCGCATAGTGGTCCGGCAGATAACCAACATGTTTGCCCGACAGAATAAACGCGAGGGTGCCTTCGACCTGCTCCGATCGCGCCGAACAGACCTTGCCCTGGAACGGCTCGTCGCTGCGCAAAAAACGGTAGGGATGATCGACTCGGTCGCATGCCTCAAGCGCCGCGTCACTCGGCGCCGCGTCGGTAAACAACGGATGCCCCGGCGCGCAATACAGATGCTGGGTTTCGCTGAACAATTGGCGGTAGTCGAAGGCGCTCTGCACTTGCGAGAAATAACCGATCGCCAGATCCAGCCGCTGTTGCAACAACAGACGTTCCATCTCGCCGGGCATGGCGCTGATCAACTCGATGCGTACTGACTCGTCACGTTCACGAAAACGTCGAATGGCCTCGGCGACACGTTGCAGCACCGACTGATCGACCGACTCGGAAATCCCCAGCCGTACTTCACCGATCAAGCGCCCGGCGACGCCGTTGGATTGATGGCGGAACAACTCGATCGACTCAAACAGCGCACGCACCGCGATCAGCAACTGCTCACCCTTGGGCGTCACGCTGAATCCGCCTTTGCCCCGGCTGCACAGGCGATAACCCAAACGGGTTTCCAGTTTGGCCATTTGCTGGCTGATGCTCGACTGGCTCAGGCCCAGATCACCTTGCGCGGCACTGAAACCTCCGCACTCGACTACCCGCACAAACAGGCGCAACAACTGCAAATCAATGTCGTGGAGTTGCCCCAACATCACATTACTCCGGGATAAAGTCAGGATAATTATTCAGCTATTTTTCTAATGTATCCGACGGCGCATCCTGCAACCACTTCCTCCGGTCAGGTGTTCGTCATGGCTCCCTTTTTCAAGCTGTGTTTCCCCGCGCTGTTGTTGTCCGTGGCCATCCACGTTCACGCCGAGGAGAAAACCCTCAACCTCTACAGCTGGGCCGATTACGTTCCGCCGCAAACCCTGCAGCGTTTCGAGCAGGAAACCGGCATTCATGTGCGCTACGACACCTTCGATACCTCGGAGGTGCTGGAAACCAAACTGCTCACTGGTGGCAGCGGGTATGACGTGGTGGTGCCGTCGTCCAGCGTGCTGGCCCGGGGATTGGCCGCAGGCGCGCTGAAAGAAATCCCCCACGACGGACTCAAGGGCTACGCCAATCTTGATCCGGATTTACTGGAGAAGCTCGCCGCTGTCGATCCCGGCAATCGCTACGGCGTGCCATACACCTGGGGCACGTTGGGGCTGGGCATGAATGTCGAAGCGGTGAAACAGCGTCTGCCGGACGTGCCGCTGAACAGCCTCGATCTGCTGTTCAAACCCGAATACGCCAGCAAACTCAAGGACTGCGGGATCGCGATTCTGGATTCGCCGCAGGAAGTCATCGGTCTGGCTCTGCATTACTTGGGCAAAGATCCTTACAGCACCGACAAACAGGACTTGGCAGCGGCCGAGGCGTTATTGCAAAAACTCCAACCGTCGGTGCTCTACGTCGCCACCGGCCGGCAGATCAACGACCTGGCCAGCGGCAACGTCTGTTTGGCGCTGACCTACAACGGTGATGCGAGCATGGCCGCCGATCAGGCGCGCAAGGCCAACAAGCCCTACGAAGTCGCTTATCGCATTCCCAAGGAAGGCACGCTGGTCTGGCAAGACAACCTCGCCATTCCCAAAGACGCGCCGCACCCCGACGCCGCCCGAGCGTTTATCGAGTTCATGTTGCGCCCGGATTCGGTGGCCGAGCTGACCAACACGCTGTTTTTCGCCACGGCCAATCAAGCCGCGACGCCGTTGGTGGATGAAGCCGTGCGCAACGATCCCGACATCTACCCACCAAGCGATGTGCGCGCGCGGCTGTACGCAGACCGCAGCATGAGCCTCAAGGACATGCGCCAGCGCACGCGCCTCTGGACCACGTTCCGTAGCCACCAATAGCCCTGAATACAATAAGAAGGAGCACTCCGATGGACGTGCCAATGCAAAACGACCAGGCGATTACCCGTGACAGCCTTTACGGCACTGCCGCCGAAAGCACCTACGCCGGCATCACCAGTTTCATGCGCCGGCGCTATAGCCGGGACTTGCGCGGCGTCGATGTCGCCGTCAGCGGCGTGCCGTTCGACACCGCCACCAGCAACCGCCCAGGCGCACGTTTCGGGCCACGCGGGATTCGCGCCGCGTCCACCGGGATTGCCTGGGAGCGCCACTGGCCGTGGGCGTTCGACCCGTTCGATCATCTGGCCGTCATCGACTACGGCGACTGCGATTTCGATTACGGCGCACCGCACAGCATCCCGGAAAGCATTGAGGCCCATGCCGAGTACATTCTCAATGCCGGCAGCGCCATGCTCACCTTTGGCGGCGACCACTTCATCAGCTACCCGCTGCTCAAGGCCCACGCGCGCAAACACGGCACGCTGTCGCTGATTCACTTCGATGCGCACAGCGACACCTGGCCGGACGAGGAGGGCAAGCGCGTCGATCACGGCACCATGTTCTGGCACGCCGCGCGGGAAGGGCTGGTCGATCCGGCGCGCTCAGTGCAGATCGGTTTGCGCACCACCAATGACGACCCGATGGGTTTTCAGATTCTCGATGCGCGGCAGGTGCATCGGCGTGGCTGCGAAGCAATTGTCGAAGCGATCCGCGCGCGGGTTGGCGCCAACCCGGTGTATCTGACCTTCGACATCGACTGCCTCGACCCGGCCTTCGCACCCGGCACCGGCACACCGGTGTGCGGCGGCTTGAGCACGGTGCAAGCGCTGGAGATTCTCGGCGGTTTGCGCGGGATCAATCTGGTCGGCATGGACGTCGTCGAAGTCGCCCCGGCCTACGATCATGCCGACGTCACCTCACTGGCCGCCGCTACGCTGGCCATGGAAATGCTTTGCCTCTACGCCGCCCGACACAAAGTCGATTGTTAAAACCCGTGTGCAGAACCCCTGTGGGAGCGAGCTTGCTCGCGAAGGCGTCGGGTCAGCTAACCTCTGTACTAGCTGACCTGACGCCTTCGCAAGCAGATCCTCAAACCCTCACGCCACCGGAACCTTAGGTAAATCCAGCGTCTGCGAACCGGTATAACGCGGCGCAGAGCTGACAATCGTCTCGTGTGGAACACCCGCCGGCGTGCTGCTGATGCCATCGAGCCGCGCCAGTTGCGCGTCATCCAATTGCACGTCGAGTGCGCCCAAAGTGGCATCAAGTTGTTCACGAGTCCGCGATCCCAGAATCGGAATCAGCGCGGTGGTTGAGCGTTTGGCTTTTTCCCGTAGCCAGGCAATCGCAACGTGGGTCGGGCTAACGCCGATTTCGCTGGCGACCGCCAGCAGGTTGTCGAGGAGGGCGGTTTCCCGAGCGCTTTTTTCCGCATGCACCAACATGCCGAGTTTCGCCGCACGGTTGTTGTCATCGTTGCCGCGATACTTGCCGGTGAGGAAGCCGCCGCCAAGGGGCGACCACAGCGTGGCGGCCAAACCGAGCGCTTCAGCCATCGGCAGCAACTCGCGTTCAGCGCTGCGTTCGGCGAGGCTGTACTCGACTTGAATCGCCGCAATCGGCGCGAACCCCCGCACCTCTGCAAGCACGTCGGCGCGGGCGATGCGCCATGCCGGGAAGTTCGACAGTCCGGCGTAGTGAATCTTCCCCGCGCGAACCAGATCATCAAATCCACGCAGGATTTCTTCCATCGGCGTCACGCCGTCGCTGATATGCGCCCAGAACAGATCGATGTGATCGGTTTTCAAGCGTTTCAGACTTTCTTCGACGGCGCGCACCATGTTTTTACGGCTGTTGCCGGTGTGGGAAATGCCATCGGCTGGTGTAGTCCCCATGCTGTATTTGGTGGCGATCACCAGACGATCACGCTCCGCAGCGATGAACTCGCTGAGCATCGATTCCGATTGCCCACCCTGATAGCCATTGGCGGTATCGATGAAATTGCCCCCGGCATCGAGATAGCCATCAAAGATGCGCTTGGCTTCATCGCGCTCCGCGCCGTGGCCCCAACCGGTACCGAAGTTGCCGGCACCCAGCGCCAGTTCCGAAACCCGCAGGCCGGTTTTACGGCCAAAAACTTTGTAGTGCATGGCGATGTCCTCGATGAAAATCTGACGGTGGAAATGAGATTACAGTCGAAATATGGCGCCAATATGATGCTGGTAATATTGGCTGTCAATACCTTGGGTGCTCAACGGTCAGGGGGTTATGGCGGCATTTAGTTTCTGCGCTCTAAGCGGCCTGATCAGGTATTTCGCGAAGGCAAAAAAGCCGAATCGTCGCACTGTCGCTACCGTAGTAAACATCGCTCCGTTCATCGGAAAACACGTTGCCCCTGTCAGATCTGACAGGTGACACCCCGCCCACTCTGCGCCTAAATCACTCCGTTGCTTTCCACGACCGGAGCCCGCCATGACCACTCCTGAATTGCCCGACAACAGCACATTGCTGCTCAACGAACTCGACATCCCCGGGCGCACCGGGCCGGTGTCTGAAACGCCATTGGTGTGGGGCATCAACCTGGCGGCGGCGAGGGAAAATTTTCCGCGTCATGGCTTGTTGTGCCGGGCCGGGCCGTGGGCGCCCATGTATACGGGTGATCACGTCAGGGTGTTTCTGGAACCCAAGGGACTGGTTTACAGCACCTACCTTGACCGGGATCAT